>NZ_CP096308.1:0-307514 GCF_049901995.1 Providencia sp. PROV200
GAGGTGAGTTTGAAAGGGAGGAAAGTGAGTTTGAAAGGGAAGAAAGTGAGTTTGGATGGGATTTGGGTGTGGTACAGTGGGAAACTCGGTGAGTCTGAAAGGGGAAAGCCGAGTTTTTATTCACAACCATGAGGGGTTATGGTTTGATGCAACAAAATTGTAGTAATAACATCCTGTTATTCAAGGATGCGATACCTGCTGACGAAAATTCGTCACACAGGAAACTCACAATAACAAACAGTTCGAGTGTTCAACCCGTCTCGTTATTGCGGCTTGGCGTGTTTACACCGAATATCCGATCGAAAGGAAAGGTTGGTAAGCCGTTGGACGCGAGCGAATCGCTCAGCTACCTGGAGTATGCCCGTAGTGAAGGCTACACCAACGTGGTGATCACCGGTCCACAGCTTAACTATTTCATTGATTTTCGTTGCTGGTTGGGGATTATCCATGCGTTTAGCGCATGTCCTGATGCTCTGCATGGAAATAAGATCAAGGTTAAATTCAGCGAGTTCTCGCAGTTCTGCGGGTATCCATCGAAGCGGCTAGATTCGAAATTGCGTAAGGAGATAGCCGACTCGTTAACTCGAATCAGGGCAAAGACCATCACATTCACAACGCCAGGTACCAAGAAGTTTTTGGTAACAGGCTTGCTGTTGAAGGCAGAATTTGATGTTGTCGATGATCTGGTTGTACTGGAAGCAGATGAGCGCCTTTGGGAGCTCTACAGCAATGACCACTTAAGTTTGTTACGACGCAAGCCGCTAATGGCACTGCCGAGAAATGAGACAGCCCAGGCGCTGTATACTTATTTCGAAGCGTTGCCACGACAGCCTGCGCCAATCCAAATGTCGAGGCTTCGTGAACGCTTGATGATGAATGGTAGGGTCGCAGACCAAAACCGTAAAATCACCGACGCTCTCAACGAACTGAATAGTATTGGCTATTTGCAATACGAGGTCATCAAGGCTGGACGGGACTCGGTCGTGCATGTTCACAACCGAAACCCGACGTTGGATTAAGCGAGTCATATCGGAAACCCGTCGAAAGGCGGGTTTTTTATTTGGTAAACAAAACGAATGAAAGAGTGAGTTTGAACGGGTAATTCTGATAGGAGTAAGCTTGAGAAAGGTGAGTTGTGGTGGGTATGCGTCCTGTCCAAAGTGAGTCGTAGCGGGTAACCTAGCGATAAAGTGTGTTATAGCGGGAACTGATCGGTTAAAAAGAGAACAAACTCAGGAGTTTTAGACAAGAAGCGGGCTGTAGGGACATAAAACAGGGTAAAAAATCAACATTATTCCCTTGCCATCCCATCCAATCACACCTTTTTCGTCAGGCCTTGATCAACAAGACTATATTTCCCGTTCAAACTCACCGAAACTAAGTATATATTTCCCGCTCAAACTCACTTTGGTGAGATTCGGGGCATGGTCTGAATGCAATAAAACAATAAAACTACCCGTTCAATCTCACCTTTTGACCTGGTGGCGAAAATTTCGTCACGGGCTTGGCTGGGGATACTATGGTATCAGGAGGAATTATGAATCAATTTGGTGAACAGCTGAAGCTGTACTCTGATCGCCAGCGCGATGAAAAAAAGCGGACGGCATTGGATGTTCAATACGTGCAGTCCGAAGGAAAAGAAGGTTTTCTGACGCTGAATATCTCGATGGCACCCATGACATTGGAAGGGCGCGATGTGCTCTGGGATCAGAAAATCACGATACAACTGTCCCGGTATGAATTGACCGCATTTTGCGGCGCTTTATTCGGGCTTGAAAAAGAAATGCGTGCTAAGTTCCACGGCGCGAACAAAAACAAAGGCTTTGTGGTAAATAACAATGGGTCAGTGGGTTGCGGCATGACGATCTCTGAAGCCGGGAATACAATGACATTCATGTTAGATCATGCTCGGCGAATAGAGTTGGGCGCTTTTGTACTGCGACGTCAAGCTGAAGCTTGGAAAATGTCAGCCAGTGATGTGTTGGCAATCATGCGTCAGTCGGTCAGTATCAAAAAACAGTGAGTTTGCTGAGGGGCAAACTTTCTGTTTGTGCTCCGTGGGGGAGCGATAAAAGGGGGTAAGTGTTGAAAAAGCCATTCCTGCTTCTGGCTGGTATGCTCATGTTGACAGCAGAGCTCCATGCCTCAGTCGATACATCCGATCAGCAACAGGACTCTCGCATTAATCAGATCGGTGCAAGCCCTGTGGAAACTCGGCCGTATTCTGAAATCAAACATCACGTCCATGATGGCCCGGTCGAATTATTCCTGGTTGAGGAAGTGACTTCCGTTGACCAGTCGCTGCACACCGTCGTTATTTACGACGGAAGCCGATACGAACTGAAAGGGCAGGTGGATTGGCTCAGTCCTGGAAAAGGCAACATGCCTCCTGGTGGCTGGGCATTCACTGTCTTCGCCTCTACAAAGGAAACATACGCTTGCTCGCCGGAGGTGGTGCAATCAGGCAACGGTTCATGTGTGCTGTTTGTGCCGAAAAATGAAGAAACACCGCTGTAAAGTCACAGCCCTGATTATCACAAATTTACAGACGATAATCAGGATGACGTTTCCACGGGCTGACAGGGAGGAAACCTAAAAGCCCATAAATTGAAGGTAGTCGGTATACCAGGATAATTATCCATTGTTGGGGTAACCGGCACGGCGACCGCCACCCGTAAGGGTTTTACAAACGAGTTGAGCATATGAAAATCATGATCAGGGTAATCGTATCTGTAGTGGCAATGGCCGTTTCCGCTCAGGTTGTTTCGGCAGAAATGCAATCGGTGAATTTTGTGGTGCCATCTTCAGTGGCAAATCAGGATCCGACCGGCGTAAAAAAATTACGCATGAATTTGGACCGGTTTTTTGTTAATTCTCTGGTCGAAGGGGAGCAGCAGCAACTGGTACAGCCGGTTTATTTTGAAGGGCCATATCGCTATTCACTGATCCGTGCCTTTGATGGCAATAACACCGTTATTCATCTGGCAGGCAGTAAACATGTTTTATCGGGTGTGTCGGGCAGGTTTACGCCTATGCAGGCGGGTAAAAAACTGGTGGCGTTACGTGACAGCGAAGACACCGTCTTGGTTTGTCAAGAGAGAGTGCTGCGGTTGAAGTTCGCTAAATGCTGGCAGGTTGTTCACAGTGATCTGCCGCTCGCAGTGATCCCAGAAGAAACCGAGTGAATGCATCGTAAAGTGGTCACTTTCGATCGCGCTACGTGAAATCCGAAGGAGTTTGCGGATGATTATGGCTGAATCGGTAGAATTACCGAGCTTGATTTCGTTGGGTATTACAGTTGCCAGTGCTGTGTTTTTTGTTTACTTCTGGAATAGGGATAGGCTGGGTTTTTTGTTGGTCCCGACGTTTTTTGTTTTTCTTTTGGCTTTGTCGGTCTTTTTGACTTGCTGTATGCTGCCAACTGTCAACACTGAAGACACGAAGCAAGCTAAGCATTATGCGACAGAATGCGTGTTGTTAGAAATGGGCATACCGACCCAGTTCGGCAGAATGAATAAACTGAAATGCCACGAGATCATCGAGCATGTTGGAACGGACTCTTACCAGTGGCATATGGCTCTGTACGAAAAGCTGAAGCAGAAAGAAAAGGTATAAAAAATCTGCGATCGGCGATCGGTGTGATATGCTGATGGCAACTGAAGTAGCGAGCGTGTCTGAGGGGACGCGCCGCGCGAGGGGTTCCCCCAGAGCGGGGTAGATTAAGCCACCAGCAAAATGCCGCACTAATCATGCGGCATTTTTGTTTCTAGCCATACATCACTTTAATGTAACTTCAGATCTGGAGTCATTCAGATATTTCAGGCATAAAGCTTTAAAGTCAGACTTCCATTCCTCAATTCGAAAATCATAGCGTTCTTGAAATGCACTTGTCTCTGTGTACATGGAGAACGCATAATTCTGATATAACTTTAGGGCAGTGACTGGCTGGTTAAGAGAGAAATATGCGTCGATGCATTCTTTCATCATCGGGTAGTTATGATTGGTTTTTGTGCCGCCGAAATTTAAGTCAAGCCCACCACTAGTGACTTTTTGAATAACAGGATCTGAGCTGAGCTCTGAAAAATCCATGCCTTGCTTCAAAAAATAAAGCACTTTGTCATGCGGTACTCCGAATCCCCAGTTCGACACATAAGAATTTAAGGCGGCTTTGATACTCAGAAGTCTATTTTTCGATTGTTGATATAAACCGGCTAAAGCGAGCCAGTATTCGCTGGATTCTGTGAATGAATTACAGGCCATTAGGCCGTAATGAATTGCATCCTCGATCTTTTGTTTTTCGCGAAAATGCTGTGATTGCTTAAACAAATTAACGGCAAGCAGGGGTTGTGTGCCCATTTCATCGAAAAGTCCAAAGTTTGCTCCTAGCCCTGTAATATCAAGGGCTACAGATAGTGTGTTATACGACAGTATTAACACTTGATACTATTACATTGAAAAATTAAAGGTTCTAATTTCCTCAGTAAGGAATTATCAATAAATAAAGATAGCGTTCGTTTAGATAATTCATAGGCCAATATATATGTTTTGACGAATGTATTTCCTTGGTATATCTTACACACATTAAATATAGGAGAAAGTATGGAACCACTACTGCTGTTTAAAATTTTAGCCGACCAAACCAGACTGGATATCGTGCTACTGCTAAAAGCATCTGGTGAACTGTGTGTTTGCGACATCTATACGGCCTTGAATTTATCGCAACCAAAGACTTCTCGACATCTAGCAATGCTTAGAGAGTCGGGTCTTTTGCTCGATTCAAAACATGGTAAATGGGTTCATTATCGATTATCTCCAGCATTACTACCGTGGGTGAAAAGTATCATTGATGTCACCTATGCCACAGAGAAAAATAGAGTTGCAGATTTACTCAAAAGCTTAGAGACAAAAGAACCTGCGAGTAGCTGTTCTATATAAAAATTTTTAAGTTAACATATTCGAAAAAACATATATAAGGTTGAGATATGAAAAAATTAGAAGTATTTGATCCCGCATTATGCTGTAGCACTGGTGTTTGCGGAACCGAAGTCGATCAAGCATTGGTAGACTTCGCAACAGATGTGGATTGGTTAAAAAAACAAGGGGCAAGTATAAGGCGTTTTAATTTAGCGCAAGAGCCTATGGAGTTCGTTAACAACACAAAAGCAAAAACATTTTTGGAAACCGCAGGCGCCGAGTCACTTCCACTATTGATTCTTGATGGTGAGATTGTGCTGACTGGTCGATACCCAAAACGACATGAGCTAGCAAGATGGTTTGGTATTCGGCCGAATATTGAAAAAGCCGAAATTGTTAAATCGTGTTGTGGTAATGGTAAAACGTGTTGTTAACAGGAGCAATAAAATGAAATTTTTAGATAACACACCTAATTATTTATTTTTTACTGGAAAAGGTGGTGTGGGTAAAACTTCTATTTCTTGTGCGACCGCAATTAAGTTGGCTGAAAAAGGGAAAAAAGTCTTACTGGTGAGCACTGATCCAGCTTCTAACGTTGGGCAAGTATTCTCTCAATCGATAGGCAACAATATTAAGCCAATAACATGGGTTCCAAATTTATTTGCTATTGAAATAGACCCTCAAGCTGCCGCTGAAGAATATCGAAACAAAATTATTAATCCAATCAAAGAAAGTTTACCTGAAGCGGTAATTCAAAGTATTACGGAACAGCTATCAGGTGCCTGTACCACAGAGATTGCAGCTTTCGATGAATTTACTGGGTTGTTAACCAATACCGAAATTACAAAGCAATTTGACTATATCATTTTTGATACCGCACCAACGGGGCATACCATCCGTTTATTACAACTCCCGAGTGCATGGAGTGATTTTATTACTGATAATCCTGATGGTGCGTCATGTTTAGGGCCAATGTCTGGTCTTGATAAACAACGTGAACAGTACAGCATGGCGGTGGAAGCGTTGAGTGATAAATCACTAACAAGGTTAGTATTAGTTGCACGACCTCAATCAGCGGCATTGAGAGAGGTTGCGAGAACCTATAGCGAGTTGTCATCTCTGGGTATCAGAAATCAGCAATTAATTGTCAATGGTGTTTTCCCTGAAACGGCGGTGACTGAAAATGATAAGTTATCCCATGCGCTCTACTCTCGTGAACAAGCGGCATTAGAGTCTATGCCTGAAGCACTACGCTCGTTACCTGTCGATATTCTTTATTTACAAAATATCAATATGGTGGGTGTCGATGCACTGAAGCAGTTGTTATCTAATGAGATGCCACAAATTCCAACTATTACTCCGACAAAACAACCTATTTCTTTACCTACCTTGTCAGAACTGGTTGGCGAAATATCTCAGCAACAGCATGGGCTGATTATGTTAATGGGCAAAGGTGGTGTAGGGAAAACAACGATTGCGGCATCAATTGCAGTTAAATTGGCAGAAAAAGGGCTTGATGTACATCTGACCACATCTGATCCAGCTGCGCATATTGAATCAACCCTCAATGGTGTTTTACCCAATCTTCAAGTTAGCCGAATTGACCCTATCGCTGAAACTGAGCGTTATCGTAATTATGTCTTAGAAACCAAAGGGAAAGATTTAGATGAAGAGGGGCGTGCATTACTAGAGGAAGATTTACGCTCTCCATGCACAGAAGAAATAGCGGTATTTCAGGCATTTTCTCGCATCATTAGAGACGCGGGTAAACGTTTTGTCGTCATGGATACTGCGCCGACTGGACATACATTATTACTTCTAGATGCAACAGGGGCATACCATAAAGAAATTGCTAAAAAAATGGGCGAAAAAGGCCACTATTTAACACCGATGATGCAATTACAAGATCCTGAACGCACCAAAGTTATTATTACGACACTCGCTGAAACTACGCCTGTGCTTGAGGCGGAGAACTTACAAAATGATTTAATACGGGCAGATATACATCCGTGGGCGTGGGTGATCAATAACAGTCTATCTATCACGGAAACAACATCACCATTGTTACTTTCAAGAGCAGAACAGGAAGTCGCTCAGATTGAAAAGGTGACATCAACATTGGCAAAACGTGTTGCTATTGTTCCTTTGCTTGAAACAGAGCCTGTGGGGATATCTGCATTAAGTCAGCTCGCAGAATAAGTTTTATTTTCTAAAAATAAAAGGTGCGGAAAAGCACCTTTTCATGAGGTTTTTATGTTTATTGCCGCATTCATTTTTATTTTAACGATCACCTTTGTTATTTGGCAGCCCAAAGGACTGGGTATTGGCTGGAGTGCTACGGCAGGGGCCGTTTTAGCCCTTATTTTTGGCGTCATTAGCTTTCAAGATATTCCGATAGTTTGGAATATTGTGTGGAATGCCACAGCGACATTTGTTGCAGTCATTATTATCAGCCTACTTTTAGATGAAAGTGGTTTCTTTGAATGGGCGGCATTACATGTTGCCAAGTGGGGCGGGGGTAAAGGAAGACTGTTATTCAGCTATATTGTGTTACTTGGTGCAACGGTGGCTGCTTTATTTGCCAACGATGGTGCGGCATTGATATTAACGCCCATTGTGATTGCAATGTTACTTGCGCTTGGTTTCAATAAAGGCACGACGTTAGCCTTTGTCATGGCGGCAGGGTTTATCGCAGATACAGCAAGCTTGCCGCTGATTGTCTCGAACCTCGTTAATATTGTTTCTGCGGATTTCTTTAATATTGGATTTACTGAATATGCATCGATTATGGTGCCAGTAGATATTGCAGCAATTGTTGCAACACTCGTGATGTTGCATTGGTTTTTCCGTAAAGATATTCCTAAACAATATGATGTAACCAAACTGAGTGAACCGACTTTAGCCATTAAGGATATGACTACCTTTAAAGCGGGTTGGTTAGTACTGGTGTTATTACTGGTTGGTTTTTTTGTTTTAGAGCCTTTGGGGATTCCGGTTAGTGCGATTGCCGCTATTGGCGCCTTAATTCTTTGGGTGATTGCAGCCAGAGGCCAAACGATTAATACCAAAAAAGTCTTACGTGGTGCACCGTGGCAAATCGTCATTTTCTCTTTAGGTATGTATTTGGTTGTTTATGGTTTAAGAAATGCAGGGTTAACCGATTATCTTTCTGAAACGCTCAATTACCTTGCGGATAAAGGGTTATGGGTAGCAACAATTGGTACGGGATTTATCACTGCATTTTTATCCTCAATAATGAATAACATGCCAACGGTATTAATTGGTGCGCTATCTATTGAAGGGAGTGACGCGACGGGGTTAATCCAACAAGCAATGGTTTATGCCAATGTGATTGGTGCCGATTTGGGGCCTAAAATCACACCAATAGGGAGTTTGGCGACATTGTTGTGGCTTCATGTTTTATCACAAAAGAACATGACCATTACATGGGGATATTATTTCAAAACAGGGATTATCATGACGATCCCGGTGCTCATAGTCACACTTGTTGCGCTAGTGCTCCGACTTTCACTATTAAATTAAAGGTAACCCAATGAATGATATCACCATCTACCATAACCCCAATTGCGGTACTTCGCGCAATACCCTTGCAATGATCCGCAATAGTGGTGTTGAGCCAACGATTATTTACTATCTTGACACGCCGCCGACTAAGGATGTGTTAGTAAAACTTATTGCCGATATGAAAATCACGGTAAGGGCATTACTGCGAAAAAATGTTGAACCATATGAGCAATTAAATTTAGAACAAGATAACTATACAAATGACCAACTCATTGATTTTATGTTGCAGTACCCGATTCTGATTAATCGGCCGATTGTCGTCACTCCACTAGGCGTAAAGTTGTGCCGGCCTTCTGAAGTGGTATTAGATATTTTACCAAATAGGCAACAAAGTGATTTTATCAAAGAAGATGGTGAGGTTGTGATTGATAAGCAAGGTAAATAAGCGGGGAACTGTTTATAGGCTAATCGATTTATATTGAATGCTTGTTTCTATACGGAAAAATTAAGCTGAGCTGAGTTAATCACATTTATATAAATGTGATTCTGAGTCATTGATGAAATTCCGCCAAGAGTGGCGATTGCATCGATATTAAGTTGAATGATTAGCTATCACTGAGCGCCAAATATTGACCGGAGAGTCACTATTAAAATAGCTATCTCCGGTTTGCTTATCGTAACAAAATCGCAGTTTTTATCATGTTGAAGGCCACTTAAGCTGTATGCCTTCAACGCTTTTGTGCTGTTATCCTTTAACCCCACCTGCGGTTAAGCCATTAACTAGCCAACGTTGTGCGAGTAAAAAGACGACAGTGATTGGAATGGCGGAAAGTACCGCGGCAGCCGCGAAGTCGCCCCATAAGTAGTTCTGTGGGTTGAGATATTGTTGCATTCCGACAGCGAGCGTATAGCTTTCAACATCACGCAATAATAATGAAGCAACGGGAACCTCTGTGATCGCAGCAATAAACGATAAAATAAACACGACGGCTAAAATGGGAACGGATAACGGGAGCAAGACTAATCTAAAGGCTTGCCACGGTGTTGCGCCATCTAAAGCGGCGGCTTCTTCCAGTGAGCCATCGATAGTTTCAAAATAGCCTTTAATCGTCCAAACGTGTAAAGCAATACCGCCCAAATAAGCAAAGATAACGCCACCGTGGGTATTCAAACCAATGATGGGGATGTATTGCCCTAGGCGATCAAATAGGGCATATAAAGCCACAAGAGAGAGTACGGCAGGGAACATTTGGAAAATTAACATTCCCTTTAATATTGTAGACTTACCTTTAAATTTCATGCGTGCGAAAGCATAAGCGCAGGTGGTTGATAGGGTGACGATACCAATCGCGGTAACACCTGCCACCTTTACGGAGTTCCACAGCCATAATAAAACGGGAAAAGGCGGTGGAGTGACTCTACCATCAGCATGTTCAATGCTAAAGCCAAGAGCCAGACGCCAGTGATCCCAAGAGATATGTTCAGGAATTAAACTCCCTGTTGCAAAGTTGCCGGGGCGTAATGAAATCGCGACCACCATTAGAAGTGGAAACATAATGGCAGCGATAAAAACCAGTAAAAATAAATGTGTAAATGCAATGCGCCATTTCTGTGATTTAGCTTGTACCATCGACATAGTTTGGCTTCTCCGTTAATCAAATTTCATGCGGGTTGCTTTAAGGTTAATAATGGCTAAGACACCAACAATTAAGAATATCAACGTGGCAATAGCTGCGGCTAAACCAAATTCTTGCCCACCACCGCCTTCAAAAGCAATCCGATAAGTGTAGCTTACCAGTAAGTCTGTATAACCCGCAGGGGTTGTTGTTCCGATGCGATCTGGACCACCATTCGTCAGTAGTTGAATGAGGACAAAGTTATTAAAGTTAAAGGCAAAACTGGCAATCATTAATGGGGTTAGTGGTTTAAGTAATAAGGGCAGCGTAATGTAAAAGAAATTTTGCAAAGGCCCCGCACCATCCATTGCTGATGCTTCGTATAAATCCTCTGGTATGGCTTTAAGTAACCCCATGCATAAAATCATCATATAAGGGTAGCCCAACCATGTATTGACGATAATAATCATTAATCTTGCAGTATTTGGGTCACTAAACCAGTCTGGTTTTATACCAAACAAGGTGCTCAATACCATGTTGATTTCACCAAAACTTTGATTAAATAACCCTTTGAATATCAAGATGGAAATGAACGCAGGAACGGCATAAGGTAAAATGAGTAGCAGCCTGTAGATTGCTTTCCCTTTAAGTTGCTCCCATTGAATTAGGCAGGCTAACACCATGCCAACCGCGACAGTTAAAACGACGGTCAGTACGGAAAAAACAATGGTCCATAGGAAAATCGCAATAAAGGGTTTTTGAATACCTTCATCCGTAAATACGCGAGCGAAGTTGTCCCAATTAACGGTGACCGTATAGCCAGGAGTAAGGCGTTCGCCTGTCCATTCACCTAAATTATTAATTGCTTCATAATAACCAACTTCATTATTTGGTCGATAAACAACCCCAGTTTTATTATTTGTTAGCAAGCCATCTGCCGCTAAGGTGTATAACGGGTTTGTACTGGAAAATTGGCGTAGAGAGCTAATCACTAATTTAGCACCATTAGGCATCACCGCAGTGATATCAGCCAGTTTTTGCCTGTTTTGCGTGACCGTTCGCAGTGTTGCGCGTTCACCTTCTGGCACTTTTGGCGTTTCTTCTAGCGAAATTTGTTGTTTACCATCTAACGAAAAAGGGGCGGAGCTGAATAATTGCTCACCATCTTTAAGCACGAGCTGCCATTGGTTATCTCGTTGATATAAATTGAAATTTAATGCTTTTCCTGTTTGAAATGACCTATCTAATAGGACTTCTTGTGCTCGCTCAAAGGTGAGTTGGTTGGTGCTGCTATAGTTGGTAAACGCGATGGCGATTGTGGCAACTAATGGGAAAAGCACAAATAAGGCCATTCCAGCCAAGCCTGGGTATACATAGCGCCATGCATAGGTTTTACGATTAGCATAAATATATAACCCCACGGAGCACAATGTTAGGGTTAAAATGGCAAACAGGTATTCCCCTTGTGCATACATTAAAACCACAAGGTAGCAGGATAATAAGCCAAGTAGGCTAACAAGAGACCATTTGACCAAATGGTTCTGCCACCAATGAGGTCGTTTTACGACATCCATGAAGTTGTTCCTCGACAATGGAATGCTTGATGACCCCGCTAAACCTTAACGGGGTCGTTAGGCAAATTATTTCACGATACGTTTTTGCGCATCATTTAATGCATCAGTGACCGTTTGGCGCTCAGAAAGCGCATTCAGGGTTGCAGTACGAACGGCATACCAAAAAGCAGACATTTGAGGGATGTTAGGCATGATTTCACCATTGCGCGCATTTTGCATGGTAGCGGCAATACGTGAGTCTTGTTCCAGTTTCTCTTGGTAAGATTTTAAGGCGACAGCACCGAGTGGCTTATCTTTATTAACGCTTTCTAACCCTTCATCTGTTATTAGGTAATTTTCGAGGAACTCTTTGGCGAGCTCTTTATTTGGGCTGGCTGCGTTGATCCCAGCACTGAGAACACCGACGAAAGGTTTTGACGGCTGTCCGTGGAAGGTCGGTAAAACAGCGACGCCATAATTGATATTGCTTTTATCGATATTTCCCCAAGACCAAGGACCATTGATGGTCATCGCGGTATTGCCTTTATTGAAGGCCGCTTCTGAAATGGAGTAGTCAGTGTCTGGGCTGATATGTTTATTTTTTACCATATCAACGATAAATGAGAGCCCTGCAACCGACCCTGCATTATTAACCCCGATATCTTTAACATCGTATTTGCCATTGACGGACTTAAATGCGTATCCGCCATCAGCGGCAATGAGTGGCCATGTGAAGTAAGGTTCTTGTAAGTTGAACATGATGGCACTTTTGCCTTGTTCACGCAGTTGTTTATCCAGCGCTGGGATTTCTTCCCATGTTTTAGGCGGGTTAGGGACTAAGTCTTTATTGTAGATGAGCGATAAAGACTCAACGGCAATAGGATAGGCAATGAGTTTTCCGTCAAATACCGTTGCATCCCATGCAAAATCAAACACTTTGTCTTTAAATGTTTGGTCAGGGGTGATTTCAGCTAATAAACCCGATTGTGCATAACCGCCAAATCGGTCATGGGCCCAGAAGATAATATCCGGACCATCTCCTGTTGCTGCCACCATAGGGAATTTTTCTTCTAACTTGTCAGGGTGCTCGACACTGACTTTAATACCGGTACTTTCTTCAAATTGCTTACCAACTTCAGCTAAACCATTATAGCCTTTGTCACCATTGATCCAGATAACGAGTTTTCCCTCTTCCATTTTTGCTAATGCAGAGGTAGAGAATATTGCTGTAATTAATGTTGAAAGCACGAGTAGGCGAGTGCTAGTTTTTGTTTTCATGTTCCCGTCCTGTAGTTGTGATAGAGAGCAGTACTGTTTTAAGTTTGCGTTGTCAAAACGATATTCTCATCATCCCCCACTCTACGCCTCCACCTGTTGCATTGTGATCTAATTAACATAATTGCTATTTCTGCAATCAAGGTCACAACAATCAGGTGGAATATCATGGCCTAGCGCCCAAAAATCATCAATAGCTTACGTAATTTTCTCATGACGGTTCAATTTTATCCTTCTTTCTCCTCCCTCCATAAAAAAGTACGGACGGATGATTATTCATTTTCAACAATCCGTTATAGTCCCTGCCATTGAAATATACTTGTTTGCAAACAGTAAGATGTCATGAGGATTAGAAGTATGGCGAGTGTGCAGTTACAGAATGTGACTAAGGCGTGGGGGGATGTCGTGGTATTGAAAAATATCAATCTCGATATCCAAGAGGGTGAGTTTGTTGTTTTTGTTGGGCCATCAGGCTGCGGTAAATCGACGTTATTGCGGATGATCGCAGGCCTTGAAGATATCACTAGTGGTGATTTATTCATCGGCGAAACAAAAATGAATGAAATACCACCTGCAGAACGCGGTGTTGGAATGGTTTTTCAGTCTTATGCACTCTATCCGCACCTGAGCGTTGCCGAAAACATGTCGTTTGGTTTGAAATTATCCGGTGTTAGTAAAGCGATAAGAAACCAACGAGTCACACAAGTCGCCGAGGTTTTGCAACTGGCTCATTTACTTGAGCGACGGCCTAAAGCGCTATCCGGCGGGCAACGTCAGCGTGTCGCCATTGGGCGTACCTTGGTTGCGGAGCCAAACGTATTTTTATTGGATGAACCGTTATCTAACCTTGATGCGGCTTTGCGAGTGCAAATGCGTATTGAAATATCCAAGCTGCATAAACGGTTGAAACGCACAATGATATATGTGACTCATGACCAAGTAGAAGCGATGACTCTTGCCAATAAAATTGTGGTACTGGATGCCGGAAGAGTGGCGCAAGTGGGTAAGCCTCTGGAGCTTTACCATTATCCTGCTGACCGTTTTGTTGCAGGGTTTATTGGATCGCCAAAAATGAATTTTTTACCTGTAAAGGTAACTGCCACCGCAGTAGAACAAGTTCAAGTTGAATTACCCAATAACCAAAAGATTTGGCTACCTGTTGATAGCTCAAATGTTCAAGTCGGTAGCCGGATGTCTTTAGGGGTTCGCCCTGAACATCTTTTACCGAGCAACATTGCCAGCATTGTTTTAGAGGGGACTGTGCAAGTTGTTGAGCAGTTAGGTAATGAAACACAAATCTATATTCAGATCCCTGCTATCTCCCAAAACCTTGTATATCGGCAAAACGATATTGTGTTAGTTGAGGAGGGGGCCTCATTCGCCATTGGTCTGCCACCTGAACGCTGCCACCTATTTCGAGAGGATGGTACTGCGTGTCGTCGGTTGCATAAAGAACAGGGCGTTTAACACTATCCCTACATAATAAAAGCAACTCTAGGAGTATTAAAATGATAACTTTGCGTAAGCATTCGTTAACTATGGCTATTCTTGCAGCAACAGTTCCACTACAGGCATTCGCAGTTGATTTCCACGGTTATGCGCGTTCTGGTATTGGTTGGACGGGAAGCGGTGGAGAGCAAAAATGTTTTCAAGTCACAGGTGCACAAAGTAAATACCGTTTAGGTAATGAATGTGAAACTTACGCAGAGTTAAAATTAGGGCAAGAGGTATGGAAAGAAGGCGATAAGAGCTTTTATTTTGATACGAATGTCGCTTATTCCGTTTCGCAGCAGAATGACTGGGAAAGCACTAGCCCCGCTTTTCGTGAGGTTTTTGTGCAAGGGAATAACCTGATCGACAGTTTACCAGAAGCTGATATTTGGGCGGGTAAGCGTTTCTATAAACGTCACGATATTCATATGATTGACTTTTACTATTGGGATATTTCAGGTCCAGGCACAGGGATTGATAATATTGATTTAGGTTTCGGAAAACTGGCGTTAGCGGCGACTCGCGCTTCTGAAACGGGTGGTTCCTACAACTTCATTAGTAATCAGCAACGTAAGTATGCAGATCGTACTGCAAATGATACCTATGATGTCCGTCTATCAAACCTTGAAGTCAACCCAGGTGGTGTTCTAGAACTGGGAATCGACTATGGGCGTGCAAACCCTTCTGATGGTTACCATTTAGAAAATGATGCCTCAAAAAATGGTTGGATGTTCACTGCGGAACACACTCAAAGTGTTCTCAATGGCTTCAATAAATTTGTTGTTCAGTACGCAACGGATGCGATGACATCTCAAGGGAAAGGTGTGGCGCAAGGCTCAAGTATTAACAATGACGGTAAGCTATGGCGGTTTATTGATCACGGAGGTATTTCCCTCGGTGATAAATGGGACTTAATGTATGTCGGAATGTACCAAAAACTCGACTTGGATAATGGCAAAGGAACGGATTGGTGGACGGTCGGTGTCAGACCTATGTACAAGTGGACACCAATAATGAGCACATTATTTGAAGTTGGGTACGATAACGTGAAATCCCAAGAGGTTGGCTCACATAATAGCCAATATAAAATGACGTTAGCCCAGCAATGGCAAGCCGGAGATAGTATTTGGTCTCGTCCCGCCATTCGTTTCTATGTAAGTTATGCAAAATGGGATGAAAACTGGGGCTATGCGAAAAATAGCAGCGGCGATATTACCAATAATGCATTCCGAGATAATAGCGGTAAAGGCACGTTAACCAATAGTCGTGGTGATAATGACGAATTCACTTATGGCGCTCAAATGGAAATTTGGTGGTAATTACAAAGGGAAGGTAGCGATATCTTCCCATTTATTATCAATGCGATGATAGGTGAAAAATATAATGAAAAAGAAACTTTTAGCGCTGTGTTTAAGTATGGGGTTGCTGGCGGGGGTACCTGCTATCAGTTTCGCAGAAGTGAATATCGTGCCGCAAGATTTATCAGCAGCACCCAATATAGCGACAACTGCATTACAGCAACTATCATGGATACCAGTTAATCCAGCTGAAAAATCAATTATTGATTTAGCTCAACAAGGGCAATCCCTTAATTTCGCCAATATTAGTGGCCCTGTTGCTGCTTATAGTGTTCCTGCCAATATGGGTGAGTTAACCATAAACTTGAATAGCGAAATAAACCGCCATCAAGTGTATTCGCCTAATGTGTTGGTTTTTGACCAAAATATGACGCCTTTTGCTTATTTCCCTAGCCAATATTTTACTTATCAAGAGGCCAGTGTCATGGAAGGTGATAGCCTGAGTGGCACAATTAAACTGACTCCTGCATTAGGCCAAAAACAGCTTTATTTACTGGTGTTTACCACACCGGATGATTTAAAGAACACGACAACTCAAATTGACCCAGCAAAAGCTTACGCGAAGGGTGTCGGAAATGCGGTGCCTGATATTCCAGACCCCATCGCTAAGCACGTAACTCAAGGTAAGTTAAAGCTAAATGTCGCTTCAAATTCGAATTCAAGCGTGTTGATTGGTGCACTATTTGGTTCACCTAAAGTTGCCCCTGTCACTGTGGGGGATACTGCAAGTACATCGGTTGCAGTGGCTACTCCGCCAGTAAAACAAGCCGAAATTTTATCCGGTACAGAAGATTACTTTAATCAGGCTATTAAAAAATCGATTGATAACGGTGATATAGATAGTGCATTGAAATTGCTTGATGAAGCTGAACGTTTAGGATCCAAATCGGCACGTAAGACATTTATTGAAAATGTGAAAAAGCCATAAATTTAAATACCTCGTTGTTGTTCTATGTCCTCTAAGTGCGCGTAATGCGCACTTTTTTAATGATGCGTCGAGCGTGGTGCTGTCTGTTTGCTGTGCTGGCCGTTCCTGCATTAACATGAACCAACTTCGTATGTACGGGGGTGTTCCAGTCTCCTATTCGATTCTAGATTGATCAGAGTGAATACGTTGTAATCGAACTGAAGCTCGCTATAAGCTTATTTTTTATTGTACATTGCAAGTAAAATTTAACTTATGTGATGAAAGAATTATGGATAATTCAATAAATGCTAACCTTAAATATATAACGTTTACGAAAGGTACGAACACCGTTATAGTCAAAAACGGATTCTCATGGACGGCATTTTTCTTTGGTTTTTGGGTGTATCTGTATAGAAAAATGTGGGGGTCTTTTGCTCTGTGGTTAGTTGTTGGTCTTATATTTATAACGTTGTCGCTTGGTGCGAACGGTATTGCAGAAAGTACTGGTGACACTAGGCTAGCATCGGTGATCTTTTTAATTAGAATTTTATATTCTGTGTATCAAGGTGCCACAATCAACAAAAACTATATGTTTAGATTAAAAATGCAAGGGTACGTTTGATTGTGGTGTAATGTGCGGTTATCACGAACTGAGTATCTGATGATAGTGTACTTAGCCTGAACTATATCAGTCACAACACCATTCCTCTCAGTCTTAATAAATCCAATAAAAATGCTGACATGGCAAGCTAAATTGTTTAGTTAAAGTGCTTATCGAGTTATTCATTCTAATTTTTTCAAGGTTGCCTAGTGCGGCCTCTTTTATTAGTGGTGTGAGAGGATGACAGGAGTGTTCCTGTCTTCTACTCGATTTAAACCGCATTATAGCCCATGGTTTGCAGTAATTGGCGAGCGAGTGCCACTGCTTCTTGGCGATGAAGCACGCCCAGTTTTTGATACAGATTGCGAATATGTGTTTTTATTGTGGTCGAAGCCACGTTAAATTCATTGGCTATTTGCACATTGCTATAACCTGAGTAAATCAACCCAAGGACTTGCCATTCGCGTTGAGTTAGCGGGCTAATTCTTATTAACTCAGGAACTTGAGGATGGGTTAATAAGCGATTTACAAAGTTTTCATCAAAGTGAGCAAACTTGTGGCGATGATGTTGATTGATTTCACGTAAAATATGCTGTGCTCTGTGTCTTTCTAGTTCAGAAAGGACATTAAGCTGTAGCAACAAGCGCAATTGCTGCGCCATCGATTCACCTTCAATGACAAAATAGCTCAGAAAACCAGTACGACCCGCAAGATTAAGGGCTTCAATCAGTGTCGATTGGGCGGCATTTTTGTCATTTTTCTGCCAATAAAGTTGATTAAGCAGCAGTAAATTGCGATTTAAATCACTCACTAGCTCCAAATTGCGCGCATTAAGATTCAACTCTTCAAGGATTTCAAACGCGGAGTCATATTCACCAAGTAGAATTTGGGCACGGGCAATATTACGCCATTGACGTTGTAAAAAATGATTACTTGCCAAAGCGGGTTTTAATGTTTGTTGTAACCAGCTTTCAGCGGCAGTTTTATCATTGATTAACTGCCAATAAATGACTCTCGCTTCATCAGCATTTGAGACCCAGTCATCATGATAGATCCCATTGCTGAGTAAATTTTCGATTAAATGCAAATGACTGCGAGCGTTATCAATATCACCACGAACGAGCGCATTGAGTACAACTAAAACAACACATTGCAGCTGTTGTTGAGGTTGGTAATTTGACAGTACTTTCATGCCTAAACGTGCTGCACTTTCCGATTCTTCGAGTCTTCCCCAAGCCCACATTAATTGTGAGCGAATACGTAAGAGAAATTCATGCATAGGCAATTGTTCTAGATGTTGTTCATGAATTAACTCAGACGCTTTTTCTTGAATATCATAGGCTGATTGCAGAAACCCACGCGCGAATAAAATCTCACTTTGTTGCAGCATGCTCCATAGAACATAGTGCCAAGTTGAATGGCGATGGGCCATGGCTTCGATTTCTTGCATCATGCTAAGGGAACGCTGTAAATTCCCCGTGCAATGATGAACTTCACCGAGTACAGATGTTGCAATGATATGCCCATAATAGTTGGTTTCAGGAAGCAAATTGAGCGCGGAGTGTGCCAGTTTCTCTGCTTCATTTGGGTTACCCTTATTGATAGCAACTTGGGCGCGTAGCGCGTCAAATTCACCCCGTAGCGCATGGTCGAGTTCTTTGGTCATTTCTCGCTCGGCGCTATCCAATAAAGTATTCACTTCACCATAGCGATGCTGGCTTTGCATTAACCAAGCTTGTAATAAAATAAGCTTAGGATTATCCAATAGCATTTCCCACGGTATAGCCTGTAATGAGCTTTCGAGTAATGATAATTCACTTTGATGGAATAGCTCCCATGCATGCTGTAGTAGGATGTCCCGTAACATTAATGGATTTTCAGCGGCGAGAGCGTGGTGGATAGCTTCGCTCGGGAAACCCAGTGCCATCCAGCCTTCTGCGGCAGCGTGATGCAGTTGAGGAAGTTCGCTGGCGAGTTCCCATTGGCAACGCTGCCTCAAGAAACTACTAAATAAGGGATGGTAATTAAACCAATCACCGTAGCTATCCATTCGTTGTAAAAATAGCCCTTGGCGTTCGATATCTTCCAATTGCATTTGGCCATTTTCCGTACCAGAAATACGCGCAATTAATGCATCATTCATTGAGCGCAATAATGAACTGGTCAGAAGTAAACGGCGCATTTCCCCATTTACATTGTCGAGAACCTCATCCACTAAATATTCATTTAGGTGACTGGAATTAATCCCTGATAATCGACGTGCGGAGTGTTTTGCTGCATGGGAGTCTTGCTTAGCTGATAGGGCGATTAACTGCAATGCCGTAACCCAACCCGCAACATCATCACATAACCGTTGGCATTCGCTTGTTTCCAGTGGGATTTCAAGGCGATTATCAAAAAATTGTTTGGCTTCTGGATGGGTGAAGGCTAAATGCTGACTGTCGATTTCAAGAAGCTGCTCTTGCACTCGTAAATTAGCAACACCTAACTGAGGGACATTGCGGGAGGAGATAACAAGTGTCAGGTTATCAGGTTGGTGTTTCAAAAAAAAACGCATAGCATCATGAATGGCTGGGTTATTGATCAGATGATAGTCATCAATGATTAGCCAAATGGGGTGCTGCCATTGTGTTAATTCGATAAAAAGCAATGAAAACAATGAGTTTAAATTAGCGTATTGGCGTTTTTGTGCCATTGATTCGCTATTTGGGCAACAACCTTGGGTGGCTTGTTGGATTGCCGCAATTAAATAATGGGCAAAACGTTCCGATTGGTTGTCTCCATCATCGAGTGTGTACCAACCGATATGTTGTTTCTCGGTTGCCCAATGGGAAAGTAACGTCGTTTTTCCGTACCCCGCAGGGCTAGTGACTAAAATAAGGCGGTAATGTGTTGTTGACCCTAATAAAGTTAAAAGTCGCTCGCGCACCACCGTATTTTGATGGCGGACAGGACGGCTTAACTTAGACGGAATTAACATACTCAGTGGGGTAACCATACGGAAGAAGTACTCGCTCGTGATATATCAAAGTTCTTTATATAACTTCTATCAGATTCTAGATTTATGCAAGCATGTTAGATCATTGATCATGACAAAGGTGCGCAGTATCACAATTTACTCTGATTTCGTTAGAACGCATTTTTAGCGTGAGGCAATAGAACAATATCGAAAAGCTTTTATGGGGGGATGAGGCGATCAAGAATATTGAGATAACGGTTAGATGGGATAGGAGGAATGATAAAGATTTAAATTAACTTTTTGATTTTAATTTATTTTTTGTTTTATTTTTCTCCTCCTCCTACCTACTCCCGATAGAATTTTGTCTGGGATGAGGAAGGGGGTTAAAGCGCTCTGCATACTAGGCCAATACATTCTTACTAATAATGAGGTCTGGTTATTTATGTCGCATCTTACCTTCAACAAAACACAATTTCAGGCAGCACTAAAACGTCAATGGCAATTTTTAGGGCTGGAGTCAGAACAGGAAATGACTTCCCACCAATGGTGGCAGGCAATTAGTCATGCTGTTGCTGAGTTATTGGCAGCGAATCCTAAAAAATCCACATCCTCCACACTTCGTCATGTGAATTATATTTCAATGGAGTTTCTGATTGGGCGCTTAACAGGAAATAACTTGTTAAACCTAGGTTGGTACCAGGAAATTGCAGATATATTAAAAGAATACCATATTGAGTTAAGTGATTTACTTGAAGAAGAAGTTGATCCGGCATTAGGGAATGGCGGATTAGGGCGGCTTGCAGCTTGCTTCTTAGACTCAATGGTCACTGTTGGTCAACCTGCGATTGGTTACGGCTTGAATTATCAATATGGCTTGTTTAAACAGTCATTTGTGGATGGTAAGCAAGTGGAAGCCCCTGATAATTGGCAGCGTGATAGCTATCCATGGTTTAGACATAATGCTGAGTTAAATGTACAAGTAGGTATTGGTGGCAACGTCACACAAGATGGTCATGTTTCACGTTGGGAACCTGCTTTTATCATACAGGGTGAAGCGTGGGATTTACCGGTTGTCGGTTATTTGAATAATGAAACGCAGCCTTTACGTTTATGGCAAGCGTCACATGCTCAACCATTTAATTTCGAATTATTCAATGAAGGACACTTTTTAGAGGCAGAAAAAACAGGGGTAGACGCGCAGAAACTGACCCAAGTTTTATACCCAAATGACAATCACTTAGCAGGAAAACAATTACGTTTAATGCAGCAATATTTTCAATGTGCTTGCTCTGTTGCGGATATTTTACGCCGTCACCATCGTGAAGGCAGAGCGATAGCGTCATTACCTGAATACGAAGTGATTCAATTGAATGATACGCACCCAACGATTGCTATTCCTGAAATGATGCGTGTATTGCTGGATGAACACCTGCTCGATTGGGATACCGCATGGAAAATCACGAGCCAAACATTTGCTTATACTAATCACACTCTGTTGCAAGAAGGGCTTGAGTGCTGGGATGAAAGCATTATGCAGCCGTTGTTACCTCGTCATATGCAGATCATTCATGAAATTAATCAGCGGTTTAAAAAATTGGTCGAACAAAAATGGCCAACTGACCAGACGGTTTGGCCTAAAGTTGCTGTGGTTTATGAAGGGCAGGTACGCATGGCAAACTTGTGCGTCGTATCTTGCTTCGCGATTAATGGTGTTGCCGCGTTGCACTCTAAGTTAATCACGACAGATTTATTCCCTGAATATAATCAGTTATGGCCTGAGAAATTTCTGAACATCACCAATGGCGTCACACCACGTCGTTGGATTAAACAGTGTAACCCTGAGTTAGCAGCGTTAATTGATGAGACGGTTAAGCATGAATGGGCTAATGACCTTGAAGCGATCAACGTCTTGGAAGAACATGTTGACGACCGCCAATTCCAGCAAAAATACCGTGCAATTAAGCAACGTAATAAGCAACGATTAGCAGAGTTTGTCAAAGCGCGTACAGGTATCGTGATCAATCCGCAAGCCATGTTTGATATTCAAATCAAGCGGTTGCATGAGTATAAGCGTCAGCACCTTAATTTATTACATATACTTGCTCTGTATAAAGATATTCGTGAGAACCCAACAACACCACGCGTACCTCGCGTATTCTTGTTTGGCGCTAAAGCGGCACCTGGCTATTATTTGGCTAAGAATATTATTTATGCCATCAATAAAGTTGCTGAAGCGATAAACAATGACCCAATTGTGGGGGATCAACTTAAAGTCGTCTTTTTACCTGATTACTGTGTTTCTGTTGCCGAAAAACTTATCCCAGCAGCGGATATTTCTGAACAAATCTCAACGGCGGGCAAAGAAGCTTCAGGAACGGGTAATATGAAGTTAGCGTTAAATGGGGCATTGACGATGGGAACACTGGATGGTGCAACGGTGGAAATTGCAGAACAAGTGGGCGCAGAAAATATATTTATTTTTGGACTGACTGTTGATGAAGTTAAGCAACTGAAAGCGAACGGGTATGACCCACTCACATGGCGTAAAAATAATCCTGTACTGGATGCGGTTCTCACTGAATTAGAAGATGGCACCTACAGTGACGGTGATACGCAAGCCTTTGCACAGTTGGTACAGAGTCTGGGCAAAGAAGGCGGAGACCCTTATTTATTGATGGCTGATTTTGCGAGCTACGTTGATGCACAACAAAAAGCGGCAACGTTATATCAAGATCAAGATGCATGGACACGAACAGCCATCTTAAATACAGCACGCTGCGGCATGTTCAGTTCAGACCGTACCATTGCTGATTATCAAGCGCGTATTTGGCAAGCAAAGCGTGAGGCATAGGAGAGAATATGCAGTGTGAAAGAAAGAATGTTGAAAGGCTCTCGCCAGACATCGCTGCAAACTATATTAATGCCTATGGTCAGTTGCAGGATATTGAATTAGATATCCAGCAAAAGTTGTTTGATGCTATGGGGGGGGAGGCCCCCCATTTAAAACAACAAAGTCTGCCTTTGCCAACCGTAAAAGTCATTCGTGAGAATGATGAAATCAGTATCGCCATTCAAGGGAGTGGCGAGTTTCAATGGGTGTTTGAAACGGAAAATCAGCAATGCCAACACCAAGGAAATGTGTTGGCTGGGCATCCGCTAGTGTTGCCTGCAAATCTTACTGTGGGTTACCACAGTTTGCTCCTTAAGCAGCAAGAAAAGCAATGGCATTGTACGGTGATTGTGGCACCAAAGCGTTGTTATATACCGGCTGAAATTGAGAAGGGCAAAAAGCTGTGGGGCGCGAATATTCAGCTCTATACATTACGATCAAACCGTAATTGGGGGATTGGTGACTTTGGTGATCTTCAGCATTTAGTCGGGGAAATAGCGACTCGAGGCGGTAGCTTTGTGGGCTTAAACCCCATTCACTCATTATTTCCAGCAAACCCAGAAAGTGCCAGCCCATACAGCCCATCTTCACGTAGTTGGCTCAATATTATCTATATTGATGTGGATTCGGTTGCTGACTTTCAATTAAGTGAGCAAGGAAAGCGCTGGTGGGATTTAGCGGAAACGCAGGCTCGTTTACACTCCGCTAGAACGAGTGATCTTGTTGACTATTCGACGGTTACTGAATTAAAACTAACGGCATTAACCTTTGCTTGGCAACAATTTTCATTACGAGAGAAAGCAGACTCATTACGTTTAGCTTTTGAACAGTTTGTCGATGAACGTGGTGAGAGTTTATATTGGCAAGCCGCCTTTGATGCACTACATGCGACCTTGATGGCGCAAAACGAAGCTTATTGGGGATGGCCTGTTTGGCCTGAGGAGTATCGCCATGCAGACTCTCCATCAGTAAAACAATTTTGCACAGAACATCAAGATGAAATCGCATTTTGGTCGTGGTTGCAATGGTTGGCATGGCAGCAATTTTCTGACTGTTGGCAACGTTGCCGTGATGCCAATATGCCAATAGGTTTATACCGAGATTTAGCCGTTGGTGTTACCCAAGGAGGGGCTGAGACGTGGTTCGACAGCAAGTTATATTGTACTCAAGCCTCTACTGGTGCTCCGCCTGATATCTTAGGGCCGCTAGGGCAAAATTGGGGAGTGGCGCCTTTTAACCCATACACCTTAGTAGAACGTGCTTATGCGCCTTTTATCGACTTAATACGTGCAAATATGGAAAATTGCGGGGCATTGCGTATTGATCATGTGATGTCATTATTACGTCTTTGGTGGGTGCCCGAAGGAGAAAGCGCAGCGCGTGGCGCCTATGTGCGTTATCCCGTGGATGATCTTCTGGCTATCTTGGCATTAGAAAGTCAGCGTATGAAGTGCATGGTTATTGGCGAAGATCTTGGTATCGTCCCTGAGGAAATCGTCAGTAAACTGCATGACTATGGTGTGTTTTCATACAAAGTGTTGTGGTTTGAGCATGACGACCAACGTCAAGCCCGACCTCCTGAAATGTGGGCGGAGCAAGCGATGGCTGTCATATCGACACATGATATGGCAACACTAAAAGGATATTGGGAAGGGCATGACTTTGTATTGGGTGAGCAATTAGGTCTTTATCCCGATGCCAACATGTTAGCTCACCTAAGACAGGATCGCGAGGCGGTAAAACAGGGCTTGTTAACCGCGTTAAGGTCGAGAAACACGGATAATCCACTTGCGAACGGGCATTTATCGGCAGATGAAGTATCACAAGATCTTGTCGAGCAATTACATCGTTTTGTCGCGGGCTCAAGCAGTGCATTATTGGGGTTACAACCGGAAGATTGGTTAGGAATAAAGGAGCCCGTAAATATCCCCGGAACCAGTTATGAATACCCTAACTGGCGCCGTAAGCTCACGAATACTTTAGAAGAGATGTTTGCCAGTCAGCACGTTAATCGCTTAATCGAAGAGGTGGATAAACAACGTAACCCTTTGAGTTAACTTTTATTTTTTTTTGGTGGATATGTCCTGTTGTTGGGGCATATCCATTCAAAACGCGACATTTCTTATTTTTTGCCCGCGACGAGTATAACGCAATCACCGAGATAGCAAAGGTGCAACATTTTACCCATTGTTAAGAATGTGCTAGCGGTGTGCGCTAATAATTAAAAAAGGTGAATAGCGATTAAAAATTTCAGCTTCTGGTTTTGCCAATAGGGCTTCATTAATGACTTTGGGCTCTTTAAGTGCATCGATAACAAATCCTGCGTTGAGTAACCCCATAATATAACTTTCGACAGTTCGGTGATATTTAATGACGTTATCAACAAACCATGAGGTATGACGTATAGATTCATCCTGATAATTATCGACAGGCATACAGATAAACTCACCAGACTCATTTTTCATAAATGAAGATGCATGAGCCGTACACATTGGATGTTCAACCGAAAATATAAATTTCCCGCCCTCTTTGAGGTGAGAATAGACCTCGCTTGCAAGCTGATTAAAGTTTTCGATATAGTGGATTGCAAGAGAGGAAATAATAAAGTCAAAATGTTCAACGAATGTCATAGGATCAGTCATTGACGCATGAATATACTCAATATCATCAGTATGGGTCAGCTTTTTGGCTTGTTCTATCATGTTACTTGAAAGCTCAATACCGTAAACTTTTTTCGCCCCTTTACTGTGCGCATACCGTGCAAAATCACCAAAGCCAGATCCCAAGTCGAGAACGATTTTACCTTTTAAATCAGGTAATAGCGCCCTTAGTGCCGGCTCTTCCATGATGCCATTAAGACCTGTATCATTGACTCTTAATGCTTGATAATTTTTAAAGAAAATGGGGTCATCATAAATATTTTGTTCTTTCATGGGGAGTCTCTGCATCGTTATCAATTATCTTCAATCTATTACCACTGATCACCACTGCGAAAGTCACAATAGAGTGGTTGGGAAAAATCAATTGTTTTATCTTTTGTCCATCCAAAAACACCGCCTTCTTCATCAATGGAATGAATGTAAGAGCCTTGTTTGAGCTCATAGAGCTTCCCTTCCCAAACATGCCATCCAACCGATTGATATAAATGGCGGCCTTCTTCAGAAGCAGATAACAGCCCGAGTTGATAACAATTAGCGATTATCTCATTAGTTTCTAACATGAGTTGTCGACCAATACCTTGGCGGCGGTAGTTATCTAAGACCGCCATAGCTTCGACATAGCCTACTGTGACGGGCTGATGACCTAATGCCATATTGCGCTGAACAATGGAAACGTGGCCAACAATATGTTGTTGGTCATAAGCTAAAATATGCATGCCACCTAAAGCGTGCTGAAAGTCATCTCGAGAAAAATCACTGTCAAAGCTTTGGTATAACAAAGTGTAGATAGTCTCTTTTTGGTCATTCGATAACTGCGATGTATGGCGACCGAAATATTGGATAGTCATAGCGTCTCTTAAAACGTTAGAAATAAAAGTAAATAGAATCAACGGTTTTTCTGGGCGACCCAAATATGCCAATAATCTTGTTCAATAATTGGGGATAAATGGGATAGATGATGACGTAATGTATTCACTAAAAAGGTAATTTGATTATCATCTAACTCATGCAAAATGGAACGCCCTGTACGCGCGCTAATATCTTGTTCTAGTGAAGAAAAATTATCATAAATACGTCGAGTCTCACAAAAAACCTGAGAGGAAACAAGTTTGAAGCCATTTTGCTGTAATTCAGTTTCGACTTGTTTCTGAGTGGGTCTGCGTTTAGCTTCAACGTCAATCAGTTTGGGAAAGCATTCAAAGAAGAAACCACGTAAGTGTTGTTCTCCACCCGGGAGGGTAACATTCTCCATGGTTCTATCTTGAATAATAAAGTAGCCTTTATCGGAGAGAACTCGATGAATTTCTTGAAAATTATTATTGTAATCTACTAAATGATGGATCAACGCCCGTTCAAAAACTAAATCAATACTTGAAGAGGCTAAACCTGTTTTTTCAGCATTACCTTGTTGGAACGTGGTTTGTGGATAATCTATCGATTTTTCTCTAGCGGTTTTAACCATATGTTCAGAAAAATCAATACCAATGACATTTTTTGCGCCTAATTCAGCCCACGCTCGGCTGTATATTCCACCACCACAGCCAATATCTGCAACGATTTTATTCTTTATATCCACTTGTTTCTCAATGAAATCCATCCATTCTTTAGCTACTGAACGAGTAGCGTAAGTCGATTTGTTTTTTTCATCATGAAAATCTATAGGCATAGAAAAAATCTCACTTTTAATGATAAGTCCAAACGCAGGGGGCTTCGTTACGTTAAATTCATTTTCCAAGTTTATGAGTGCGAATTGTATTACATATAACGGGTATCTATGATGTCTAGAGTGCTTATTGATAACTTAAATTTGAAAAATATGGGGCTGTAAAATTGAATGTTTTTTGTTTTTTTATCGGTAACTCATCACCTTTAAAAATCATTTAATCTTTAAAGTCGATGATTTTCAGCAATAAATTCTGAAATGACGTAGTGGAGATTTTATCTTATTGTGACTGGCATCTGTTCACAGGAGCTGGTGGGATGATGGAAAAAAATATCGCTGCTGCACATGATGCGGCCTTTAAAGGATTTATGGCGCAAATAGAAAATGCTCGGGATTTTTTTGAGATCCACCTGCCTGAGCATCTCCGCTCTTTATGCGATTTTGACACGTTGTCGCTGACTAATTCATCATTCATAGATAAACAATTACGTTCTCGTTTATCTGATGTGCTGTATTCCGTGCAAACAACACAAGGTCAAGGGTATATTTACTTATTAGTCGAGCACCAATCAACTCCTGATAAACTCATGGCTTGGCGCTTAATGCACTATGCTTTTTTAGCCATGAATCAACATATGCAGCAAGGGAATACTTCATTACCGACGGTGATCCCTGTCCTTTTTTATCATGGAGGGCGTTCACCGTATCCCTATACACAGCTGTGGACTGACTGTTTCCCGTTTCCTGATATTGCTAATGATTTATATACCCAGCCATTTCCATTAGTTGATGTCACGGTGATTGATGATGATGAACTGGTTAATCACCGAAAGGTTGCTGTGATGGAATTGGCAATGAAACATAAACATATCCGTGATGAGATCCAACGGGTACTCCCACTCTTGGCGCAGGCGATTAATAAGCACTATAATAGCAGCAATGATGTGATTACTATCCTCAATTATCTGTTTGCTACTTGGGATACGACTGACTTTGAACACGTTATTCAAGTGTTAGAGGAACAAACAGAACAACACAAGGAAACAGTCATGAATATAGCGCAACGCTTACATAATAAAGGTCGCCAAGAAGGGCTTCTTGAAGGCCGAGAAGAAGGCCGAGAAGAAGGTAGAGAAGAGGGGCTAAAAGAAGGTCGAGAAGAAGGTCGAGAAGAAGGTCGAAAAGAAGGCATACAAGACGCCAGAATTACCTTGGCACGTAACTTTCTTAGAAATGGCGTTAGCCTGGAAATTATTATGGAAAGTACAGGGTTAAGTCGTGAAGAATTAATTTCATTACAATAAATTTATCAGGATAGTTGATAGTTATCTTTCAACTATCCTGAATTTATTATGCATTTAACGTGGCTTACAAAAGTTAGAGGAACAAACAGAAAAACACAAGGAAACAGTCATGAATATAGCGCAACGCTTACATAATAAAGGTCGCCAAGAAGGGCTTCTTGAAGGCCGAGAAGAAGGTAGAGAAGAGGGGCTAAAAGAAGGTCGAAAAGAAGGTCGAGAAGAAGGTCGAAAAGAAGGCATACAAGACGCTAGAATTACCTTGGCACGTAACTTTCTTAGAAATGGCGTTAGCCTGGAAATTATTATGGAAAGTACAGGGTTAAGTCGTGAAGAATTAATTTCATTACAATAAATTTATCAGGATAGTTGATATTTACCTTTCAACTATCCTGAATTTATTATGTATTCAACGAGGTTTAACAAAATTAAGTGGGCACTGATCTAATTGAACTAACGCGTATAACAATTGGCTTAATGCACTATAGAAACCAAATTCATCATAGCGCATACACTGAGCGTTAAATTCAGGCAGCCACTGGAGTAGCATATCTAAGGTCTTTTGGCGTAATATTTCAATCTTTTCAAGGGATAAATGCAATTCGCCCGATGAAAAATGCAGATGACTCAATAGTTCAAGAATGATAGATAAATGGTCTATCGGTTCGTTAAATGCGTCATGACTTTGTAACCCAGCCTCCAGTAATAAGCATTTAACGTGTTCGTTTGCTTGCTTCATGTGGGGATAAACAGAAGCATAAGGTAAAGCGGACTGTTTATCTGACATTAAAAACAAACTACAAAAATCAGCAGCCAATTCAAGTTGTGCATCGTGTCTGACATGTAAAGTAGCTATCTTCGATTCTAATAATTGAACCTCAGTGCATAATGCGGCTTCACTTTTGAGGGTTGAAAACCAATCCGCCATTTCAGCGGATTGGATTTGAGCGAGTTTCTGCGTATCTAATTCATGAGAGAATAGTTGTGCTAGCCATGCATAAACACAGGCTATCTGTTCCGGCGTTAAGGCGGTTGACTTGGTCATCTATTTTACCTGCTGTGCGGGGACATATTCACATTGAGCTACCATTTCAATTGGCCCATTAAATGCATTGACGTTATCTATTTGCCCTGTATATTTTTCAATTTCAACTAAAGCAGTGTGAGCGCTGGTGGCTTGTGCCAACTGAGATGTACCAATATCTAGTGTTAATACATTTGGGTTACCGTATTTACATAGCGCATTGATTTCGCCACCTTTAGTGGGATCATACCAAGCCCCTTCATGAATACGTACTACACCGGGGGTATATAGGTCAGAAACCACCGCGCCAGCTAATACTTGTCCACGTTCATTGAATACTCTGACAATATCTCCGTTGTGAATACCTCTTGCTCTAGCATCTTGAGGGCTGATAAATACTGGTTCTTTTCCACTGACGGCATAATATTGACGTAATACGGGCGACTCACATAGCTGGGAATGCAAACGAAAATCGGGGTGGGCTGATTGCAAGTGCAATGGCCAGTGTTTCGAGCCCGGCCCTCCGTGGGAACGTTCGGCTTTTTCGAACCACATAGGATTGTAGTGGTTTAATAAATTTGGCCACCTGAACAGAGGTGATATGCTTACCTCAGAACAACACAGGTGCCTTAATGAAAAAACGAAATTTCAGTGCAGAATTCAGACGTGAATCAGCTCAGCTGGTTGTGGATCAGAACTATACAGTTGCAGATGCCGCGAAAGCCATGAATGTCGGGCTTTCCACCTTGACGCGGTGGGTAAAGCAATTACGGGACGAACGGGCAGGCAAAACACCGAAAGCATCCCCTATCACGCCGGAACAAATTGAGATACGTGAGCTGAAGAAAAAAATTCAACGTATTGAAATGGAAAACGAAATATTAAAAAAGGCTACCGCGCTCTTGATGTCAGACTCCCTGAACAGGTCTCGGTGATCGGGAAACTCAGAGCGCATTATCCTGTGGCCACTCTTTGCTGCGTGTTCGGAGTTCACCGCAGCAGCTATAGATACCGGGAAAACCGGCCTGACAATCCGGACGGCAGGAGAGCCGTATTACGTAGTCAGGTTCAGGAGCTGCACGGCCTCAGTCATGGCTCAGCAGGAGCAAGAAGTATCGCTGTAATGGCAACACACAGGGGCTTCCGGATGGGACGATGGCTTGCCGGACGGCTAATGAAGGAGATGGGGCTGGTGAGCTGTCAGCAGCCTGTTCACCGGTATAAACGTGGCGGTCATGAACACATTGCTATCCCGAACCACCTTGAGCGACAGTTCGCAGTGACAGAGCCCAATCAGGTATGGTGCGGCGACGTAACGTATATCTGGACCGGTAAATGCTGGGCATACCTGGCCGTTGTACTCGACCTGTTCGCAAGGAAACCCGTGGGCTGGGCAATGTCATTTTCACCGGACAGCAAACTGACCACCAAAGCGCTGAAAATGGCATGGGAAATACGAAATAAGCCATCCGGGCTCATGTTCCACAGTGATCAGGGTAGCCACTATACAAGCAGGCAGTTCCGACAGTTACTGTGGCGATACCGGATAAAACAAAGTATGAGTAGGCGTGGTAACTGCTGGGATAACAGTCCGATGGAGCGCTTCTTCAGAAGTCTGAAAAATGAGTGGGTGCCGGTGACCGGCTACATCAGCTTCAGTGAAGCAGCCCATGCAATAACGGATTATATCGTCGGGTATTACAGCGAGGTCAGGCCGCATGAATATAACGGTGGATTACCACCAAACGAATCAGAAAACCAATACCGGAAAAACTCTAAAACCGTGGCCAATTTTAGTTGACCACTACACTGAATACTCGCAGATAGCCTGATGCATATGCTCATAGAGCTCAATTTTTTTTCCAAATGAACGTGAACAAATGATTTGCTCTTTAGTTTTTGCTACTTCTTCAAGCTCGATGCAAGATTCACCGTTCAGCTCTCTCACAGTGCGTTCTACAACCACACCGAATGTTTTACGGATCATGGTTGTTTCAGCCCTAGCCAAATCAAGCGCTGTAACTATTCCCATAGCATTTAGCCGGTTACTTATTTCTCTACCCACACCCCATACTTCATTAACAGGCACAAGGGACATGAGCCTTTTCTGACGTGAAGTAGCACTCAAATCGACTACACCGCCTGTTTTGGTCCATGTTTTAGCAGCATGGTTTGCCAGTTTAGCCAGTGTTTTAGTTTGAGCAAAACCAACACCGACAGGTACATGAGCAATCTGCAAAATTCGTTGTTGTATCTTGCGACCGTAATCTTCTAACGGGAAATTTCTAAGCATACCGGTCATATCAAGGAATTGTTCGTCAATACTATATGTTTCTACTCGTGGGGCAAAACCTGATAGTGTGTCCATTACGCGGTTGCTGATGTCAGCATAAAGCGCGTACAGTTGGCGAAGAATTCCTGTCAAAGATAGATAAGTAAGCGATTAACCATTACCTTTCATAGGTTGATAGTATCTAATATTAAAAAAATCACCGAGCTTAATCAGCTGTCTATTTTTAATAGTAAGTATTCATCAACATGTCTAATTTTTACCAATTGGATTACTAAGATGTACTAAGTTTAGTACCGAGGGATCGAATGTACAATCTTCACTCAGCACCAACACAATTCACTTTGTCGGGTGGACGACATTTGTTATTAAAAGCCGTCTTCTTGAGAACCCTGCGTGCAACTTTCACTGTACTAGACTCAAACATTTGATACCCAGTAACTTATAGAGCAGCCATTACAGGATCATTCCAAGAGTTGCGAGTTAGCCTTTTCGTTTTAACCAAGTACTCTTGATATTGAGGGGCAAATAGTGTCACTGCACTTCGGATTTTTACATGTTGTTCATTGATACTTGAGTCATCAATAAACGCACAGAAACTTCTGTGGAAAGATTTTCTGAACCAGAATTAAGGAGGGATAAGGTATATCACACTTAATTTGACAAAAAAGACCAGCACTCAATTGTGCTGGACTAATAGTACAACCAATAAAATTTCTTAGCGAAGAATTACCATTGGTAGTTGAGTACTTTCCATCATTTTAAGTGTATTACTGCCAAGGAAAACCTGTGCCAGCTTAGAGCGTGAAAATGCGCCCATCACAAGCATTTCAACATCATGACTCGATTTATATTCCATCAATGAATTAAATACATTGCCTTCCAATAAACTCGAACATACTTCAAATCCATTCTCTTTCAGCATAGCTTCGGTTTGCTGAAACTTTTCTTGTTGTTTAGGTTGATTGTTTTTCACACTGACAAGATGACATGTCAAACCATGAAGTAAGCCTCCTTCAATAATAGTTTTCACCGCTTTATCTGCGGTTTCACGCCCATCATAAGCCAACATAAAACTTTTAGGGGCTGCAAACTCTTTATTGGCAATAACAACAGGAGTATGAACTTGACGAATAATTTGCTCAATGTGAGAGCCCACCACATTGAAATTATCACCATGGCTTTCACCAGAGCGTCCAATCACAATTAAACGAGCCTCTTCTTCCAGATCATAAATGGCTTCAACGATACCGCTATGTCGTTGCATTTTTTCAATTGTGTGACAACCTTGTGCTTGCGCTAATTGAGAAGCATGTTCCAGCATCTCTTTACCTAACTCCAAGGCTAATTTGCTTTTTTGTTCATCTAAACTGGCCATTTCAGTTAATAAAGATGAACGAGCGCCTAAGCCAATAGCACCACTAAGATCTTCGGCTTGGGTTGATGGTGTTTTCTCAATTGCGTGTAACAACAACAATTTTTTATTCAATTTATTCGATGCCCAAATGCCAGCACGGCAAGTGGAATCAGCATAGATTGAGCCATCAATACAGGTAATTACGTTATTCATTACTTTCTCCTTAGTGGCCTGCCATGAGCTTTTCGACTTCTTTAGGATCATTATGCACACCAAACTTATCAACGATGGTTTCTGTTGCTTCACTCATCCCAATAATTTCAACATCTGTTCCTTCGCGTCGGAATTTAATCACCACCTTATCAAGTGATGATACTGAAGTAATATCCCAAAAGTGAGCATGAGTGAGATCAATCACAACTTTATTCACCACCTCTTTAAAATCAAATGATTCAATAAATTGCTCTGATGATGCAAAAAAGACTTGTCCCATAACTTGATAAGTTCGGCTTGCATCTACTGGTGACTCTGTTTTTACCACCATAAAACGACCAATTTTATTGGCAAAGAATAACGTCGCTAATAACACCCCGACAAAAACACCAATTGCTAAGTTATGCGTTGCCACAACCACAACAACGGTCGTTATCATCACAATATTTGTTGATAATGGGTGCTTTTTAAGATCTCTAATTGAACTCCAAGAAAAGGTACCAATTGCTACCATAATCATTACTGCAACTAACGCTGCCATCGGGATTTGCTTAAGCCATTCATCTAGAAAAACTACCATGATGATAAGATAAATACCGGAGCTTAAGGTGGATAATCGTCCACGTCCGCCAGATTTAATATTAATAATTGACTGGCCAATCATGGCACAACCAGCCATACCGCCCATTAAGCCTGCACCAATGTTAGCAATACCTTGTCCCTTACACTCTTGATTACGATTACTTTTGGTATCCGTAAGGTCATCCACAATCGTGGCGGTCATCATTGATTCCAACAGACCAACCATAGCGAGGCCCAATGAATAAGGTAAAATAATGAATAAAGTTTCAAGATTAAGTGGAACTTCTGGCCATAAGAAAATAGGCAGCGTATCGGGAAGTTGCCCCATATCACCAACAGTTCGTATATCCATTCCAGAGACGCTTGCTACAATTGTCAAAACGATGATGCAAATCAAAGGAGATGGGATCGCTTTACCGATAGCAGGAACATATGGGAATAAATAAACAATTCCTAACCCTGCTGCTGTCATCGCGTAAACATGCCAAGTTACATTGGTTAACTCGGGCAATTGAGCCATAAAGATAAGAATTGCTAATGCATTAACAAACCCCGTCACGACAGAGCGTGATACAAAACGCATTAAGCTGCCGAGTTTTAAATATCCGGCTATGATTTGGAATACCCCTGTTAACATAGTTGCCGCTAACAAATACTCTAAACCGTGGTCTTTAACCAAAGTGACCATAAGTAACGCCATCGCACCCGTTGCAGCCGAAATCATTCCGGGGCGGCCACCCACAATAGAGATAATGAAAGTGATACAAAAAGAAGCGTAAAGACCAACTTTAGGGTCAACACCTGCAATAATAGAAAAAGCAATAGCTTCTGGGATCAGAGCTAAAGCCACAACAATACCCGCGAGCAAATCGCCACGAACATTCGAAAACCATTCAAGTTTTATTTTTTCTAACATGAAAATCCTATCATAAAAGAAAGCGACATCGATGCACACAAGATCCTATAGGCAGATTTAGCCTAAGATAATTTAGTGAACGCACTATGCTGCTTTGAAATTGTATTTAATGAAATTAATAGAATAAATGGTACTAAGGTACCTGCCGGCAAACGGCATAATAGTCACGCAAAATGGTGACAATTTTGAAGAAAGAGGTGGGTAGCCTAAGGCGGCGTAATATGCAACTTACAATCCTTTTAAAATTAATAATGTGTGAATTGTTACACGAATATCACAAAAGGTCTATATGGTAAGAACAAAAAAGAAACGGTTTTTCACTTCATCATTAGATGAATTAATCTTTAACACTCTTTTAGTCACTATGACACTGTTTATCTTTAAAGGACTGATAAGCAGGTATAAGAAGTAATAATCCGATCATAGTTAGGCCGCTAAACAAACCAAATAGAGTGGAAGCTGTCCAGCCTTTTTCAATAAATATCCCAAATATCCATGGGGCAGCTGCTGTAGAAAAGATCATCATTGAGGTCACCATAGAGCGGATTGCTCCAATATGCTGAGTCCCATAAATCTCTACCCATAATGCACTAATAACAGGACTGGAACTACCAATGCCTAGACCAAATAAGGACATAAATAGAGGTGCAGCCCAGTAATTATCCAATAACGTTAAGACTAATAAACCGGCAATTAAAGGTAATGGAAGAAATGGTAATAAAGATTTAGCTTGAAAACGATCAATCAAAGAGCCAGAGACCATAGAACTTGCCCAATGTAAAAAACCATATGCAACGAAACTACTCGCTAATAAACTTGCAGGCCATCCCTTTTGTTCCAGTAAGTAATTTTGTTGAATAAATACGGCCGTCACAATAAATGGAGCGGATAAAACGGCAGGAATAATCGACCAAAATCGCCAATCTTTCACGACATCTCTACGCCCTTGCTCTTGTGTTTTTGTGCTTTTGGGTTCCAAAGGTTTTTTCTTATCAGATGTATTCGACTTTTTTAATAAAGTTAAAGCCATTGGTAAATAAATAATCATGACTATCAATGCCAACATCAACCAACTCCACCTCCAACCAAGCAAAGCGATAGTCGTCATTAAAATTATGGGAAGCACCATTTCACCGAAGGCAACTCCGCTAGCAGAAAGGCTAAGCGCTTTCCCCCTTTGGTGAGTGTAAACTCGAAGCATGGTTGTTTGCGCGGTATGTGGAAAGAGTCCTTGTCCAGCGAGCCTCAGTCCCCAAAATGCAAAAAATAACATCCACACAGTTTGAATGTTCGCCATTAATAAACAGGAAACACAAAGTAAAAATGACACGACAATAACCACTTTATGCAAAGCCCAACGGTCAACAAGGCCGCCAACCATAAAAATGACGGCACTACTGCACAACGTGGCAATGGCATAAATGAAACCATAGTCCTCAGCAGAAATGTTAAGTGATTGTTGAATATCTGCGCCATACCAACTCAAAAAAAATGATTGGCCAATATTACCGATAAAAACAGTAATAAAGCCAAAGCTTAAAAGCGGCCATTCTTGGCTCATAAAACGAAAATAACTACTCAAAAATCACTCCAATAATCAATTGATTGGAAAACAACAATCATACGTTTTCTAGAAATAAGATACCTTTTTCCAATCCCTGTCGATACCCTAATTCTAGTTTTCCTTTAGATCGAGTAAAACGAGAAACAGGGAATGAAGGTGGGGGGGCAATCACATTAATTTTGCAATCTTTAGGAGGAGCTTGAATAAAGTCTAACGCTTGATTATACATTTCATGACGCTTAAGCATCGCAGTATATAATTGAGGATACTCTTTTTCTAATGATTTCATCCACTTTAAAATATATGGCTTCTTTTTTCTATAGCCTAAGGGCTGAGATAATATCACCGTAATATCTCTTGCGCCTTGCTGATAAGCAAACTTGACAGGAATAGCATCAGCGATCCCTCCATCAGTCATTGGTATACCATCAACCATGGGATAATAACGATAAACTAACGGAATAGCACAAGAAGCCATGATCGCAGAATGGTTAATATTATCACTCGAAGTTTGATAATAGCAGGGCTCCCCCGTAGTAATATTTGTTGTCACTACCCAAAGCGGCATGAAAAATGGTCTATGTAACGGCTCATTGTCATATGAGCTTCTCCACAGCCACCCGACATCGCACAAGTGCCCCCCCTTAATATAACGTTTCAGATTAATGAATTCAGAGCTAGTAGCATATTTTTTGATGATTTTTTCACTACGGCCAACTTGCTTTGATAAATAACCAACAAGATTTGTAGAACCAGCAGAAACACCTACAAAAAAATTAAAATCATAATAATTATGAGCCATTAGTGGGGTTCGAGGTTCAATCGTGTAAAAAACCACGTTAAGGCAATAATTCATTGTTTGAATTGAAATTTAATGGCCTCAACTCTCCCTTCAGAATATTTTCCGGCAGCGTGAACGTATAATGTCCCAGCATGTTGATATGACCGTACATCAGTGGCGACAGGCGTGAGATATGCTCGTCTTCCGGGATCTCACCAGCGCTGCGCAAATGTGATAGCGCTTCCTGCATATAAAGCGTGTTCCACAATACAACTGCGTTAGTGACAAGCCCCAGCGCACCCAGTTGATCCTCCTGCCCCTCACGGTAACGTTTTCTAATCTCACCACGTTGGCCGTAACAGATCGCCCTTGCCACGGCGTGACGGCCTTCTCCCCGGTTAAGCTGAGTCAGTATCCTGCGACGATATTCTTCATCATCAATGTAGTTGAGGAGGTACAGCGTCTTGTTGACCCGTCCCACCTCCATAATCGCCTGCGCCAGCCCTGACGGACGGGAACTTTTTAAAAGCGAGCCCACAAGTTCTGAGGCGTGGACTGTACCCAGCTTCAGAGAACCGGAAACCCTCATCATTTCATCCCATTGGGTTTCTATCTTTGACAGTTCAACGCATCCCCGCGCCAGCTCATCCAGTACCCCGTAGTTCGCATTTTTATCTGCACGCCAAAATACCGCCTCACCGGCATCTGCCAGGCGGGGCGAAAACTGGTAGCCCAGCAGCCAGAACAGGCCAAAGATAATGTCGCTGGACCCTCCAGTGTCCGTCATAATCTCCACCGGATTCAGCCCCGTCTGCTGCTCCAGAAGCCCTTCCAGCACAAAGATAGAGTCACGCAACGTACCGGGGATAACGATGCCGTGAAAGCCGGAATACTGGGGGTCGCCTCAGAAAACGGAATCTATGGTCACTCCCGTTTTTGCAACACCGATTTTGACGACAAGTTGGCTTGCTTGAATCTATCCGGCGTCTGAATGGGATTTTATTCCCGCGCCTTGATGAGTTCCGCGCCTGATGAACCTCCAGAAAATATACGGCTTCAATGAGCCTTTCCGTTTTACAGGTTCCTCAACAGGCCGGTGGGCCGTTAGTATCATCAATATCAGTATTCGCAAAACCAGATCAGTAATTCTTTAAACCGGTGTATTTCTGCCGTTATGCTACATAAGTTTGCTGTCGTGCCGTTAGGGCCCAGGCTATTCTGGCCAGCTTGTTTGCCAGAGCACAAGTGACGACAAAGTTGCTTTTCCGGCACAGTAAATCCCTGACCCAATCGGCCAATTTGCCAGACTGGTGTTCCAGTTTTTGTATGAATACCCTGGCACATTGAACCAACAAAGTTCGGATCTTTTTATTACCTCGCTTACTAATTCCCAGCAATGTCGTCCTACCTCCCGTGCTGTACTGCCGAGGTACAAGCCCTGTTGCCGCCGCAAAGTCACGGCTGCTGGCGTACTGCTTCCCGTCGCCAATCTCAGTTGAAATAGTACTCGCTGTCAGTGTTCCGACGCAGGGAATGCTCAGCAAGCGCTGTCCAACCTCATCTTCGTCCAACTTTCGTTTCAACTGGGATTCCAAATCTTTAATCTGCTCAACAAGATAGTGATAATGCTGTTGTAATTTCAGCAATAACTGGCTGAGGTAAAGAGGCAAACTATTATCCTCAAGAATGGTACTCAGTCGGCTAATAACGGCAGCTCCTCGGGGAACGCTAATGCCAAATTCCAGCAGAAAAGCATGCATTTGATTGGTTGTTTTTACCTTATCCTGAACCAGGGATTCACGGACACGATGCAGAGCCCGCATTGCCTGCTGAGATTCCGTTCTGGGCTGCACAAAACGCATAGACGGACGCGATGCAGCTTCACAAATAGCTTCGGCGTCGACAAAGTCGTTTTTATTGCTTTTAACGAACGGGCGGACAAATTGTGGTGATATCAGCTTTGGGGAATGCCCCAACTCTTCCAACTTGCGTGCCATAAAGTGAGAACCGCCACAGGCTTCCATTGCGATGGTTGTAGCGGGGCATGTCGCCAAAAATTCGATCAACTTTGGCCGGGTAAATTTTTTACGGTAAACAGCCTTCCCGCGACGATCCTGGCAATGAATATGGAAAGAGTTTTTACCCAGATCGATACCAATGAGCGCAATGTTTTCCATGATAGTTCTCCGAATGAAAGCCTGTCCTCAGCATAGTACCGGGAAGGAGGGAGTGACCATCTCATTAAATAAAGGGCACTGTTGCAAATAGTCGGTGGTGATAAACTTATCATCCCCTTTTGCTGATGGAGCTGCACATGAACCCATTCAAAGGCCGGCATTTTCAGCGTGACATCATTCTGTGGGCCGTACGCTGGTACTGCAAATACGGCATCAGTTACCGTGAGCTGCAGGAGATGCTGGCTGAACGCGGAGTGAATGTCGATCACTCCACGATTTACCGCTGGGTTCAGCGTTATGCGCCTGAAATGGAAAAACGGCTGCGCTGGTACTGGCGTAACCCTTCCGATCTTTGCCCGTGGCACATGGATGAAACCTACGTGAAGGTCAATGGCCGCTGGGCGTATCTGTACCGGGCCGTCGACAGCCGGGGCCGCACTGTCGATTTTTATCTCTCCTCCCGTCGTAACAGCAAAGCTGCATACCGGTTTCTAGGTAAAATCCTCAACAACGTGAAGAAGTGGCAGATCCCGCGATTCATCAACACGGATAAAGCGCCCGCCTATGGTCGCGCGCTTGCTCTGCTCAAACGCGAAGGCCGGTGCCCGTCTGACGTTGAACACCGACAGATTAAGTACCGGAACAACGTGATTGAATGCGATCATGGCAAACTGAAACGGATAATCGGCGCCACGCTGGGATTTAAATCCATGAAGACGGCTTACGCCACCATCAAAGGTATTGAGGTGATGCGTGCACTACGCAAAGGCCAGGCCTCAGCATTTTATTATGGTGATCCCCTGGGCGAAATGCGCCTGGTAAGCAGAGTTTTTGAAATGTAAGGCCTTTGAATAAGACAAAAGGCTGCCTCATCGCTAACTTTGCAACAGTGCCGAAACTGGTCGCCGACCAGCTCAAGGTCAGCGTCGAAAGCTGGGACGAATACGGGCAGCGGGAGCAGACCCGGCGCGAGCACCTGGTCGAACTGCAAACGGTGTTCGGCTTCCAGCCCTTTACCATGGGCCACTACCGGCAGGCCGTCCAGTTGCTGACCGAGATGGCCTTGCAGACCGACAAGGGCATCGTGCTGGCCAGCACCTTGATCGAGCACCTGCGGCAGCAGTCGGTCATTCTGCCTGCCCTCAACGCCGTCGAGCGGGCGAGCGCCGAAGCAATCACCCGCGCCAACCGGCGCATCTACGATGCCTTGGCCGAACCGCTGTCGGACGCGCATCGCCGCCGCCTCGACGATCTGCTCAAGCGTCGGGACAACGGCAAAACGACCTGGCTGGCCTGGCTGCGCCAATCGCCCGTCAAACCGAATTCGCGGCACATGCTGGAACACATCGAACGCCTCAAAGCGTGGCAGGCGCTCGACCTGCCTTCTGGCATCGAGCGGTCGGTGCACCAGAACCGCCTGCTCAAGATCGCCCGTGAGGGTGGCCAGATGACGCCCGCCGACCTGGCCAAGTTCGAGGCGCAGCGACGCTATGCCACCCTGGTGGCGCTTGCCATCGAGGGCATGGCCACCGTCACCGACGAAATCATCGACCTGCACGACCGCATCCTGGGCAAGCTGTTCAACGCCGCCAAGAACAAGCATCAGCAGCAATTCCAGGCGTCCGGCAAGGCGATCAACGCCAAGGTGCGGCTGTTCGGCCGCATCGGCCAGGCGCTGATCGAGGCCAAGCAGGCGGGCCGCGATCCGTTCGCCGCCATCGAGGCCGTCATGTCCTGGGATGCCTTCGCCGAGAGCGTCACCGAAGCGCAGAAGCTTGCGCAGCCCGAGGACTTCGATTTCCTGCACCGCATCGGCGAAAGCTACGCCACGCTGCGCCGCTACGCGCCGGAATTCCTTGCCGTGCTCAAGCTGCGGGCCGCTCCCGCCGCGAAGGACGTGCTCGACGCCATCGAGGTGCTGCGCGGCATGAACAGCGACAACGCCCGCAAGGTGCCCGCCGACGCGCCGACCGAGTTCATCAAGCCGCGCTGGCAGAAGCTGGTCATGACCGACACCGGCATCGACCGGCGCTACTACGAACTGTGCGCGCTGTCGGAGATGAAGAACGCGTTGCGTTCCGGCGACATCTGGGTGCAGGGGTCGCGCCAGTTCAAGGACTTCGAGGACTACCTGGTGCCGCCCGCGAAATTCGCCAGCCTCAAGCAGGCCAGCGAATTGCCGCTGGCCGTGGCCACCGACTGCAACCGGTACCTGAACGACCGGCTGACGCTGCTGGAAACACAGCTTGCCACCGTCAACCGTATGGCGACGGCCAACGAGCTGCCGGACGCCATCATCACCGAGTCAGGCTTGAAGATCACGCCGCTCGACGCGGCGGTACCCGACACCGCCCAAGCGCTGATCGACCAGACGGCAATGATCCTGCCGCACGTCAAGATCACCGAACTGCTGCTGGAGGTGGACGAATGGACGGGCTTCACTCGGCATTTCGCGCATCTGAAATCGGGCGACCCGGCCAAAGACAAGAACCTGTTGCTGACCACGATCCTCGCCGACGCGATCAACCTGGGCCTGACCAAGATGGCGGAGTCTTGCCCCGGCACGACCTACGCCAAGCTGGCTTGGCTGCAAGCCTGGCACATCCGCGACGAAACCTACGGGGCGGCGCTGGCCGATCTGGTCAACGCACAGTTCCGCCATCCCTTCGCCGAGCACTGGGGCGACGGCACCACCTCATCGTCGGACGGCCAGAACTTCCGCACCGGCAGCAAGGCCGAGAGCACCGGCCACATCAACCCGAAATACGGGAGCAGCCCAGGGCGGACGTTCTACACCCACATTTCTGACCAGTACGCGCCATTTCACACCAAGGTCGTGAACGTCGGCGTGCGCGATTCGACCTACGTGCTCGACGGCCTGCTGTACCACGAGTCCGACTTGCGGATCGAGGAGCATTACACCGACACGGCGGGCTTCACCGATCACGTCTTCGCCCTGATGCACCTCCTGGGCTTCCGCTTCGCGCCGCGCATCCGCGACCTGGGCGACACCAAGCTCTACATCCCGAAGGGCGACGCCGCCTATGACGCGCTGAAACCCATGATCGGCGGCACGCTCAACATCAAGCACGTCCGCGCCCATTGGGACGAAATCCTGCGGCTGGCCACCTCGATCAAGCAGGGCACGGTGACGGCCTCCCTGATGCTCCGAAAGCTCGGCAGCTACCCACGCCAGAACGGCCTGGCCGTGGCGCTCCGCGAGCTGGGCCGCATCGAGCGCACGCTGTTCATCCTGGACTGGCTGCAAAGCGTGGAACTGCGCCGCCGCGTGCATGCCGGCCTGAACAAGGGCGAGGCGCGCAATGCGCTGGCCAGGGCAGTGTTTTTCAACCGCCTGGGTGAAATCCGCGACCGCAGTTTCGAGCAGCAGCGCTACCGGGCTAGCGGCCTCAATCTGGTAACGGCTGCCGTCGTGTTGTGGAACACGGTCTATCTGGAACGGGCTGCGCACGCGCTGCGTGGCAACGGCCATGCCGTTGATGACGCGCTGTTGCAGTACCTGTCGCCGCTCGGTTGGGAGCACATCAACCTCACCGGCGATTACCTCTGGCGCAGCAGCGCCAAGATCGGCGCGGGCAAGTTCAGGCCGCTACGACCGCTGCAACCGGCTTAGCGTGCTTTATTTAATGAGATGGTCACTCCCTCCTTCCCAGTACTATGCTGAGGACAGGCTTTCATTCGGAGAACCATCATGGAAAACATTGCGCTTATTGGTATCGATCTGGGTAAGAACTCTTTCCATATTCATTGTCAGGATCATCGTGGGAAGGCCGTTTACCGTAAAAAATTCACCCGACCAAAGCTAATCGAATTTCTGGCGACATGCCCGGCAACAACCATCGCGATGGAAGCCTGTGGCGGTTCTCACTTTATGGCACGCAAGCTGGAAGAGTTAGGGCATTTTCCAAAGCTGATATCACCGCAATTTGTCCGCCCATTCGTTAAAAGCAACAAAAATGACTTCGTTGATGCTGAAGCTATCTGTGAAGCAGCATCACGTCCATCTATGCGTTTCGTGCAGCCCAGAACCGAATCTCAGCAGGCAATGCGAGCTCTGCATCGTGTCCGTGAATCCCTGGTTCAGGATAAGGTGAAAACAACTAATCAGATGCATGCTTTTCTGCTGGAATTTGGTATCAGCGTTCCGCGAGGTGCTGCCGTTATTAGTCGACTGAGTACCCTTCTTGAGGACAGTAGTTTGCCTCTTTATCTCAGCCAGTTACTGCTGAAATTACAACAGCATTATCACTATCTTGTTGAGCAGATTAAAGATCTGGAATCTCAGTTGAAACGAAAGTTGGACGAAGATGAGGTTGGACAGCGCTTGCTGAGTATTCCCTGCGTTGGAACGCTGACTGCCAGTACTATTTCAACTGAGATTGGCGACGGGAAGCAGTACGCCAGCAGCCGTGACTTTGCGGCGGCAACAGGGCTGGTACCCCGACAGTACAGCACGGGAGGTCGGACGACATTGTTAGGGATTAGCAAGCGGGGCAACAAAAAGATCCGAACTTTGTTGGTTCAGTGTGCCAGGGTATTCATACAAAAACTGGAACACCAGTCTGGCAAGTTGGCCGACTGGGTCAGGGAGTTGTTGTGTCGGAAAAGCAACTTTGTCGTCACCTGTGCTCTGGCAAACAAGCTGGCCAGAATAGCCTGGGCACTGACGGCGCGACAGCAAACTTACGAAGCATAAAGGCAGAAATACACCAGTTTAAACAATCATTCATCTGGTTTTGCGAATACTGATATTGATGATACTAACGGCCCACCGGCCTGTTGAGGAACCTGTAAAACGGAAAGGCTCATTGAAGCCGTATATTTTCTGGAGGTTCATCAGGCGCGGAACTCATCGAGGCGCGGGAATAAAATCCCATTCAGACGCCGGATAGATTCAAGCAAGCCAACTTGTCGTCAAAATCGGTGTTGCAAAAACGGGAGTGACCATAGATTCCGTTTTCTGAGGCGACCCCCACATAGAGACCTTCCCGGTCATTCACTTTGTAGAGTTTGTCCCTGGGCTTGAGATTGCGCAGCTTGGTATCGGTCAGCATGTACCTTGTCCTTCTTCGTCTCCGATACCCACTCTATTGTAAACAAGACATTTTTATCTTTTATATTCAATGGCTTATTTTCCTGCTAATTGGTAATACCATGAAAAATACCATGCTCAGAAAAGGCTTAACAATATTTTGAAAAATTGCCTACTGAGCGCTGCCGCACAGCTCCATAGGCCGCTTTCCTGGCTTTGCTTCCAGATGTATGCTATTCTGCTCCTGCAGCTAATGGATCACCGCAAACAGGTTACTCGCCTGGGGATTCCCTTTCGACCCGAGCATCCGTATGAGACTCATGCTCGATTATTATTATTATAGAAGCCCCCATGAATAAATCGCTCATCATTTTCGGCATCGTCAACATAACCTCGGACAGTTTCTCCGATGGAGGCCGGTATCTGGCGCCAGACGCAGCCATTGCGCAGGCGCGTAAGCTGATGGCCGAGGGGGCAGATGTGATCGACCTCGGTCCGGCATCCAGCAATCCCGACGCCGCGCCTGTTTCGTCCGACACAGAAATCGCGCGTATCGCGCCGGTGCTGGACGCGCTCAAGGCAGATGGCATTCCCGTCTCGCTCGACAGTTATCAACCCGCGACGCAAGCCTATGCCTTGTCGCGTGGTGTGGCCTATCTCAATGATATTCGCGGTTTTCCAGACGCTGCGTTCTATCCGCAATTGGCGAAATCATCTGCCAAACTCGTCGTTATGCATTCGGTGCAAGACGGGCAGGCAGATCGGCGCGAGGCACCCGCTGGCGACATCATGGATCACATTGCGGCGTTCTTTGACGCGCGCATCGCGGCGCTGACGGGTGCCGGTATCAAACGCAACCGCCTTGTCCTTGATCCCGGCATGGGGTTTTTTCTGGGGGCTGCTCCCGAAACCTCGCTCTCGGTGCTGGCGCGGTTCGATGAATTGCGGCTGCGCTTCGATTTGCCGGTGCTTCTGTCTGTTTCGCGCAAATCCTTTCTGCGCGCGCTCACAGGCCGTGGTCCGGGGGATGTCGGGGCCGCGACACTCGCTGCAGAGCTTGCCGCCGCCGCAGGTGGAGCTGACTTCATCCGCACACACGAGCCGCGCCCCTTGCGCGACGGGCTGGCGGTATTGGCGGCGCTGAAAGAAACCGCAAGAATTCGTTAACTGCACATTCGGGATATTTCTCTATATTCGCGCTTCATCAGAAAACTGAAGGAACCTCCATTGAATCGAACTAATATTTTTTTTGGTGAATCGCATTCTGACTGGTTGCCTGTCAGAGGCGGAGAATCTGGTGATTTTGTTTTTCGACGTGGTGACGGGCATGCCTTCGCGAAAATCGCACCTGCTTCCCGCCGCGGTGAGCTCGCTGGAGAGCGTGACCGCCTCATTTGGCTCAAAGGTCGAGGTGTGGCTTGCCCCGAGGTCATCAACTGGCAGGAGGAACAGGAGGGTGCATGCTTGGTGATAACGGCAATTCCGGGAGTACCGGCGGCTGATCTGTCTGGAGCGGATTTGCTCAAAGCGTGGCCGTCAATGGGGCAGCAACTTGGCGCTGTTCACAGCCTATCGGTTGATCAATGTCCGTTTGAGCGCAGGCTGTCGCGAATGTTCGGACGCGCCGTTGATGTGGTGTCCCGCAATGCCGTCAATCCCGACTTCTTACCGGACGAGGACAAGAGTACGCCGCAGCTCGATCTTTTGGCTCGTGTCGAACGAGAGCTACCGGTGCGGCTCGACCAAGAGCGCACCGATATGGTTGTTTGCCATGGTGATCCCTGCATGCCGAACTTCATGGTGGACCCTAAAACTCTTCAATGCACGGGTCTGATCGACCTTGGGCGGCTCGGAACAGCAGATCGCTATGCCGATTTGGCACTCATGATTGCTAACGCCGAAGAGAACTGGGCAGCGCCAGATGAAGCAGAGCGCGCCTTCGCTGTCCTATTCAATGTATTGGGGATCGAAGCCCCCGACCGCGAACGCCTTGCCTTCTATCTGCGATTGGACCCTCTGACTTGGGGTTGATGTTCATGCCGCCTGTTTTTCCTGCTCATTGGCACGTTTCGCAACCTGTTCTCATTGCGGACACCTTTTCCAGCCTCGTTTGGAAAGTTTCATTGCCAGACGGGACTCCTGCAATCGTCAAGGGATTGAAACCTATAGAAGACATTGCTGATGAACTGCGCGGGGCCGACTATCTGGTATGGCGCAATGGGAGGGGAGCAGTCCGGTTGCTCGGTCGTGAGAACAATCTGATGTTGCTCGAATATGCCGGGGAGCGAATGCTCTCTCACATCGTTGCCGAGCACGGCGACTACCAGGCGACCGAAATTGCAGCGGAACTAATGGCGAAGCTGTATGCCGCATCTGAGGAACCCCTGCCTTCTGCCCTTCTCCCGATCCGGGATCGCTTTGCAGCTTTGTTTCAGCGGGCGCGCGATGATCAAAACGCAGGTTGTCAAACTGACTACGTCCACGCGGCGATTATAGCCGATCAAATGATGAGCAATGCCTCGGAACTGCGTGGGCTACATGGCGATCTGCATCATGAAAACATCATGTTCTCCAGTCGCGGCTGGCTGGTGATAGATCCCGTCGGTCTGGTCGGTGAAGTGGGCTTTGGCGCCGCCAATATGTTCTACGATCCGGCTGACAGAGACGACCTTTGTCTCGATCCTAGACGCATTGCACAGATGGCGGACGCATTCTCTCGTGCGCTGGACGTCGATCCGCGTCGCCTGCTCGACCAGGCGTACGCTTATGGGTGCCTTTCCGCAGCTTGGAACGCGGATGGAGAAGAGGAGCAACGCGATCTAGCTATCGCGGCCGCGATCAAGCAGGTGCGACAGACGTCATACTAGATATCAAGCGACTTCTCCTATCCCCTGGGAACACATCAATCTCACCGGAGAATATCGCTGGCCAAAGCCTTAGCGTAGGATTCCGCCCCTTCCCGCAAACGACCCCAAACAGGAAACGCAGCTGAAACGGGAAGCTCAACACCCACTGACGCATGGGTTGTTCAGGCAGTACTTCATCAACCAGCAAGGCGGCACTTTCGGCCATCCGCCGCGCCCCACAGCTCGGGCAGAAACCGCGACGCTTACAGCTGAAAGCGACCAGGTGCTCGGCGTGGCAAGACTCGCAGCGAACCCGTAGAAAGCCATGCTCCAGCCGCCCGCATTGGAGAAATTCTTCAAATTCCCGTTGCACATAGCCCGGCAATTCCTTTCCCTGCTCTGCCATAAGCGCAGCGAATGCCGGGTAATACTCGTCAACGATCTGATAGAGAAGGGTTTGCTCGGGTCGGTGGCTCTGGTAACGACCAGTATCCCGATCCCGGCTGGCCGTCCTGGCCGCCACATGAGGCATGTTCCGCGTCCTTGCAATACTGTGTTTACATACAGTCTATCGCTTAGCGGAAAGTTCTTTTACCCTCAGCCGAAATGCCTGCCGTTGCTAGACATTGCCAGCCAGTGCCCGTCACTCCGCGGTCTTCACTGCGTGATCGAGTTGATCGACACCCGCCGTGACACGCTCCATGAAGTGCCTGCCTGCGTCTGTTAGCCGAACGCCCCGCGCATGGCGCTCAAATAGCAGGACACCAAGGTTATCCTCCAGCGCTTTCACACGCGCGCTGACGCTCGACTGGCTGATACCAAGTGCCTTGGCCGCATGCCGAAAATTCAGATGCTCGGCGACGGCGATGAACTGAACAAGGGAAATGAGCGGTATCCTGCCAGACAGGATACCGACATTCACGAGGTTTCGATGGTTAGTGCGCCGCATCGGAGCGGGCCTGCTACCAGTCGTCGGTTAGACGACTGGCGACTTCTCGGTGGCAGCCCCACGGAGCCGAAGGAGCACCAGCCCCAACGAAACCAGTACCGCCATCGCCGTGGCGTAACAGATCACGGGCCACGCTGTGTCACCGTTTAAAAGTGCCACCGCCAATGTCCCGACAATGCTGACTATCAGGCTTTGAACGCAGAAGTAGAACGCGACCGCTGATCCCGCGATGTCGTCGAACTCTGCCAAAGCGCCGTTCGCGGTAACGGACACCGTGAAGACAATACCGACCGCGACAACCCACATCGGTAGGATGAAGGTGAGGAATGACGGCGAGCCGTAAAGTTCGCCGATCCCCAACAGGACCGCTCCGCAAACAAGCAACGCCATCCCACGCGCCACGCATCCTGCGATGCCCCATCTGGCGACAAAGGACTTCGCGAAACGGGTTGTCACGATCATTACAAGCGCGACAGTGGCGAAGGCAAAGCTGAATCCGATCTCGGAATATTCCGCTTGGCCTATGAGCACACGGGGAGCCGTCGAGAAGAAGACGAAGTAGGTGCCCATACCGGCGCTAAAGCCGACAGTGTAAACCCAAAAAGCCGGACTCGCGAAGATCGGCAAGACAGATCGGCGCGTCTTGACTTGATCCAGAGGGCGGGTTTCGTGCCACCTGAAACCCGCATTTAGGAGTGCGAGCATCGCCAGTATAGCCAAAGTAATGAATATCGCCTGCCATCCCAAGAACTCGCCGATCAATACTCCGGCGATAGGGCCGAGCGCAGGCACGAACGCCAGCATCGAACTGAAAAGGCCGTAGATGACGACACCCTCAGGACGGTTGGCATAAACGTCGCGAACCGTCGCGAACGTCGCCACCAGCATGGCCGACGCGCCCACTGCTTGAAGTAGACGGAAAGCGACAAAGGCCGGTGCAGTTGAAGACCAAGCTGCTCCCAGAGACGCAATGACGAAAGCCGTTGCGCCCGCAAGTAGAATTGGCCGTCGCCCGATTCTGTCTGAGAGCGGACCAAAAATCACCTGGCCCACGCCGAGCATCACCATATAGAGGCTCAACGTGAGTTGGATCATAGCGGGCGTCGTGTTCAGGATGCCGGGCATCGCTGGAACGACAGGGAGATAAATATCCATCGCCAGTGAAGCGAGGATGTCGAAAGGAGCCATCAGCAGCAGTGCTGCCGGCAGCGTATAGGCCCACGCGGGGCGTGTGGTGGTCATGACGAATCAACCCTCGATTAAGGAATACCGGGCGACGTCTGCTCGTCAGCAATCAGATGAGACTAGCCTTACAGAGCGCCGCAACAACAATACTGGTTGTTGCGGCTTACTTGTCTGCTGACTTGGAATTTCCCATCTGATTACTCCACGCTTACGAATATGAATTGCTACATTTTATCCGATTATCTTTTGCTTCGCAATGGGGTTTTGCGCCCATTTCACCCAAACTTCCCACCAATCATAATTATCTAATTGAATTTAAAATAAAAAAGCATTCATTTAGACAGAATAAAACGAATACTTTTTTTTATCTTCACTTACGCGATTGATAACGTTTTAGTATCAAATCTCGTCATCATCACTTAGTAAGTCGACATCGTCTAAAAGGTTATTTAAATTTGTGATAGCTGCCTTATCTTCAAACGAATAATTACCGCCTAGCAGGATGTGCCCCCATGCTACTGGTGACAGATTAGTCAGAATATCAATGGCTTTTTGATTATTTTCTTTTTCGAATTTATCAACTAAGCCTGATAATAGTGCTGAATTATAGTAAATAACGCAATTTGCTATTAATCTTGCACAGTCATTCCATTGATCTATTTGATAATCATCCCCACCTCGGAATTGATTTCCATTAACAGATGCAATGGCTCTTCTCAACTGATGATAAGCTTCCCCTCTGTTCAGGGCCTGCTGAACAAATTGTCTTAGCGTTTTATTATCAACATAATCGAGAATGTAAATGCATTTGATGATTCGATCATATTCTCTAAGTGCAGCTAATGTCTTATTATTACGTTTTGAATTAGATAATTTTTTTATTACTGTACTTTGCACTGTTGTTTTTCGACTTAAAGAACAAATAATGTGCTGTATGCATTCCCATTCTTGCATAATGAGATTAAAGTTAAACTGTTTTTTAAGCCTAATCATTAATTGCTCATCTTCCAGTTCCACTTCAAACAAACCATCAAATATTTTTTTGAATTTTGCATAACGTGGGGAAAATTGATACCCAAATATATCCAATATTGCAAAATTGACGTTATTGATACCATGATTATCTGTTGCGAGTGATTTTGGTTGTATTTCACTGGCATTATTGTACAACAGGTCAAATGCAAAATGACCTTCATACTCGTTAGGTGAAATGATCGTCGTTGCTAATGGAACATGATTAGATACAAGAGTCATTGCGGAAACCCCTTTTCCCTTTCTAAAGTATTTAGCTGAAAAACGTGCTTTGAATGTATTGATTCGGCAAGTATGCTTTTGCCCATCTACACTTCCAAATGGTGATTTTTCGTTTATCGTCCAATAGTTAAAAATAGAAAGGTCAGCAATAGCATCCGAGATGACTGTATTGGCTTTTTCAGTCGTATCTGGTCGAATAAACATATCATTGACGTCACGTAGTATGCCAATACTTCGGTCTGACGCAGACGCTATTCGGTGAACTCCATAGTTTGCACCGTTACCAAAGATACAAGCAAGAAGATCATTATTATCGGCTTCTAGAGTGTTTTTTCTGGATGAGACAGCATTAAAAACAGACAAAAAACCCGTTTCATTGTTCACAAACTTCATGATATCAATTATTCCAGTGTTTTTTATTTGCCGGTAAATCGGATTATCAATGCTGGTCTTCCACTTTTTACTGGCTAAACTCCATTGTAACCGATTTGACTGTGGCTGCTTTTTGACAAAGTCATTCGCATCTGAATTTATGTTGAGGCTAACATGACTCAGCTTTGTATTAAAATCTATATCTAAATTAGCTAAAGTCTGCTCTATTGGGCTAATCAGTCGTTCAAGCCCTGTTTTTTCTATCAAACTTGATTTATTCTCATTCCATTCCCTAAGCTCTATTAAATCATCTTCTAGTCGTTTATTTTGCTCACTTTCTGACGAGTAAAAAAGGCCATTTTCTAGATTATTGGATACCCGATTGTACATATGGAACTCGAAGCGTTGCGAATTAACAATGCCTTCCTTCACAATGTAGTTTTTCTCAGATGGGTATATTACTCTTAGATCTTTAGTATCGAGCTTACCCTTACCCTTAAGATCATTCCTACTTGTAGTCATCTGCTGTCCAATAACCGACGTTTCTTTGTCATAGACAATATCAATAGCCATAAAAAGCTTTCTGATTGAATTTGCGACCTTAAGGTGATGACTATCAATATATGGCACTGTTGCAAATAACCACGAATGGTAAGCTGAAGACTGTTTTAGCTAAAGGTGCAGCATATGAATCCTTTCCATGGTCGGCATTTTCAGGGCGAAATCATTCTTTGGGCTGTGCGCTGGTATTGTAAATATGGCATTAGCTATCGTGAACTGCAGGAAATGCTGGCCGAACGGGGTGTGAATGTTGATCACACGACTATTTACCGTTGGGTTCAACGTTATGCTCCTGAAATAGAAAAACGTTTACGCTGGTATTGGCGTAATCCTACAGATCTGAGCTCGTGGCATATTGATGAAACCTATGTAAAAGTGAATGGACGATGGTCTTATCTGTATCGTGCAGTCGATCAACGTGGCGATACCATTGATTTTTATCTTTCTTCTAGACGTAATACCAAATCAGCATATTGTTTTCTTGGAAAAATTTTAAATAATGTGAAGAAGTGGCAAATTCCACAAGTGATCAACACGGATAAAGCACCCACATATGGACGTGCTTTATCACGGTTAAAACGGGAAGGTAAATGTCCACCAGACCTTGAGCACAGGCAGATTAAGTATAAAAATAACGTGATTGAATGTGATCATGGCAAGCTAAAGCGGATCATCAGGGCCACATTAGGATTCAAATCTATGAAGACGGCTTATGCCACAATTAAAGGTATTGAAGTCATGCGTGCACTACGTAAAGGACAAGCATCGTCATTTTATTATGGTCAGCCTCAGGGTGAAGTGTGTCTAATCAACAGGGTTTTCGGTCTCTAAGTACTTTTTAAAGGGAACATCATCGACTCAAATCTCTATTTGCAACAGTGCCAAAAAAACCAACTTCAAGTTGGTTTTTCTTTTTTAATCATCAGTGGCGACCTTAACACCATATCCAATTAAACCTGCAAGGCTAGCATAGGCTATTTTGGCATAAATCGAACCCCACCAGACCGTAATTTTACTGGCACCAAATTCCCGAACCGTTTGCCCCATAAAATTAGTGGTTTCATAGAAATTTTTAGCAGAATAACCTAACGCAATATGATCAAGGACAGGGAATAAACTAAAAGCTAAACCTACTGCTGCTGCGGGGAAAGTAAACTCTCTTGATAGACCGAATTTTCCAGTAATAAATACAAGCGATACCACGATAATTAATCTAATGATAGTCCATAGCATCACTGTGAAAGGCAAGTTAAAGATGCCTGCTCCCTGCCACGCAAGACCGCAAACAACTAACACGATAAAGCCTACAACTATCAGGAATAATACAAATTTATCATGATCATCTTTACTCATTAAAAAGTCTTTTATGGTTTGTTATTTTCACTTGCTTATGCCAGGTGAAGTTAGATTCTAGGTGTATTTCTAGGGGTAGTATTAAGATTGCTTTGCAGCTTCATCTTGTGATTAGGAGCATTCAAATTTTCTTCCGGTGCAGTAATCTTTTGCTTCAATAACTGCTCACGGTACTCGCTATAAACTTCAGTTTTATTGCGGGCAGTAAAACGGTGTGCGCTCTGATCTTTAAACTCTGTGAAGTACCGATCTGAATACTTAACAGAAAGTTTTTCAAATGGAATCTCATATTCCATATCATTGATTCGAGCTTTAATCATTGGTTTATCTTTCATCTTGTAGGCATCAAGAACCTTTAATTCTGTTCCCTTCTCAAAGGTTTCTTTCTTAAAGAATCCAGTCTTGATCTGTAACCCTTCCTCAAGTTTGAGAAGCTCACCTTTTGCAATTTTCATACCTCTAATGCTACCGATCTCATCACCTAAAATAGATTTAGATTTAAGATTCGCACGAACCTCGGTAACAATTTCTTCCTTCGTGAATGTACGATTCTCTGAAGTTAAAGCATGTATCTTCGAGTTAATTCCGTATATCTCCCGCTTATCTTCAATATGGTGGCGGTGATCTTGCAGATATGCTTTGATCAATTTTTCTTGCTTGTCTACTAAAGTGAAGTCTGTAGAAAATTCTTTCTTTTCTGATCGTCCTAGAACTTTTTTGAAGTTTTCAAAAGGTGTAACTTCTTTTTCAACAGGATTGTAATTCTGATCATATGAGATTTTCGGCACTGTTGCAAAGTTAGCGATGAGGCAGCCTTTTGTCTTATTCAAAGGCCTTACATTTCAAAAACTCTGCTTACCAGGCGCATTTCGCCCAGGGGATCACCATAATAAAATGCTGAGGCCTGGCCTTTGCGTAGTGCACGCATCACCTCAATACCTTTGATGGTGGCGTAAGCCGTCTTCATGGATTTAAATCCCAGCGTGGCGCCGATTATCCGTTTCAGTTTGCCATGATCGCATTCAATCACGTTGTTCCGGTACTTAATCTGTCGGTGTTCAACGTCAGACGGGCACCGGCCTTCGCGTTTGAGCAGAGCAAGCGCGCGACCATAGGCGGGCGCTTTATCCGTGTTGATGAATCGCGGGATCTGCCACTTCTTCACGTTGTTGAGGATTTTACCTAGAAACCGGTATGCAGCTTTGCTGTTACGACGGGAGGAGAGATAAAAATCGACAGTGCGGCCCCGGCTGTCGACGGCCCGGTACAGATACGCCCAGCGGCCATTGACCTTCACGTAGGTTTCATCCATGTGCCACGGGCAAAGATCGGAAGGGTTACGCCAGTACCAGCGCAGCCGTTTTTCCATTTCAGGCGCATAACGCTGAACCCAGCGGTAAATCGTGGAGTGATCGACATTCACTCCGCGTTCAGCCAGCATCTCCTGCAGCTCACGGTAACTGATGCCGTATTTGCAGTACCAGCGTACGGCCCACAGAATGATGTCACGCTGAAAATGCCGGCCTTTGAATGGGTTCATGTGCAGCTCCATCAGCAAAAGGGGATGATAAGTTTATCACCACCGACTATTTGCAACAGTGCCATATTTTACACCTCTTTGTTGATGAAAACGTCAGTGACAATACGCAATTTGGTGATATTCGCCAAAATGCATTTGCAATGATGTCTAAAGATGAAATTCAGTTAATAAGTCAACATCTTAATAAGAATAGTTTTGATAAAACCCATTATGAGTGGCTATACATTGATACACAATACAGAAAAATTGCGAATACAATGAGGTCACTCTTTCTCGCGATTGATATCGAGTGCGAACCAGGATTACAACTACTATCTTCCCAATTATTAACAGCAAAATCAGAACTTCAAAAAGATAAGCACATTTCTACCGTCGATCAGCGGTTACTGTTAAAAAACGATAAACCTTTTATCCTGATAGATGAACAGGTTAATACTCAACGATTTGAATACTATTTATACCAAAAAGTGGCTCGGATGATTGAGAGTAACAATATTTACATCAATGAAAGCGCCAGCAACAAGCGTTTAGACGATGATCTGATTTCAGCCACCGAGTGGAAAAAAAGCCATGTCATCATTCAAAAAACAGGATTAACTCGGCTCAATACACCGATACAACAAACGCTTTCGGAATTAACGCAAAAACTGAGAGACCAAATGGAGCGAATTGGTCGCAATATCCATGATGGAGCCAATGATTTCGTGACACTTCAACCGCGTTCAAATCAGTTAACATGGAAACTGGCGAATAAACGCTGGAAAGATGACATTGATAATCCCATATATAACCAGCTCCAACATATGGGGATCATTGAAATTATGGACTATGTTCATCAAAAAACGGGTTACTTAGATGCATTTAAAAATATCGCATCAAAAAAGAAAAACACTAAGGCCAAAGAGGGCGATTTACTCGCTTGCATATTTGGAAATGGCTCAAACTATGGTGTTCATCATATGTCATCAATATCAGCTAGAGCCATCGGTGTGCTTAGAGCCGTCAATGATGGTTATATTAGGCCTGAAACAACGAGTGAAGCTAATGATATGATAGCTGATGCTTTAGCAAAACTCCCCATTTTCAAATATTATACGATTAACGAAAGTGCCCCATTTGGTAGTATTGATGGCCAAAAACATGGTTGCCGAATCAATACATTTAAAGCCCGTTTTTCTGCTAAATATTTCCGAAAAAGGAAAGGCGTATCAGCACTCACATTAGTTTCAAATCATGTACCAATAAATACGAAAGTGATTTCAGCCAATGAATATGAGGCTCACCACGCATTCGATTTACTCTATAATAATACCAGCCATATTCAGCCCAAAACATTAGCAACAGACACGCATGGCGTTAACAATGTAAACTTTGCTATCCTTGATCTCTTTGGGTATCAGTTTGCCCCGCGATATGCAAAATTTAAACACGTTTTTAATGAATTGTTTGAGATCGAGTATGATGAAATCCTTTCCCTGAAACTTAAAAAATCGCTCAACTTATCACTCATTCAAGAAGAGTGGGAAAATATTCAATGGATAATTTGTTCATTAAGCCGTAAAACGACGACACAAAGCACGGTGATTACTAAGCTTTCTAACAGTAAGAAAAACAATCGCACCTTAGCGGCTCTTCGTGAATATGACCGAATAATTAAGTGTTTATACGTTCTCGATTATGTTGATGACAAAATGCTCAGGCAGTTTGTCCAACAAGCACTTAATCGGGGTGAGGCTTACCATCAATTACGGCGTGCAATTGCGTCAATTAATGGTAATCAATTCAGAGGTGGCGATGATTACCAGATAGAACAATGGAATGATTGTGCTCGTATCATTGCTAACTGCATTATTTATTATAATTCTGCATTATTATCCAGTTTGATTGAAAAATTTGCGCGTGAAAATAATCAAGAAGCGGTGAATATGATAGCTGAGTTATCACCTGTCGCATGGCAGCATATACAGCTGGCCGGTAATTACACCTTTGGCCTTAAAAAAGATAATATTGTACTGGAAAGATTACTGGAGAATTTAGATCCTCTTATTTCAGAAGAGTCGTTAAGCTTAGCGGCATAGTCTATTAATATTATTAAACTATATATCGGCTGTAGTCCTTGATATCAAAGGGCTACAAGCAAACTTTGGACTTTTCGATGAAATGGGCACACAACCCCAAGCAGGGGATCGTCAATCACTGAATCATCATCCTGACAGTCATTATCCATTTCCAGGCACTCCGCCAATATTAACGCATTTGAAAAAACGGGGGCGAGACGCCATTCATCGTGAAATAGTTCGCAAACTATAAGGCGTTCATTTTCAAGACCGATAGGCCAGTACAAACCATAGTAATCGCCGTTGCCAAAATCAGTTTCAAATAATGGTAGGAAACCATTTGCTGGAAATGGCCCCTGACTAATTTCACTATCATGAATTGTGAATGGTATTTCTGATTTTAATAGTTCCATTTGCTATTCCTGATGAGGTTGTCATTTTTAAGTAATGATAATGCAGTTTTAATTAAAGTCATATTAAGAAGGTTTAATAACCTAATATCTAGACCAACATACAATAAAGGGTATAACCCCATGCCCCGGCGCTCCGCTTGGGGCAAAACCCAGCCCGAGCTCTATCCTCATTGTTCCGCGATAATATGAAAGCCCGCTTGGGTTCGGTGTCATTATTTGGAATCGGCAAGTTCTTCCTGAATGACAGACGCGAGAAAAGAAGAGATAAAAGAGAGAAAAAAAGAGAAAAAATAAGAGGCGGGGGATTCGGTAAATTCAGCGATAAAGTAGGTAAAGAAGGTCTTCAGTGTGGCAGCGGTGGGTTAATTAAATCATATTGTATGTTGGTCTAGATTTGTAATGTTGGAACTGATATCGGTTATGGCATGGCGTATTTCAACAGGGTAAATTTCTCATGCATAGGAAAAAGCAGATCGGTTTGCTGTCATTTCCTGATGCAGCTGATCGTGGTTTAGGTATTATTAATATCTATTATTAAGCGGGCTAATTATCTGATGAAGTTAAATATTGACGCATGCATTTCCTTTCTGGGCAAGAGTGCTTGGTTTTTTGTTATTGGTACAGCGGTGCTGCAAGTGGTAAGTGTCGCCCTGTTTATTTACTCGCTCTTTACCGGCATGGATATAGACAGACTGATTCTGGCTTCCGCAATCTTGTTTGTTGCGGTAGTGCTGTTTGGTATCTCTAAGTATGCAATTAAAATTCGCGCTCTGGATGACGCGGGTGGACCACAAGCCTATTATGACCAACAGATAGAATGGCCGCTAACACAGTTCTATATCGATCTGATAGAAGAGAGTGATGTGAAACCAGAGTTCGACGCCTGGGTTAAAGACAAAGACAAACCTCTGACGCTCGGCCAATTAGATGACGGGTTAGCTAAAGCGATACAAACAGCATATTCATTACCGATGGGGAAGGATTTACCAGATACCCAGATTATTAAACTCATTGTATATCGACATGGAACGCCTGTCTTAAAGTGGATGAGTATTGGTTTCTTCCTCCTGAGTGGAGTGCTCGGCCTTATCCTGCTTAATCCGCAAAACACACTGGCGGAAGGCATTCCATTCATTATGTTCACGCTACTTCTGGCATTGGTTTTTAGGTTTCTGCGGAGCAAGCTTCAAGCAAAAGCACAGGCTATAGTTCTCAACAGACCCCTCACAGTGGAACAGGTAGCAAGTTTAATGACATTAGCGGCCAGATTGAAAGTCCATTCCGAATTTTGCCAGCTCTTACGCAGCCCAGAATGCCCCTGGCACAGTTAAAGAAGCACATACATGGATAGTTGATCACGCCAAAGTTCTAGTTTCCGAACACACTACGTTCCTCGGTTAATCTCAAACCCCGGCTTCATGTGAAATAACGAATTCTTGCATTCCCGCCTGATAATTGTATAAAGTATGGATATATATACAGCCCCCACCACGGTGGGGGGTTAGCACGTTACCCTTTCTCGGGGATTTATTATTATGAACATCGCACAAACCTTCCATCGCCTGGAAGATGACTTGGCGTTGCTCAATCGAGTGCTGGCGGAGAAGTCTCCGCTATATGCACGCGTTTGCGTTATACCGCCAGTGGCCGATGGTGAAGAAAACCTGCCGGTTGCCCGTATTGAACCGATTCTAATGTATGGCGCTCAAGCCATCGAGCAGGCCCAAAAAGCTTACACCGATCTGCATATTAAGGATGGGCTTTCTCAGAAATCGACGCGTCGAACTGCCGGTGTACTTTGGTACGCGGATGACAACCCAGAATTCTCAGCTGAAGTCATGGCGCTGATCACGGCCATTAACTTTAGTAAGCAGTCTATACAGGACCACATCATCAGTGAGTTCGGTAATCAGAATGCGCGCTTTTCTGCACTACATAATGCGTGTCCTGGTGTTATGACTCTACATCTGTACCGCCAAATCCGTGCCTGGCATAATGCCGACCTTCAATCTGTCCGCTTCTCATGGCAACGCAAATCGCTACTGCGGATCCCAGACAAAACTAAATTGCTGGCATCTATGCAAACGGATGTCATTGACAATAGTGCCGTGAGCTTACCTGTCGGTAATCTTGCCCAGAAAATTGCAAATACCCCTCAGGAAAAGTTGCGCCTGCGTCGGCCAGCCAAAATACAGCCTGTGGCAAACATCGTATTTCGTAATGAAGATGGTGCAGCGACTGCCGCATTGAAAACCGTAACCGCTTTGATGCCCTATATTGTCATTCAAGATCAGCGTCTGGATATTAAGCCACTTCAAAACTATGCACCGCGCGATATCCAGCGTAACAGTGACCGCCTGGCAACTGAGGTCATAGGTACTTATCATGGCGAAACCATCGAAGTGCTGCTTGTGTGAGGTATTTTGCTTGGAACAGCAGAAATCAAATAATCAATAATTCGAGATAATCATCATGTTTTTAAGTAAGCTGAAAAATCATATTATCAAGAACCATATTTTGGATGAACAGCGTAAAATCCAAGAAATGAATTATGAGAAATTCAACAGAATTATTGCTGTGGGGCAGTCAATCGGAGGGAGGTCAATACCGTTGCTAATCAATGCCATCGGAAGAAACATTCAAAGTGACTTACTGATAGCGGTAGCTGAAGAAGGTACGGATGCACGCTCTGATGACTTTGTTAACCCATATAAATTCTTTTTCTCAGATATTTTTGATGTACTTGATTATGATGCTCTACAGTCATGTTTAACCCACGAAACGAGCTATGTTGCTGATCTATCTACATCATTAATATTACCTTGTCCTTGGAACTACAATCGTTATGTATCCGCATTATCTTCCATAGGGTTCCATGCGGGAAACCCTTGGGAGCAGGATGAAATGAACTACCGAGTAATGATTTGGCTTCCCTGGAATATAGCTTTTGTATTCGGTGGAAACCATTCAATTACTGCTGGTGTCCTCGCCAATGAAGGCATGATAATTCCAGATACTGTCTACGACATGTCACCATTATTCTCTCAAGTAAAGACCGATGGAAAATTTTGGTACCGGAATGGCACGGTCTTTGACAAAGTAACATGTCATCGCCGTGCTGCATTGTTTGAGCTTGGTAGGATGCTCACATCAGCAACAGAATGAATATGGCAATACTTACTTCGTAACCTTCTGAATCTGCCTCTTTCTTTTTCAGTCCCAATTTCGTCACCTGACGCCTACCCATTACCATAAGCAAACCTTAGGTAATACAGCCTAAGGCCTTTGGTGAGAAAAAGCATGAATTATTTCGAAAGTACGCTTCGCTTAAGGATTTCGTCCTACGACTTATACCGGATACATCAGCATCTGGATTATTTCATTCAGGAACAGTGCAAGGCAAAACTCCCATACTCGTTTTCCATTCAACCGGGCACCGGCAATGATACCTACATCTTGTTGCGCACAGCACAAGCCGTTGGCGTGCCGGGTGAGGTTAAAAAAAGCGTGTATTTTTCAGAAGGGCAGGAAGTCACAATCACAGGGACTATTGCAGCGGTTCGGCGTGAAGTTTTAAACGGCCGCAAGCGTGAAACTTGCCCCCCATCCGAGGAATTGCCGGATTTTGTAAAATACCGCTTAGATCGTGCTGGCTTGACTCCCCACCATGTCGGGGTAAACAAAATGGATAATTTAATCGTAAAAAAGGCTGACCAACCTACGCAAAAAGGGCACAGGATCCATATCCCTGCCTGGGGTCGTCTCAGAAAACGGAAAATAAAGCACGCTAAGCCGGTGGCAGCGGTCGCAATGGCCTAAACTTCCCCGCACCGACCTTGGCGCTGCTGCGCCATAGGTAATCGCCGGTCAGGTTGATGTGCTCCCACCCCAGCGGCGACAGATATTGCAACAATGTGTCGTCCAGCGCCGTGCCGTTGCCACGCAAAGCACTGGTGGCACGCTCCAGATATACCGTGTTCCACAACACGATGGCCGCCGTCACCAGATTGAGGCCGCTGGCCCGGTAGCGCTGCTGCTCAAAACTGCGGTCGCGGATTTCACCCAATCGGTAGAAGAAGACCGCCCTGGCCAGCGCGTTGCGCGCCTCGCCCTTATTCAGCCCCGCATGGACGCGGCGGCGCAGCTCCACGCTTTGCAGCCAATCCAAAATGAACAGCGTGCGCTCGATGCGCCCCAGCTCGCGCAACGCCACGGCCAAGCCGTTCTGGCGCGGGTAGCTGCCGAGTTTGCGCAGCATCAGCGAAGCCGTTACCGTGCCTTGCTTGATGGAGGTGGCCAGCCGCAGAATTTCATCCCAATGGGCGCGTATTTGCTTGATGTTCAGCCTGTCGCTGCTAATCATCGGCTTGAGCGCGTCATAGGCGGCATCGCCCTTGGGGATGAATAGCTTGGTTTCGCCCAAGTCACGGATACGCGGCGCGAAGCGAAATCCCAGCAAATGCATCAAGCCAAACACGTGATCGGTGAAGCCTGCCGTGTCGGTGTAGTGTTCCTCGATGCGCAAGTCCGACTCGTGGTACAGCAGGCCATCAAGCACGTAAGTTGAATCACGAATGCCCACGTTGACCACCTTGGCACTGAAGGGCGCGTACTGGTCGGAGATATGGGTGTAGAAAGTCCGTCCTGGACTGCTTCCATACTTCGGGTTGATATGACCAGTGCTTTCTGCTTTGCTGCCGGTTCTGAAGTTCTGGCCGTCCGACGATGACGTGGTGCCGTCACCCCAGTTGCCGGCGAAGGGTTGCCGAAACTGCGCATTCACCAGCTCGGCCAGCGCCGTCGAATAGGTTTCATCGCGGATGTGCCAGGCTTGCAGCCAAGACAGCTTGGCGTAGGTGGTGCCAGGGCAGGACTCGGCCATTTTGGTCAGACCCAGGTTGATCGCGTCGGCCAGGATCGTCGTCAACAGCAAGGTTTTGTCCTTGGCCGTGTCGCTGGTCTTCAGGTGTGTGAAGTGGCGGGTGAAGCCCGTCCATTCATCGACCTCCATCAGCAACTCGGTGATTTTGAGGTGCGGCAGCAGCATAGCTGTCTGGTCGATCATGGCTTGCGCGGCGTCTGGTACTGCCGCGTCCAGCGGCGTGATCTTCAGGCCTGACGCGGTGGTGATGATGGCATCCGGTAAGTCGTTGGCCGCAGCCATGCGGTTGACTGTGGCGAGTTGCGCCTCCAACAATTCCAACCGGTCATGCAGGTATTGGTCGCAGTCGGTGGCCACTGCCAGCGGCAATTCGCTGGCCAGCTTCAAAGTGGCGAACTTCTCGACCGGCACCAGGTATTCGTCGAAGTCCTTGAACTGGCGAGAACCCTGCACCCAGACATCACCGGAGCGCAGCGCGTTCTTCAGCTCCGACAGGGCGCATAACTCGTAGTAACGCCGGTCGATGCCGTCGTCGGTCAGAACCAGCTTTGCCCAGCGCGGCTTGATGAATGCGGTTGGCGCATCGGCGGGCACCTTGCGCGCGCTGTCGCTGTTCATGCCGCGCAGCATGTCGATGGCATCGAGCACACCCTTGGCGGCGGGCGCTTATCCATAGTATAATGAATAATAGTAGTTAAAGTAGTTTAGGAGGGGGATATTAGGGAGGTTTTTACTTTAAATAAAAATTAACAAGGTCTATAATTTATAGTAGTTAAAGTGGTTAAAGAGAGGTGGGAGGATGTGAAGGTTCAAAGGATAAAAGTGGAGAATAAGCCATATCCATTGTATTTATTGCTAGATGAAGAATATCAGGTAATAGAACCAGTAATGAGGTTTATAAAATATCTAGATAATACTGGTAAGTCACCAAATACCATTAAAGCATACTGCTATCATTTAAAGTTGCTATATGAGTTTATGGAACAGAGGGGGATTACCCTTAATGATATTAACTTTGAGAAATTAGCAGATTTTGTAGGTTGGTTGAGATACCCAACAGCAGCAAATGTAATTGATCTCTAGTCAAAAGAAGCCATAAGAGAAGAAACGACAGTGAATACAATTTTAAATGCTGTTATGAGTTATCTGGAATATTTAAGTAGATTAGGAGAATTTAAGTCAATTGATGTATTTAAACAAGCAAAGGGGAGAAATTTTAAGGGGTTTTTACATCATATTAATAAGGGTAAATATCAAAAGAATATCTTAAAGTTAAGGGTTAAAAAGAAGCAGATAAGAACACTAACATCAGAGGAAGTTAAGCAAATTATTGATGCTTGTCATACGAAGAGGGATAAATTAATTTTAATGCTTATGTATGAGGGTGGTTTAAGAATCGGTGAAGTGTTATCGCTAAGGCTTGAGGATATTGCCACTTGGGACAATCAAATCCATTTAACACCCAGAGACGTTAATGTTAATGAGGCCTATATTAAATTAAGGAAGGAAAGAACAATACATGTGAGTAAAGAACTTATGGCACTTTATACAGATTATTTGGTATATGAGTATGGTGAGGACTTGGAGCATGATTATGTTTTTATTTCTTTAAAAGAAGGCTATTTTGGAAAACCACTAAAGTACCAAAGTGTTCTTGATCTAGTTAGAAGAATAGTTAAAAGAACTAGAATAGAGTTTACGCCGCATATGCTACGCCACACTCATGCAACGCAGCTAATTAGGGATGGATGGGATGTTGCACACGTTCAAAAGAGGTTGGGCCATGCACATGTTCAAACAACGTTAAATACCTATGTTCATCTTTCAGATCAAGATATGAAAAATGAGTTTAATAAATATCTTGAGAGAAAGGAACATAAGAAATGAATGATTCTAGTAAAAGGAAAATTATCAGTCAGAGTGAGATCAGTAAGAAAATAGCTGCAATGAATGAAGAATTGCAGGGATTTTGGGCTAATAATAGTTGGGATATAAGGAAATGTCCGCATCCTTCTGCCATAGAATTAAGTAAGAACCCTACTTTAAGAAATCGGTGGGTTCGTTTTGAACGTGTTAAAAATCTGTGGTTAAGAACAGAATTGAAATATTTTTATTTTTACCATTTAAATAATGGAATATGGAATGCAAAAACTGTATGGATTAGAAAAGGAACTGTAATTAATAGAATGTTAGATTTTTTAGATTTAAAGTATCCTAACATTACTTCAATTACTGAAGTTCCTATTAAAAAAGCAATGACGGAATATAGGACATATTTGACAGAACAGGGTGTTAGAATTACCACTACTAATTATAAGATTACTGCTAATCAAGAAAAAATAGCTGTAGAAGCTAATTCTTACTATGTTACTAATTTAAAACAATTTATGGAGTTTTATGAGGACTTTTATTTTGATGGGGAGGAGTGGGATAAAGACATTTGGGATAGACGTAAGTTACCTTTGCCAGATGATAAGGTTAATCCGACACAATATGAATATGTAATTAACTTTAAAGGGGTTCGCAATACGTATTTTAAACAACTCGTAAAAAGATATTGTAAATTGAGATTAAATACGGATAGCTTTTCCTATGTATGTGATATCGCCCAAAAACTTAAAGAGTTCTTTAATTTCTTGGACATGAATTTTAAACACGTTCAGAGAATAAACCAATTAACGAGAATGGAAATTGAAGCATATTTAAGCGAATTAAATATGATGGGGATAAAGCCTAGCACAATAACTGGGAGGATCTCTATATTGGAAGGACTATTTAGTACCCTTCTAAGGCTAGAATGGAATGATATTCCTTCCAAGGTGTTAATCTATCCAGAAGACTATCCCAAAATACCGAGAGCAAAACCTCGTTTTATAGATGAATACGTTCTGGAGCAATTGAACAGTCATCTTGATAAATTACCCGAATATATAGCTACGATGACTATGATAGTCCAAGAATGTGGGATGAGGATAAGCGAATTGTGCACCTTGAAAAAAGGTTGTCTATTAGAGGACAAAGATGGAGATTACTTTTTAAAGTATTATCAATGGAAAATGAAAAAGGAGCATATAGTTCCAATATCAAAAGAGGTAGCTTTATTGATTAAAGTTCGGGAAGATAAAGTTTCATGGGAGTTTCCAGATAGTGAATACCTCTTTCCAAGAAAAGATGGATCGCCATTAAAACAAGAAACATTTAGAGACGAGTTAAACAAATTAGCTTATGAGCAAAAAATAGTCGATAAATCAGGCGAGATTTATAGATTCCATGCCCATGCCTTTCGCCATACAGTAGGAACAAGAATGATTAATAACGGAGTACCGCAGCATATTGTACAAAAGTTTTTGGGTCATGAAAGTCCTGAAATGACAAGCAGATATGCTCATATTTTTGATGAAACCCTTAAAGCTGAATTTACAAAATTCAAAGAAAAACTGGTAACTAATAATGGAGATATAATTGAGTTAGATAATGACAATGAAGTCGATGATGTTGATCTTCAATGGTTCAAGAAAAATATTAATGCACAAGTTCTTCCAAATGGTTATTGCCGATTACCAGTAATAGCAGGTTCTTGTCCACACGCCAATGCTTGTTTAGATTGTACTCATTTTTGTACAAGTAAGCAGTTTTTATCGCAGCATGAGGAACAGTTAAATCGTACTGAGGAGTTATTGGCAGTCGCTAAGGAAAAGCAATGGCAAAGGCAAATAGAGACTAATAACCGTGTTAAAGAGCGACTAGAGCAAATAATTGGCAGCCTGAAGGGGATTAGTTAGATGGTTAAACAGGTACGAAATACAGAGGAAATTGTGCGTTTGGCAAAGCAAAAGTCCAGGCGGACTAGAGAAAATGTAGACAAGGTTATCTCTAAACTATCGCTTGAAGGTAAGACTATTAATTTTAACACAGTTGCAAAGGAAGCTAATGTTTCTAAATCATGGCTTTATAAGGAACATGATATTAGGCAAAGGATTGAATCTCTCCGAAAACAGCAAAAAACAGAAAATGTAATATCAAAACCCAAGAAAAGCTCCCGTTCTGAAGAAGTCCTTATTAAAACCTTAAAAACAAGAGTAAAGGAATTAGAAGAGGAAAATATAAGATTAAGGAACCAGATCCAAAAATTATACGGAGATTTGTACATTAGAGAATAGTTAATCTATGAGTTTCACCAACTTGTGCTTTGAACTTTGAAGTGTTAAAATTAATATACTATTAATCGAAAGGAGAGATGGGTGGACAATGAAGAACTAATCTAATTTTTAACAAATGAAATAGTATATTTCAGTTTAAAAACTTAGGATTAGTCTGCCCATTTTTCCATATACTAAATAAATGTAAGACTGAATAGCTAAAAAGGCTAAATAGTTTTATTTGAGTGTCTTAAAAAGTGACATGACTAATCCTTCCAACATTATTTGGGAGGATTTTTTATTTCTCCCTGAATCAAAATAAAGAAAGAAGGAATCGAATTGTTAAAACAAAAGGAACTAATGGCAAGGGTTAAGGAACTTGTCCAGTCAGATGAACGAATATCTGCTTGTATGATGTATGGCTCTTTTACAAAAGGAGAGGGAGATCAATACTCTGATATAGAATATTACGTTTTTCTAAAAGATGATACAATTTCCACCTTTGATTCAGCAAAATGGCTAAATGAAGTCGCTTCCTACACTTTACTCTATCAAAATGAGTACGGTACGGAAGTAGTAATTTTTGAAAATCTAATACGTGGTGAATTTCATTTCCTTTCCGAAAACGAAATGAATATTATTCCTTCATTCAAAGAATCAGGCTACATTCCTGACACAAAAGCAATGTTTATTTATGATGAAACAGGACAACTAGAATTGTATTTATCAGAGTTGGAAGGTCCGGGACCAAATAGACTTACAGAAGAAAACGTAAATTTTTTATTGAATAATTTTTCCAACCTATGGTTAATGGGGATTAATGTTCTTAAAAGAGGGGAAAATGCACGTTCACTGGAACTTTTATCTCAATTACAAAAAAATATACTACAACTCATTCGAATTGCGGAAGAAAATGCCGATAATTGGTTTAATATGACAAAGAATCTTGAAAAAGAAATTAGTCCTGAAAACTATGAAAAGTTTAAAAAGACTACTGCCCGATTAAATGAATTAGAACTATATGAAGCCTATAAGAACTCTTTGCTTCTCGTTATGGAACTTCGAAATCTCGTTGAAAAACAGTATCAATTAACCATTAGCGATGATTTTTTAGGCAAACTGTTTAATTATATGAACGAATAAATAAAAAGCCTGTATCTCAAGTGATAACTAAGATACAGGCTTTAATTGTTATTTACTTTAAATACATGTTCTCAAAGTGAAAGTATTGATTTTAATGGATTTTTAATAGTTTACTCTTGATAAATTTGCAGCCCGCAATTTGAGCACGCCCAGGAACTGCGGCGCGTAGCGGCGTAGCGTGGCATAGCTTTCACCGATGTGGTGCAGGAAATCAAAGTCGGCAGGCCGCGCCAATGTTTGCGCTTCGGTGACGCTGGCGGCGAAGGTGTCCCAGGGCATAACGGCCTCGATGGCGGCGAACGGATCGCTGCCGCTTTGCTTGGCCTCAATCAACGCTTGACCGATGCGCCCATACATCCGCACCTTGTCGTTGATCGCCTTGCCGGAAGCCTGGAACTGCTGCTGATGCTTGTTCTTGGCCGCGTTGAACAGCTTGCCGATGATGCGATCGTGAAGGTCGATGATTTCATCGGTGACGGTGGCCATGCCTTCGATGGCCAGCGCTACCAGCGTGGCATAGCGTCGTTGCACCTCGAACTTTGCCAGATCAGCAGGCGTCATCTGGCCACCTTCACGAGCGATTTTGAGCAGGCGGTTCTGGTGAACCTGCCGCTCGATGCCTGCGGGCAGATCAAGTGCTTGCCAGGATTTCAGGCGCTCAATATGTTCGAGCATGTGGCGAGAGTTCGGTTTGGCAGGCGACTGGCGCAGCCATGCCAGCCACGTCACTTTACTGCCGTCCTTGCGCTTGAGAAGTTCGTCCAGGCGCTGACGGTGGGGTGATAACAAAGAATCGGTCAGCGCCGCGTAAATGCGTCGGTTGGCACGGGTGATGGCCTCGGCGCTTGCGCGCTCGATGGCATTCATGGCGGGCAGGATAATGCTCTGCCGCCGCAGATTCTCGACAAGTGCGCTCGCCAGCACGATGCCTTTGTCGGTCTGCAAGGCCAGCTCGGTCAATGTATGCACGGCTTGCCGATAGTGGCTCATGGTGAAGGGCTTGAACCCAAAAACCGTTTGCAGCTCGACCAAGTGCTCCCGCCGTGTCTGTTCGCGCTGGCCGTACTCGCTCCAACTTTCCACTGGCATCTTGAGTTGCGCGGCCACCATGCGCAACAGGGGCGGAAACGGAGGCTCATCGACGCCCAAAAAGGTGCCAGGGAATCGCAAGTAGCAAAGCTGCACAGCGAAGCCCAATCGATTCGCGGCGCCGCGACGCTGACGGATCACCGACAGGTCGGTTTCGTTGAACGTGTAGTGCCGTATCAGTTCGTCTTTGGCATCTGGCAGTGCCAGCAGGCTTTCGCGCTCGGTGGCGGACAGGATTGAGCGGCGTGGCATGGTCAGTCTTCCCGCAGGTACTGGTACAAGGTTTCGCGGCTGATGCCGAAGTCACGGGCCACCAAGGTTTTTTGGTCGCCTGCCGCAACTCGCCGTTTCAACTCGGCAATTTGTTCGCTGTTCAGCGATTTCTTTCGTCCCCGGTAGGCACCGCGCTGCTTGGCCAGCACGATTCCCTCGCGCTGACGTTCGCGGATCAGGGCGCGCTCGAACTCAGCGAAGGCTCCCATGACCGACAGCATCAGATTGGCCATCGGTGAGTCCTCGCCGGTGAACTTCAGCCCTTCTTTGACGAACTCCATGCGCACGCCCCGTTGTGTCAGCCCTTGGACGATGCGGCGCAGGTCATCAAGGTTGCGTGCCAGCCTGTCCATGCTATGCACCACCACGGTGTCGCCCTCGCGGACGAAGGCCAGCAGCCTTTCCAGCTCGGGACGCTGGGTGTCCTTGCCAGAAGCCTTGTCGGTGAACACCCGCGCCACCTGAACACCCTCCAATTGCCGTTCCGGGTTCTGGTCGAAGCTGCTGACGCGGACATAGCCGATGCGTTGACCTTGCAAGATGCCTCCAAAGGCAAAAGTGTCAGGATGAAATCTATTACCTTTGACGGAATATGTCAATCAATAGGAAATTTAACTCTATTCTGACATCGTTTGCACATGGTGTCGTTTTCAGAAGACGGCTGCACTGAACGTCAGAAGCCGACTGCACTATAGCAGCGGAGGGGTTGGATCCATCAGGCAACGACGGGCTGCTGCCGGCCATCAGCGGACGCAGGGAGGACTTTCCGCAACCGGCCGTTCGATGCGGCACCGATGGCCTTCGCGCAGGGGTAGTGAATCCGCCAGGATTGACTTGCGCTGCCCTACCTCTCACTAGTGAGGGGCGGCAGCGCATCAAGCGGTGAGCGCACTCCGGCACCGCCAACTTTCAGCACATGCGTGTAAATCATCGTCGTAGAGACGTCGGAATGGCCGAGCAGATCCTGCACGGTTCGAATGTCGTAACCGCTGCGGAGCAAGGCCGTCGCGAACGAGTGGCGGAGGGTGTGCGGTGTGGCGGGCTTCGTGATGCCTGCTTGTTCTACGGCACGTTTGAAGGCGCGCTGAAAGGTCTGGTCATACATGTGATGGCGACGCACGACACCGCTCCGTGGATCGGTCGAATGCGTGTGCTGCGCAAAAACCCAGAACCACGGCCAGGAATGCCCGGCGCGCGGATACTTCCGCTCAAGGGCGTCGGGAAGCGCAACGCCGCTGCGGCCCTCGGCCTGGTCCTTCAGCCACCATGCCCGTGCACGCGACAGCTGCTCGCGCAGGCTGGGTGCCAAGCTCTCGGGTAACATCAAGGCCCGATCCTTGGAGCCCTTGCCCTCCCGCACGATGATCGTGCCGTGATCGAAATCCAGATCCTTGACCCGCAGTTGCAAACCCTCACTGATCCGCATGCCCGTTCCATACAGAAGCTGGGCGAACAAACGATGCTCGCCTTCCAGAAAACCGAGGATGCGAACCACTTCATCCGGGGTCAGCACCACCGGCAAGCGCCGCGACGGCCGAGGTCTTCCGATCTCCTGAAGCCAGGGCAGATCCGTGCACAGCACCTTGCCGTAGAAGAACAGCAAGGCCGCCAATGCCTGACGATGCGTGGAGACCGAAACCTTGCGCTCGTTCGCCAGCCAGGACAGAAATGCCTCGACTTCGCTGCTGCCCAAGGTTGCCGGGTGACGCACACCGTGGAAACGGATGAAGGCACGAACCCAGTTGACATAAGCCTGTTCGGTTCGTAAACTGTAATGCAAGTAGCGTATGCGCTCACGCAACTGGTCCAGAACCTTGACCGAACGCAGCGGTGGTAACGGCGCAGTGGCGGTTTTCATGGCTTGTTATGACTGTTTTTTTGTACAGTCTATGCCTCGGGCATCCAAGCAGCAAGCGCGTTACGCCGTGGGTCGATGTTTGATGTTATGGAGCAGCAACGATGTTACGCAGCAGGGCAGTCGCCCTAAAACAAAGTTAGACATCATGAGGGTAGCGGTGACCATCGAAATTTCGAACCAACTATCAGAGGTGCTAAGCGTCATTGAGCGCCATCTCGAACCGACGTTGCTGGCCGTGCATTTGTACGGCTCCGCAGTGGATGGCGGCCTGAAGCCATACAGCGATATTGATTTGTTGGTTACTGTGGCCGTAAAGCTTGATGAAACGACGCGGCGAGCATTGCTCAATGATCTTATGGAGGCTTCGGCTTTCCCTGGCGAGAGCGAGACGCTCCGCGCTATAGAAGTCACCCTTGTCGTGCATGACGACATCATCCCGTGGCGTTATCCGGCTAAGCGCGAGCTGCAATTTGGAGAATGGCAGCGCAATGACATTCTTGCGGGTATCTTCGAGCCAGCCATGATCGACATTGATCTAGCTATCCTGCTTACAAAAGCAAGAGAACATAGCGTTGCCTTGGTAGGTCCGGCAGCGGAGGAATTCTTTGACCCGGTTCCTGAACAGGATCTATTCGAGGCGCTGAGGGAAACCTTGAAGCTATGGAACTCGCAGCCCGACTGGGCCGGCGATGAGCGAAATGTAGTGCTTACGTTGTCCCGCATTTGGTACAGCGCAATAACCGGCAAAATCGCGCCGAAGGATGTCGCTGCCGACTGGGCAATAAAACGCCTACCTGCCCAGTATCAGCCCGTCTTACTTGAAGCTAAGCAAGCTTATCTGGGACAAAAAGAAGATCACTTGGCCTCACGCGCAGATCACTTGGAAGAATTTATTCGCTTTGTGAAAGGCGAGATCATCAAGTCAGTTGGTAAATGATGTCTAACAATTCGTTCAAGCCGACCGCGCTACGCGCGGCGGCTTAACTCCGGCGTTGTGCTGACGAAAAAAAACAAAAATCTGCGTATACCTTTCCTCATAATCTGTGGCTTCAATAAAAGGATATTTCTATGCTTCAACTGAAAATGATCGAACTCTTCAAGGAAGGTTGTCATGAGGATGCACGAATAATCGCGGCATTGATGTTCGGCTCATTTGCTATCGGAGAGGGTGACGAGTTCTCTGATATCGAATTCGCAGTGTTCATCCAGGATGACCATTTTGAAAATTTCGATCAGCGCTCGTGGCTTAATGCCGTAAGTCCGGTTGCTGCTTACTTTCCGGACGACTTCGGCCACCACACCGCACTTTTTGAAAACGGCATTCGCGGTGAATTCCATTTCATGCGAAAATCGGACATACCGGTCATTTCCACTTGGCAAGGCTATGGGTGGTTTCCCTCGCTTGAGGCGGCTGTTTTGTTGGACCGATCAGGAGAGTTGTCAAGGTACGCAAGCGCTCTCGTGGGCGGTCCCCCGATACGTGAAGGCGCGCCGCTGGTGGAAGGGCTTGTGTTGAACCTCATCAGCCTGATGCTCTTTGGGGCCAATCTTTTAAATCGGGGAGAGTACGCTCGCGCCTGGGCTTTGCTCAGCAAAGCACATGAAAACCTACTCAAGCTGGTTCGACTCCACGAAGGGGCAACAGACCACTGGCCGACACCTTCACGCGCGCTCGAAAAGGATATCTCGGAGGACTCGTATAATCGCTATCTGGCATGCACAAGCAGTGCAGAACCAAGAGCACTATGTGCAGCCTATCATCAAACGTGGACGTGGAGTCTCGAATTGTTCAAGAGCGTGACAGAACCTCTGAATATCGAGCTTCCGAGAACTGTAATTGCGCAGGCAAAAAGGTTGCTCAATGAGTCTGCGACGCCGCACAACAAGTAAATCCAGCGGACGCATAAAAACGCGCCGCTGATTTTGACGTTAGATGCACTAAGCACATAATTGCTCACAGCCAAACTATCAGGTCAAGTCTGCTTTTATTATTTTTAAGCGTGCATAATAAGCCCTACACAAATTGGGAGATATATCATGAAAGGCTGGCTTTTTCTTGTTATCGCAATAGTTGGCGAAGTAATCGCAACATCCGCATTAAAATCTAGCGAGGGCTTTACTAAGCTTGCCCCTTCCGCCGTTGTCATAATCGGTTATGGCATCGCATTTTATTTTCTTTCTCTGGTTCTGAAATCCATCCCTGTCGGTGTTGCTTATGCAGTCTGGTCGGGACTCGGCGTCGTCATAATTACAGCCATTGCCTGGTTGCTTCATGGGCAAAAGCTTGATGCGTGGGGCTTTGTAGGTATGGGGCTCATAATTGCTGCCTTTTTGCTCGCCCGATCCCCATCGTGGAAGTCGCTGCGGAGGCCGACGCCATGGTGACGGTGTTCGGCATTCTGAATCTCACCGAGGACTCCTTCTTCGATGAGAGCCGGCGGCTAGACCCCGCCGGCGCTGTCACCGCGGCGATCGAAATGCTGCGAGTCGGATCAGACGTCGTGGATGTCGGACCGGCCGCCAGCCATCCGGACGCGAGGCCTGTATCGCCGGCCGATGAGATCAGACGTATTGCGCCGCTCTTAGACGCCCTGTCCGATCAGATGCACCGTGTTTCAATCGACAGCTTCCAACCGGAAACCCAGCGCTATGCGCTCAAGCGCGGCGTGGGCTACCTGAACGATATCCAAGGATTTCCTGACCCTGCGCTCTATCCCGATATTGCTGAGGCGGACTGCAGGCTGGTGGTTATGCACTCAGCGCAGCGGGATGGCATCGCCACCCGCACCGGTCACCTTCGACCCGAAGACGCGCTCGACGAGATTGTGCGGTTCTTCGAGGCGCGGGTTTCCGCCTTGCGACGGAGCGGGGTCGCTGCCGACCGGCTCATCCTCGATCCGGGGATGGGATTTTTCTTGAGCCCCGCACCGGAAACATCGCTGCACGTGCTGTCGAACCTTCAAAAGCTGAAGTCGGCGTTGGGGCTTCCGCTATTGGTCTCGGTGTCGCGGAAATCCTTCTTGGGCGCCACCGTTGGCCTTCCTGTAAAGGATCTGGGTCCAGCGAGCCTTGCGGCGGAACTTCACGCGATCGGCAATGGCGCTGACTACGTCCGCACCCACGCGCCTGGAGATCTGCGAAGCGCAATCACCTTCTCGGAAACCCTCGCGAAATTTCGCAGTCGCGACGCCAGAGACCGAGGGTTAGATCATGCCTAGCATTCACCTTCCGGCCGCCCGCTAAATATCTCCTTTTGGGTTGTTAATAAAACATCCAATAAGTTGACTGTGCGTGAAAAAGAAAGTTTTGTGTGATGGCGTTGAAGATCGCACCGTTAAGCTCTTATGTGGGATGGTGCAGAGCTCGACGACTACCGATAAAACGCAACCGCCGCAAACAGACAAGAAAAAGCCCCAACTGATAACAGTTGGGGCTTCAGTATTGTGATTGGTGGAGCAATAGCACCCTGAACCCAAAACCTTCTCGCTCAACCGGTAGTGGCTGATAACAACTCGTGAGGGCTATTGCGGGTTAAGCATTTAGCGATGTCTAGGGCCAGACTGGACGTCTGAACGCAAGCCGCTGATACTATACATAACCACAGTATCAGCGGAGGATACCCATGTCGCTGGCAAGGAACGCCACGGCGAGTCAATCGCCCACTCAAACAAACGGTTACGAACGCCACCAACCCGACCAGACGCTGCTCTACCAGCTGGTTGAGCAGCACTACCCAGCCTTCAAAGCCTCACTCGAAGCCCAAGGTCAACACCTGCCTCGCTACATCCAACAAGAATTCAACGACCTCCTCCAATGTGGCCGTCTGGAGTATGGTTTCATGCGGGTTCGCTGCGAGGATTGTCATCACGAGCGTCTGGTCGCCTTCAGCTGTAAACGACGCGGCTTTTGCCCTAGCTGCGGTGCCCGCCGGATGGCCGAGAGTGCGGCGCTGCTGATAGACGAAGTCTTCCCCAAGGAGCCCATTCGCCAGTGGGTGCTCAGCTTTCCTTTCCAGCTACGCTTTTTGCTGGCTCGCCATCCCCAGCTGATGGGCCAGGTCTTGAGTATCGTCTATCGTACACTCTCAACTCATCTGATCAAAAAAGCCGGTTACACCAAAGCCTCTGCACAAACTGGCTCAGTGACTCTTATCCAACGCTTTGGCTCCGCGCTAAATCTCAATGTCCACTACCACATGCTGTTTCTCGATGGTGTCTATGCCGAAGATGACTATGGCAAGCAACGCTTCCATCGTGTCAAGGCACCCACTTACGATGAGCTGAATACGCTCGCTCACACCCTCAGCCATCGCATCGCTCGCTGCATGGAAAAGCGTGGGATTTTGGAGCGTGATGCCGAGAATACGTGGTTGACACTGGAAGAGGGCGAAGACGATACGCTGACTCAATTACATGGTGCTTCGGTTACGTATCGCATTGCCGTCGGCCCCCAGCAAGGGCGCAAAGTCTTCACCCTGCAAACCTTGCCAGGGCGTGAGGATAAAGCCGACTCAAGCAGTCGAGTAGCCAACCATGCTGGTTTCTCGCTACACGCCGGTGTGATGGCCGAAGCGCATCAGCGGGATAAGCTTGAGCGCTTGTGTCGCTACATTAGTCGGCCAGCGGTTTCAGAAAAACGTCTGGCATTAACCGCCAATGGGCAGGTGCGTTACGAGCTCAAAACTCCGTACCGCAATGGCACCACCCATGTGATCTTCGAGCCGCTGGACTTCATCGCCAAATTCGCTGCGTTGGTACCTAAGCCGCGAGTCAACCTCACACGCTTCCACGGCGTCTTTGCACCGAACAGCAAACACCGAGTTCAAGTAACACCCGCCAAGCGGGGCAAGAAGCCCGACAAATCGGAAGGTCTCGATACTAACTGGCGTGACAAGAGTCCTGCAGAGCGCCACCGCGCCATGACCTGGATGCAACGCCTCAAGCGAGTCTTCAATATTGATATTGAAGTCTGCGAACACTGCGGCGGTCACGTCAAAGTGATTGCCAGCATCGAAGATCCGAAGGTCATTGAGCAGATTCTCAAGCATCTGAAACAGAAAACAGCCAAGGCGAATGCCGCCAAGCAGCGTGAGCTGCCACCAGAACGAGCGCCGCCACTGACTCCCAGCCTGTTCGATCCATCACAGAGTCGTCTCTTTGACTGACGACCCCAAATCCAACACTGCTCAACACTGCCAACTTTTAAACGGGGCGGTGGGGCAGTTTGTATCTCTCGAGCTATCAGGCTAGAGATTTTACCGCCAAATCGAACCTTATTAGAGCGGTTTAGGCTGGACCGGCAGTTAAAATTGGGGCTTGAGCGGTAAACGAGTGAGGGAATTTCAGGTAAGATACTTCGGATGAGGAGCAAAAAGGTGGTTTATACTTCCTATACCCGAGGTAATTCTTGGTGCTGACCTTATTGACGCTTTGCTAGCCGAACGATATGGTTGGGTAAATCGTGCGCTTCCGGCAAATGAGTTAGACGCTTTTGTTCATCGCATCGCCACAAATATTGCAGCTTTACCTGAAGGGGTCATCGCCGCTGCAAAGAAAGCAATCCCACCAACGGATTTAAGTGAAGACTTCCTTCGAGAGCACAAGGCATGGGCTGGTCTGTTTGCGCGTCCGGCTGCTGAAAAACTCATTCGTGGCGGCTTGCAGGCAGGTGCTCAAACAAAAGTGGGCGAACAGGATTTGGAGCAACTACTCCGCGATTTGTCTGCATCCTGAGGTCTTGCTGCTGTCTAATATTCTGCTCTAGCTTATTCTTGAGATTTGAGACAGAGAAATACAGCAACCCATTTTCCTTAAGCCTAGCGCTATTTATGCAATTGAGAGGTAATGACAAAAGTTTGATGCATTGACCCTCTATAGACAATAAGCCATATTTTTGCTACAGTGAACCTAATTAAGATCATCTATTTACTAGGCCTCGCATTTGCGAGGTTTTTAATGCTGAATAAAAGGAAAACTTGATGGAATTGCCTAATATTATTCAACAATTTATTGGAAACAGCGTTTTAGAGCCAAATAAAATTGGTCAGTCGCCATCGGATGTTTATTCTTTTAATCGAAATAATGAAACTTTTTTTCTTAAGCGATCTAGCACTTTATATACAGAGACCACATACAGTGTCTCTCGTGAAGCGAAAATGATGAGTTGGCTCTCTGATAAATTAAAGGTGCCTGAACTCATCATGACTTTTCAGGATGAGCAGTTTGAATTCATGATCACTAAAGCGATCAATGCAAAACCAATTTCAGCGCTTTTTTTAACAGAGCAAGAATTGCTTTCTATCTATAAGGAAACACTCAATCAGTTAAATGCAGTTGCTATTTTTGATTGCCCATTTATTTCAAGCATTGATCATCGGTTAAAAGAGTCAAAATTTTTTATTGATAACCAACTCCTTGACGAGATAGATCAAGATGATTTTGAGGCTGAATTATGGGGAGACCATAAAACTTACCTAAGTCTTTGGAATGAGTTAAATGAGACTCGTGTTGAAGAAAGATTGGTTTTTTCTCATGGCGATATCACGGATAGTAATATTTTTATAGATAAATCTGGTGAAATTTACTTTTTAGATCTTGGTCGTGCTGGATTAGCAGATGAATTTGTAGATATATCTTTTGTTGAACGTTGCCTAAGAGAGGATGTATCTGAGGAAACTGCTAAAATATTTTTAAAGCATTTAAAAAACGATATGCCTGACAAAAGGAATTATTTTTTAAAACTTGATGAATTGAATTAACTCCAAGCAATATCTAAAAATACTTAGCTGTATTTTTAAGTTGCTAATTTTTAAATAAATAAGTGAAAAAAGTTAGTGGAACTACTGATTTAAAGTTTTATATAGCCAATAAATCTAAATTTTGGTTTTTAAAATGAACTTATTTAAAATAGCTAAAGCTGTTTATTAGCTTAACTTGTGATTTAAGTTTTTTTGAATATAAAATTGTTAATTTATTAGCTTTACAAGTTTATTTAAATTTCATCGTGCAACATTTTTAACCAATTTTATTATCGATGGTATTTTTTTGTCTGCTTTTCTTTTCCTAGTCTTTTATCTATCCGTCAACCATATAGTATTTTATTAAATTCTTATGGGAAATGACGAATAGAGGTGGTCCCACTTGTTTGAACAACTAAAAGCGTATTTATAAGTGATATTCCGCTCTAGTTAAGCCACCTTGTTTTGTTGGGGTAGCTGATCATAGTAAAAATCATTTGGTGTCATTTTGTCTAGACTCGAATGAGGTCGTTTCAAATTATAAAACTCAAAATATGCACTTAATTGCTTTTTCGCATCTGTGACACTGCTATAAGCTTTGAGATACACCTCTTCATATTTAACGCTCCGCCATAATCGTTCAACCATCACATTATCTACCCATCGACCTTTACCATCCATACTGATTTGAATGCCATTTGATTTCAATACATCAATAAATGCATCACTGGTGAACTGACTGCCTTGGTCTGTATTCAATATTTCAGGTGATCCATATTTTTCAATCGCTTCATTTAAAACCGAAATACAAAAATCCACCTCCATACTAATCGATACCCTATGCGCAAGTACCTTGCGGCTATGCCAATCAATCACAGCACATAAATAAACAAAGCCTTTTGCCATAGGGATATACGTTATATCCGTAGACCACACTTGATTACTGCGCTGAATAGCCAACCCTTTGAGCAGATATGGATATTTACGGTGAGCTTGATTAGCCTGGCTTAAATTTGGTTTGCAATATAACGCCTGAATACCCATTTTCTTCATTAAAGTACGTGTATGACGTCGTCCTATATGATGCCCTTGACGATTCAACAAATCACGCATCATACGACTGCCTGCAAAAGGATATTGCATATGTAATTCATCAATACATCGCATCAGCTTCAGATCTGATGAGCTAACAGGTTTTGGGCGATAATAATAACAACCACGGGAGACTTTCAGCAGCTTAGCTTGCTTAGATACTGAAATCTGAAGTGAGTCGTCGATTAACTTTTGTGGTTGAAGCGGCCCAGTTTCTTCAACACACCTTCTAAAAAATCAATTTCTAATGCCTGCTCACCGATTTTTGCATGTAACTTTTTAAGATCAATGGGGGGTTCTGATGGAGCTTTTGATTGATCGAAAGCTTGCGAGGAAGCTGAGATCAATTGATTTTTCCAGTCAATAATTTGGTTTTGATGAACATCAAATTCAGCACCATTCGTTTGTATTCAGTCTCGAGTACACCTATTTTTTGTCTAAAATCATACATAGTTATGAGAGGCGTTTTTCCAGTACTACGCCATGCAATCAATATTTCATATAAACGAACAGCATAAGCACTTGTTAAATTACTTATTTGTTGTATTTCATACTTTGTAAATTGTTCTTCTAACCTAGTAATTAAAGGCACAATAGCAGGGGCAAAAATAAGTCTAACGACAGCTTCATTATCAATATAAGCCACCTCGCTCACCCATCTTGATTTGTGATTAATAGTGTTACCTTTTTCACTAAGACTCTGATAACTGAATTGTCTTGCAAACAAGTCATCGCAAGCATCTTTTAACGCCTGATAAGCCGTATTTCGATGTACACGGCACTGTTGCAAATAGTCGGTGGTAATAAACTTATCATCCCCTTTTGCTGATGGAGCTGCACATGAACCCATTCAAAGGCCGGCATTTTCAGCGTGACATCATTCTGTGGGCCGTACGCTGGTACTGCAAATACGGCATCAGTTACCGTGAGCTGCAGGAGATGCTGGCTGAACGCGGAGTGAATGTCGATCACTCCACGATTTACCGCTGGGTTCAGCGTTATGCGCCTGAAATGGAAAAACGGCTGCGCTGGTACTGGCGTAACCCTTCCGATCTTTGCCCGTGGCACATGGATGAAACCTACGTGAAGGTCAATGGCCGCTGGGCGTATCTGTACCGGGCCGTCGACAGCCGGGGCCGCACTGTCGATTTTTATCTCTCCTCCCGTCGTAACAGCAAAGCTGCATACCGGTTTCTGGGTAAAATCCTCAACAACGTGAAGAAGTGGCAGATCCCGCGATTCATCAACACGGATAAAGCGCCCGCCTATGGTCGCGCGCTTGCTCTGCTCAAACGCGAAGGCCGGTGCCCGTCTGACGTTGAACACCGACAGATTAAGTACCGGAACAACGTGATTGAATGCGATCATGGCAAACTGAAACGGATAATCGGCGCCACGCTGGGATTTAAATCCATGAAGACGGCTTACGCCACCATCAAAGGTATTGAGGTGATGCGTGCACTACGCAAAGGCCAGGCCTCAGCATTTTATTATGGTGATCCCCTGGGCGAAATGCGCCTGGTAAGCAGAGTTTTTGAAATGTAAGGCCTTTGAATAAGACAAAAGGCTGCCTCATCGCTAACTTTGCAACAGTGCCTTCTACGGCACGTTTGAAGGCGCGCTGAAAGGTCTGGTCATACATGTGATGGCGACGCACGACACCGCTCCGTGGATCGGTCGAATGCGTGTGCTGCGCAAAAACCCAGAACCACGGCCAGGAATGCCCGGCGCGCGGATACTTCCGCTCAAGGGCGTCGGGAAGCGCAACGCCGCTGCGGCCCTCGGCCTGGTCCTTCAGCCACCATGCCCGTGCACGCGACAGCTGCTCGCGCAGGCTGGGTGCCAAGCTCTCGGGTAACATCAAGGCCCGATCCTTGGAGCCCTTGCCCTCCCGCACGATGATCGTGCCGTGATCGAAATCCAGATCCTTGACCCGCAGTTGCAAACCCTCACTGATCCGCATGCCCGTTCCATACAGAAGCTGGGCGAACAAACGATGCTCGCCTTCCAGAAAACCGAGGATGCGAACCACTTCATCCGGGGTCAGCACCACCGGCAAGCGCCGCGACGGCCGAGGTCTTCCGATCTCCTGAAGCCAGGGCAGATCCGTGCACAGCACCTTGCCGTAGAAGAACAGCAAGGCCGCCAATGCCTGACGATGCGTGGAGACCGAAACCTTGCGCTCGTTCGCCAGCCAGGACAGAAATGCCTCGACTTCGCTGCTGCCCAAGGTTGCCGGGTGACGCACACCGTGGAAACGGATGAAGGCACGAACCCAGTGGACATAAGCCTGTTCGGTTGGTAAGCTGTAATGCAAGTAGCGTATGCGCTCACGCAACTGGTCCAGAACCTTGACCGAACGCAGCGGTGGTAACGGCGCAGTGGCGGTTTTCATGGCTTGTTATGACTGTTTTTTTGTACAGTCTATGCCTCGGGCATCCAAGCAGCAAGCGCGTTACGCCGTGGGTCGATGTTTGATGTTATGGAGCAGCAACGATGTTACGCAGCAGGGCAGTCGCCCTAAAACAAAGTTAGATGCACTAAGCACATAATTGCTCACAGCCAAACTATCAGGTCAAGTCTGCTTTTATTATTTTTAAGCGTGCATAATAAGCCCTACACAAATTGGGAGTTAGACATCATGAGCAACGCAAAAACAAAGTTAGGCATCACAAAGTACAGCATCGTGACCAACAGCAACGATTCCGTCACACTGCGCCTCATGACTGAGCATGACCTTGCGATGCTCTATGAGTGGCTAAATCGATCTCATATCGTCGAGTGGTGGGGCGGAGAAGAAGCACGCCCGACACTTGCTGACGTACAGGAACAGTACTTGCCAAGCGTTTTAGCGCAAGAGTCCGTCACTCCATACATTGCAATGCTGAATGGAGAGCCGATTGGGTATGCCCAGTCGTACGTTGCTCTTGGAAGCGGGGACGGACGGTGGGAAGAAGAAACCGATCCAGGAGTACGCGGAATAGACCAGTTACTGGCGAATGCATCACAACTGGGCAAAGGCTTGGGAACCAAGCTGGTTCGAGCTCTGGTTGAGTTGCTGTTCAATGATCCCGAGGTCACCAAGATCCAAACGGACCCGTCGCCGAGCAACTTGCGAGCGATCCGATGCTACGAGAAAGCGGGGTTTGAGAGGCAAGGTACCGTAACCACCCCATATGGTCCAGCCGTGTACATGGTTCAAACACGCCAGGCATTCGAGCGAACACGCAGTGATGCCTAACCCTTCCATCGAGGGGGACGTCCAAGGGCTGGCGCCCTTGGCCGCCCCTCATGTCAAACGTTATGCAGCCAAATCCCAACAATTAAGGGTCTTAAAATGGTAAAAGATTGGATTCCCATCTCTCATGATAATTACAAGCAGGTGCAAGGACCGTTCTATCATGGAACCAAAGCCAATTTGGCGATTGGTGACTTGCTAACCACAGGGTTCATCTCTCATTTCGAGGACGGTCGTATTCTTAAGCACATCTACTTTTCAGCCTTGATGGAGCCAGCAGTTTGGGGAGCTGAACTTGCTATGTCACTGTCTGGCCTCGAGGGTCGCGGCTACATATACATAGTTGAGCCAACAGGACCGTTCGAAGACGATCCGAATCTTACGAACAAAAGATTTCCCGGTAATCCAACACAGTCCTATAGAACCTGCGAACCCTTGAGAATTGTTGGCGTTGTTGAAGACTGGGAGGGGCATCCTGTTGAATTAATAAGGGGAATGTTGGATTCGTTGGAGGACTTAAAGCGCCGTGGTTTACACGTCATTGAAGACTAGTCCTTTGCATAACAAAGCCATCAAACCGGACGCCAGAGATTCCGCGCCTGTTGCGCATGGCTTCGCCATTTTATGCGCAATAGGCGCGCCACCCTGTCGCCGTTTATGGCGGCGTTAACCCAAAGGAGTATCGTGAAAATATCACTAATGGCTGCAAAAGCAAGAAATGGGGTTATTGGCTGCGGCTCGGATATCCCGTGGAACGCTAAAGGTGAGCAGCTGCTTTTTAAAGCAATAACTTACAATCAATGGCTCTTAGTCGGCCGTAAAACATTTGAGGCAATGGGGGCTCTCCCAAATAGAAAGTATGCAGTTGTCAGCCGCTCAGGATCGGTAGCTACTAACGATGATGTGGTTGTGTTTCCATCTATAGAAGCAGCAATGAGGGAGCTAAAGACTCTTACGAACCATGTTGTTGTTTCTGGTGGTGGAGAGATCTACAAGAGTCTGATCGCCCATGCCGACACGCTACATATCTCGACAATAGATTCCGAGCCAGAGGGCAATGTTTTCTTTCCGGAAATCCCCAAAGAGTTCAATGTGGTGTTCGAGCAGGAATTTCATTCAAATATAAATTATCGCTATCAAATCTGGCAAAGGGGTTAACCATCCAAGCCATCGGACACATTTTGCTTCGCTGCGCTCAAAACGCAAAATGTGCCGCTGCTTAGCGGCGTTAGATGCACTAAGCACATAATTGCTCACAGCCAAACTATCAGGTCAAGTCTGCTTTTATTATTTTTAAGCGTGCATAATAAGCCCTACACAAATTGGGAGTTAGACATCATGAGCAACGCAGTGCCCGCCGAGATTTCGGTACAGCTATCACAGGCACTCAACGTCATCGAGCATCATCTGGGATCGACGTTGCTGGCCGTGCATTTGTACGGCTCTGCACTCGACGGTGGCCTGAAGCCATGCAGTGATATTGATTTGCTGGTTACTGTGACTGCACAGCTCGATGAGACTGTGCGGCAGGCTCTGTTCGTAGATTTCCTGGAAGTTTCCGCTTCTCCCGGCCAAAGTGAAGCTCTCCGTGCCTTGGAAGTTACCATCGTCGTGTACGGCGATGTTGTTCCTTGGCGTTATCCAGCCAGACGGGAACTGCAATTCGGGGAGTGGCAGCGCAAGGACATTCTTGCGGGCATCTTCGAGCCCGCGACAACCGATGTTGATCTGGCTATTCTGCTAACTAAAGCAAGGCAACACAGCCTTGCCTTGGCAGGTTCGGCCGCGGAAGATTTCTTCAACTCAGTCCCGGAAAGCGATCTATTCAAAGCACTGGCCGACACCTTGAAACTATGGAACTCACAACCGGATTGGGCAGGCGACGAGCGGAATGTAGTGCTTACTTTGTCTCGCATTTGGTACAGCGCAGCAACCGGCAAGATCGCGCCGAAGGATGTAGCTGCCAACTGGGTAATGGAACGCCTGCCCGTCCAACATCAGCCCGTGCTGCTTGAAGCCCAGCAGGCTTACCTTGGACAAGGGATGGATTGCTTGGCCTCACGCGCTGATCAGTTGACTGCGTTCATTTACTTTGTGAAGCACGAAGCCGCCAGTCTGCTCGGCTCCACGCCAATGATGTCTAACAGTTCATTCAAGCCGACGCCGCTTCGCGGCGCAGCTTAATTCAGGCGTTAGATGCACTAAGCACATAATTGCTCACAGCCAAACTATCAGGTCAAGTCTGCTTTTATTATTTTTAAGCGTGCATAATAAGCCCTACACAAATTGGGAGATATATCATGAAAGGCTGGCTTTTTCTTGTTATCGCAATAGTTGGCGAAGTAATCGCAACATCCGCATTAAAATCTAGCGAGGGCTTTACTAAGCTTGCCCCTTCCGCCGTTGTCATAATCGGTTATGGCATCGCATTTTATTTTCTTTCTCTGGTTCTGAAATCCATCCCTGTCGGTGTTGCTTATGCAGTCTGGTCGGGACTCGGCGTCGTCATAATTACAGCCATTGCCTGGTTGCTTCATGGGCAAAAGCTTGATGCGTGGGGCTTTGTAGGTATGGGGCTCATAATTGCTGCCTTTTTGCTCGCCCGATCCCCATCGTGGAAGTCGCTGCGGAGGCCGACGCCATGGTGACGGTGTTCGGCATTCTGAATCTCACCGAGGACTCCTTCTTCGATGAGAGCCGGCGGCTAGACCCCGCCGGCGCTGTCACCGCGGCGATCGAAATGCTGCGAGTCGGATCAGACGTCGTGGATGTCGGACCGGCCGCCAGCCATCCGGACGCGAGGCCTGTATCGCCGGCCGATGAGATCAGACGTATTGCGCCGCTCTTAGACGCCCTGTCCGATCAGATGCACCGTGTTTCAATCGACAGCTTCCAACCGGAAACCCAGCGCTATGCGCTCAAGCGCGGCGTGGGCTACCTGAACGATATCCAAGGATTTCCTGACCCTGCGCTCTATCCCGATATTGCTGAGGCGGACTGCAGGCTGGTGGTTATGCACTCAGCGCAGCGGGATGGCATCGCCACCCGCACCGGTCACCTTCGACCCGAAGACGCGCTCGACGAGATTGTGCGGTTCTTCGAGGCGCGGGTTTCCGCCTTGCGACGGAGCGGGGTCGCTGCCGACCGGCTCATCCTCGATCCGGGGATGGGATTTTTCTTGAGCCCCGCACCGGAAACATCGCTGCACGTGCTGTCGAACCTTCAAAAGCTGAAGTCGGCGTTGGGGCTTCCGCTATTGGTCTCGGTGTCGCGGAAATCCTTCTTGGGCGCCACCGTTGGCCTTCCTGTAAAGGATCTGGGTCCAGCGAGCCTTGCGGCGGAACTTCACGCGATCGGCAATGGCGCTGACTACGTCCGCACCCACGCGCCTGGAGATCTGCGAAGCGCAATCACCTTCTCGGAAACCCTCGCGAAATTTCGCAGTCGCGACGCCAGAGACCGAGGGTTAGATCATGCCTAGCATTCACCTTCCGGCCGCCCGCTAAATATCTCCTTTTGGGTTGTTAATAAAACATCCAATAAGTTGACTGTGCGTGAAAAAGAAAGTTTTGTGTGATGGCGTTGAAGATCGCACCGTTAAGCTCTTATGTGGGATGGTGCAGAGCTCGACGACTACCGATAAAACGCAACCGCCGCAAACAGACAAGAAAAAGCCCCAACTGATAACAGTTGGGGCTTCAGTATTGTGATTGGTGGAGCAATAGCACCCTGAACCCAAAACCTTCTCGCTCAACCGGTAGTGGCTGATAACAACTCGTGAGGGCTATTGCGGGTTAAGCATTTAGCGATGTCTAGGGCCAGACTGGACGTCTGAACGCAAGCCGCTGATACTGTACATAACCACAGTATCAGCGGAGGATACCCATGTCGCTGGCAAGGAACGCCACGGCGAGTCAATCGCCCACTCAAACAAACGGTTACGAACGCCACCAACCCGACCAGACGCTGCTCTACCAGCTGGTTGAGCAGCACTACCCAGCCTTCAAAGCCTCACTCGAAGCCCAAGGTCAACACCTGCCTCGCTACATCCAACAAGAATTCAACGACCTCCTCCAATGTGGCCGTCTGGAGTATGGTTTCATGCGGGTTCGCTGCGAGGATTGTCATCACGAGCGTCTGGTCGCCTTCAGCTGTAAACGACGCGGCTTTTGCCCTAGCTGCGGTGCCCGCCGGATGGCCGAGAGTGCGGCGCTGCTGATAGACGAAGTCTTCCCCAAGGAGCCCATTCGCCAGTGGGTGCTCAGCTTTCCTTTCCAGCTACGCTTTTTGCTGGCTCGCCATCCCCAGCTGATGGGCCAGGTCTTGAGTATCGTCTATCGTACACTCTCAACTCATCTGATCAAAAAAGCCGGTTACACCAAAGCCTCTGCACAAACTGGCTCAGTGACTCTTATCCAACGCTTTGGCTCCGCGCTAAATCTCAATGTCCACTACCACATGCTGTTTCTCGATGGTGTCTATGCCGAAGATGACTATGGCAAGCAACGCTTCCATCGTGTCAAGGCACCCACTTACGATGAGCTGAATACGCTCGCTCACACCCTCAGCCATCGCATCGCTCGCTGCATGGAAAAGCGTGGGATTTTGGAGCGTGATGCCGAGAATACGTGGTTGACACTGGAAGAGGGCGAAGACGATACGCTGACTCAATTACATGGTGCTTCGGTTACGTATCGCATTGCCGTCGGCCCCCAGCAAGGGCGCAAAGTCTTCACCCTGCAAACCTTGCCAGGGCGTGAGGATAAAGCCGACTCAAGCAGTCGAGTAGCCAACCATGCTGGTTTCTCGCTACACGCCGGTGTGATGGCCGAAGCGCATCAGCGGGATAAGCTTGAGCGCTTGTGTCGCTACATTAGTCGGCCAGCGGTTTCAGAAAAACGTCTGGCATTAACCGCCAATGGGCAGGTGCGTTACGAGCTCAAAACTCCGTACCGCAATGGCACCACCCATGTGATCTTCGAGCCGCTGGACTTCATCGCCAAATTCGCTGCGTTGGTACCTAAGCCGCGAGTCAACCTCACACGCTTCCACGGCGTCTTTGCACCGAACAGCAAACACCGAGTTCAAGTAACACCCGCCAAGCGGGGCAAGAAGCCCGACAAATCGGAAGGTCTCGATACTAACTGGCGTGACAAGAGTCCTGCAGAGCGCCACCGCGCCATGACCTGGATGCAACGCCTCAAGCGAGTCTTCAATATTGATATTGAAGTCTGCGAACACTGCGGCGGTCACGTCAAAGTGATTGCCAGCATCGAAGATCCGAAGGTCATTGAGCAGATTCTCAAGCATCTGAAACAGAAAACAGCCAAGGCGAATGCCGCCAAGCAGCGTGAGCTGCCACCAGAACGAGCGCCGCCACTGACTCCCAGCCTGTTCGATCCATCACAGAGTCGTCTCTTTGACTGACGACCCCAAATCCAACACTGCTCAACACTGCCAACTTTTAAACGGGGCGGTGGGGCAGTTTGTATCTCTCGAGCTATCAGGCTAGAGATTTTACCGCCAAATCGAACCTTATTAGAGCGGTTTAGGCTGGACCGGCAGTTAAAATTGGGGCTTGAGCGGTAAACGAGTGAGGGAATTTCAGGTAAGATACTTCGGATGAGGAGCAAAAAGGTGGTTTATACTTCCTATACCCAACGCCAACCCCATGCCGCCGGGCAGCGCGCCTTTGGGGGTCTTGGCGTCGAACAAGATCAAGTCCGCCGCCCCGGCATAGGCTGCGGCGCGTGCGACATCGCTGGCGCTGGCGACGGGCAGCGCCTTCCACACCGGCTTGCCAAACCGCGCGCGCAACTGGGCCACGCGTTCGGGCGATTCCGAACCGTGCAGCTGCAGCGCGTTCAGCTTGGCTGCCACCAGTGCGTCGGCGATGACAGCATCATCCGCATCGACGAACAAACCGACCATGGCGATCTGGCCAGCTGCGCGCGATGTCAAAGCGCCCGCGACATTCGACGTAACCGCACGGGGCGACGCTGGATAGAACACCAACCCGGCATAGTCCGCCCGCGCCGCGATGGTCGCATCGAGCGCCTCGGGTGTGCTGATCCCGCAAATCTTGATTTTCGCGGGCATGCGGTCAGTCGGGGTTCTGGATCAGCCGCACCAGCGTGCAGTCGGGATCGATCAGGTAGCCGATCCTCAGGCCGCTCGCCTCCAGTTGCGGAGCTTTGAAGCGCGGCCAGCCGGTGCTTTTTTCCTCGGCTCCCGCCGCGTTCACCAATGCCACCATGGCATCGAGATCATCCAACCGCAGGCAACAGCCGAACGAGCTCGTAGCTGGGTCGAGGTCAGGATAGGGGAAGAATTCGAGCTGCAAACCGCCGCGCTGCAGGATCATCCAGCCGCGATCCTTCCAACTCGTCGCAAAGCCCAGCTTCGCATAAAACGCCTCTGTCACATCGAAATCGCGCGATGGCAGATTGGGGGTGACGTGGTCAGCCATGGCTCAGCGCAGCTTGTCGGCCATGCGGGCCGTATGAGTGATTGCGGCGCGGCTATCGGGGGCGGAATGGCTCATCACGATCATGCTGGCCTTGGGGAACGCCGCACCAAACGCGCGCGCTGACGCGGCGTAGTGCTCAGTGTCGGCATCACCGAGATTGCCGAGCGACTTGGCCTTGCTGTCCTTGATCAGGCAGCCACCAAAAGCGATGTCGGTGCCGTCGATCCCAACGGTGATATTGTCACTGGTGTGGCCGGGGCCGGGGTAAAATACCTTGAGCGGGCCAAAGTTGGGCGCGGTTGCTGGTTCGACCCAGCCATTGGCGGCGAAAGTCAGGCTGTGTTGCGCCGCAACCATCCCCTCTTGCGGGGCAAGCTGGTTCGACAACGCATTGGCATAAGTCGCAATCCCCGCCGCATGCAGCGCGTCCATACCGCCCATCTTGTCCTGATGCGCGTGAGTCACCACCGCCAGCGCGACCGGCAGGTTGATCTCCTGCTTGATCCAGTTGAGGATCTGGGCGGTCTGGTCATCGGTCCAGGCGGTATCGACCACCAGCACGCGGCCGCCATCCCTGACGATCAAACCGTTGGAAGCGACTGCCCCGAAACCCGGCATGTCGAGATAGGAAGTGTGCTGCCAGACATTCGGTGCGAGCTGGCGGAAAACCAGATCGCCAAACCGTTGGTCGCCAGTTTCCATTTGCTGGCCAATCGTCGGGCGGATTTCACCGGGCATGCACCCGCTCAGCATCAATGCAGCGGCTAATGCGGTGCTCAGCTTCGCGACCGGGTGCATAATATTGGGCAATTCCATCAAGTTTTCCTTTTATTCAGCATTAAAAACCCCGCAAATGCGAGGCCTAGTAAATAGATGATCTTAATTTGGTTCACTGTAGCAAAAATATGGGGCGAATTCAAACATGAGGTGCGACAGTTTCAAAAGCCATATGATAATCAACAAGCTGAGCAAATTTCTCTAATGGTGTAAGCCAATCTAACGCCTTTCTAGGACGAGTATTCAGTGACATGGCAACTTGATTTAAATAATGCTGATCTGCTGGCAATCAGGGGCATCGGTACGACTGGGCATCATCTTTCCCGTTCTTTTATATGCAGGAAGAACCTGCATTCTCAAGCGCACTCGATGCCTTCCAAAAAGCAGGTAATACTGTCATTGGCAATGACGTTTGGATCGGCTCTGAGGCAATGGTCATGCCCGGAATCAAGATCGGGCACGGTGCGGTGATAGGCAGCCGCTCGTTGGTGACAAAAGATGTGGAGCCTTACGCTATCGTTGGCGGCAATCCCGCTAAGAAGATTAAGAAACGCTTCACCGATGAGGAAATTTCATTGCTTCTGGAGATGGAGTGGTGGAATTGGTCACTGGAGAAGATCAAAGCGGCAATGCCCATGCTGTGCTCGTCTAATATTGTTGGCCTGCACAAGTATTGGCTCGAGTTTGCCGTCTAACAATTCAATCAAGCCGATGCCGCTTCGCGGCACGGCTTATTTCAGGCGTTATGCAGCCAAATCCCAACAATTAAGGGTCTTAAAATGGTAAAAGATTGGATTCCCATCTCTCATGATAATTACAAGCAGGTGCAAGGACCGTTCTATCATGGAACCAAAGCCAATTTGGCGATTGGTGACTTGCTAACCACAGGGTTCATCTCTCATTTCGAGGACGGTCGTATTCTTAAGCACATCTACTTTTCAGCCTTGATGGAGCCAGCAGTTTGGGGAGCTGAACTTGCTATGTCACTGTCTGGCCTCGAGGGTCGCGGCTACATATACATAGTTGAGCCAACAGGACCGTTCGAAGACGATCCGAATCTTACGAACAAAAGATTTCCCGGTAATCCAACACAGTCCTATAGAACCTGCGAACCCTTGAGAATTGTTGGCGTTGTTGAAGACTGGGAGGGGCATCCTGTTGAATTAATAAGGGGAATGTTGGATTCGTTGGAGGACTTAAAGCGCCGTGGTTTACACGTCATTGAAGACTAGTCCTTTGCATAACAAAGCCATCAAACCGGACGCCAGAGATTCCGCGCCTGTTGCGCATGGCTTCGCCATTTTATGCGCAATAGGCGCGCCACCCTGTCGCCGTTTATGGCGGCGTTAGATGCACTAAGCACATAATTGCTCACAGCCAAACTATCAGGTCAAGTCTGCTTTTATTATTTTTAAGCGTGCATAATAAGCCCTACACAAATTGGGAGATATATCATGAAAGGCTGGCTTTTTCTTGTTATCGCAATAGTTGGCGAAGTAATCGCAACATCCGCATTAAAATCTAGCGAGGGCTTTACTAAGCTTGCCCCTTCCGCCGTTGTCATAATCGGTTATGGCATCGCATTTTATTTTCTTTCTCTGGTTCTGAAATCCATCCCTGTCGGTGTTGCTTATGCAGTCTGGTCGGGACTCGGCGTCGTCATAATTACAGCCATTGCCTGGTTGCTTCATGGGCAAAAGCTTGATGCGTGGGGCTTTGTAGGTATGGGGCTCATAATTGCTGCCTTTTTGCTCGCCCGATCCCCATCGTGGAAGTCGCTGCGGAGGCCGACGCCATGGTGACGGTGTTCGGCATTCTGAATCTCACCGAGGACTCCTTCTTCGATGAGAGCCGGCGGCTAGACCCCGCCGGCGCTGTCACCGCGGCGATCGAAATGCTGCGAGTCGGATCAGACGTCGTGGATGTCGGACCGGCCGCCAGCCATCCGGACGCGAGGCCTGTATCGCCGGCCGATGAGATCAGACGTATTGCGCCGCTCTTAGACGCCCTGTCCGATCAGATGCACCGTGTTTCAATCGACAGCTTCCAACCGGAAACCCAGCGCTATGCGCTCAAGCGCGGCGTGGGCTACCTGAACGATATCCAAGGATTTCCTGACCCTGCGCTCTATCCCGATATTGCTGAGGCGGACTGCAGGCTGGTGGTTATGCACTCAGCGCAGCGGGATGGCATCGCCACCCGCACCGGTCACCTTCGACCCGAAGACGCGCTCGACGAGATTGTGCGGTTCTTCGAGGCGCGGGTTTCCGCCTTGCGACGGAGCGGGGTCGCTGCCGACCGGCTCATCCTCGATCCGGGGATGGGATTTTTCTTGAGCCCCGCACCGGAAACATCGCTGCACGTGCTGTCGAACCTTCAAAAGCTGAAGTCGGCGTTGGGGCTTCCGCTATTGGTCTCGGTGTCGCGGAAATCCTTCTTGGGCGCCACCGTTGGCCTTCCTGTAAAGGATCTGGGTCCAGCGAGCCTTGCGGCGGAACTTCACGCGATCGGCAATGGCGCTGACTACGTCCGCACCCACGCGCCTGGAGATCTGCGAAGCGCAATCACCTTCTCGGAAACCCTCGCGAAATTTCGCAGTCGCGACGCCAGAGACCGAGGGTTAGATCATGCCTAGCATTCACCTTCCGGCCGCCCGCTAGCGGACCCTGGTCAGGTTCCGCGAAGGTGGGCGCAGACATGCTGGGCTCGTCAGGATCAAACTGCACTATGAGGCGGCGGTTCATACCGCGCCAGGGGAGCGAATGGACAGCGAGGAGCCTCCGAACGTTCGGGTCGCCTGCTCGGGTGATATCGACGAGGTTGTGCGGCTGATGCACGACGCTGCGGCGTGGATGTCCGCCAAGGGAACGCCCGCCTGGGACGTCGCGCGGATCGACCGGACATTCGCGGAGACCTTCGTCCTGAGATCCGAGCTCCTAGTCGCGAGTTGCAGCGACGGCATCGTCGGCTGTTGCACCTTGTCGGCCGAGGATCCCGAGTTCTGGCCCGACGCCCTCAAGGGGGAGGCCGCATATCTGCACAAGCTCGCGGTGCGACGGACACATGCGGGCCGGGGTGTCAGCTCCGCGCTGATCGAGGCTTGCCGCCATGCCGCGCGAACGCAGGGGTGCGCCAAGCTGCGGCTCGACTGCCACCCGAACCTGCGTGGCCTATACGAGCGGCTCGGATTCACCCACGTCGACACTTTCAATCCCGGCTGGGATCCAACCTTCATCGCAGAACGCCTAGAACTCGAAATCTAACGTCCGTTCGGGCATCGAGGTCCATGTCGGGGTGGGACGGGCCCGTGGCTTCAAGATCACTTGCAGTCCGACCGCGATGTCTTGGTTGCGCGAGAGGTTGTCGATATCTGTTGATTTGCACCCAAATTTGACCCGGGATTTGCATTGAATTTTGACCCACCCCTTGTTGTCAGAATTATGTCTCGATTTTCAGTTTGCGGGTCTGTTTTTCCTCCTGCTTATTCTGAGTTGAACTGTGTTTGAAGCGGTAACTTTCATTGCCGGTTTCCAGGATGTGGCAGTGGTGGGTTAGTCGGTCCAACAACGCTGTTGTCATCTTTTCATCGCCAAACACTCGGCTCCATTCCGAGAAGCTCAAGTTGGTGGTCAGTATCACGCTGGTTTTTTCGTACAGCTTTGAGAGCAGGTGAAACAGCAGTGCCCCACCGGTTTGGCTAAAAGGCAAATATCCCAGCTCATCCAGAATCACCAAATCGGCATACAACAGACGGTTTGCGATTTGTCCCTGACGCCCAGATGATTTCTCTTGCTCCAGTGCATTGACCAAATCCACGGTGGAGAAGAAACGCACCCGTCGGTTCAAGTGCATCACTGCTTGTGTACCAATGGCTGTGGCCAGGTGAGTCTTGCCTGTGCCTGGCCCACCAATCAGCACCACGTTCTGGGCTTGTTCCATGAAGTCGCACCGGTGCAATTGTTTGACCGTGGCCTCATTAACCAGGCTTTGACTGAAGTCAAAGCCCACCAAGTCCCGATACACGGGGAACTTGGCCACCCGCAATTGATAGTTCACCGAACGTACTTCACGCTCTGCCACTTCAGCTTTAATCAAGCTGTCCAGCATGGGCAAGGCTTGATTAAATGCTGGTGAATTCTGATTGCCCAACTCCTCAATGGCGTGTGCCATGCCAAAGAGTTTCAAGGATTTGAGGATTCTCACATGGCCTTCATGCTGCATCATGGGCTCTCCTTAAACTGTCATAGCGGTTCACGTTGGCCTGTGGTTCCAATGTCAGCCTTAACCCCTTGGGAATTGGAATCGGTTTGGGTGGAGGTTCTTCGGTCAAACGTCCCAACAGATTAAGCACATGCTCCTTCGATGGCTTGCCACACTCCAATGCCAATTCCACAGCACTGAGTACCGCACCTTCATCGTGGTGCAATACAAGGGCCAGAATTTCCACCATGTCACGGTCACCGCCGGGGCGTTGCAGCAAGATGGATTGAAGCTTCTTGAACGCGGGTGGCAATTCAGCAAATGGCGCACCATTGCGCAACGCCCCAGGTTTCTTCTGAAGCACAGACAAGTAATGGTGCCAGTCGTATTGTGTGTGGCCACGCCGAGCGTGGCCACTGCCAAACAATCTTGGATGCTCGGCAATGTGTTGGCCTTCGGCAGCCATCACCAGCTTGTCTGCATAAATCCGAAGGCTGATGGCCCTGTTGGCGTAACTGGCAGGAACGCTGTAGCGATTGCCCTCGTGGTGAACAAGGCAGGTTGAAGTGACTCGCTTGGTTTGCTCCACGAATGCATCAAAGGCATTGGGTAGCGCCATCAACTCGCCTTGTTCATCGGCAAAGGCCTCTTGCACGGTTTGGTCCAATTCGGGGTGGCGCAGCTCAGACCACAGCGCTTTGCAGCGATGCTCAAGCCACACATTCAAATCAGCAAGGCTTTGAAAGTCTGGTGCCCCTTGCCACAGGCGTTGGCGGGAATCCTGCACGTTCTTCTCAATCTGGCCTTTCTCCCAACCCGATGCTGGATTACAGAACTGCGCATCAAACAGGTAGTGGCTGACCATGGCAGTGAACCGCTGATTGACCCTGCGCTCTTTGCCACGCCCCACCGAATCCACAGCGGTCTTCATGTTGTCGTAGATGCCGCGCTTGGGAATGCCACCGAAGATTTGAAAGGCATGCCAGTGGGCATCAAACAGCATTTCATGTTTTTGCTGGTAGTAAGCCCGAAGCACAAAGGCCCGGCTGTGGGCCAACTTAAACTGGGCAATCTGAAGTTTGACCTGTTTGCCCGCTATGCGGGCAAAGTCCTCACTCCAATCGAATTGGAAGGCTTCGCCACAAGCAAAGCGCAAGGGGATGAAACAACCCTTGCCCGAGGTTTGCGCCTTGAACTGTTCGGAATCTTTCCACTGTCGGGCAAAGGCACACACTCGGTCATAAGACCCGGTAAAGCCCAAAGCGACCAAATCCCGGTACATGCTGCGCAGGTTTCTGCGCAGCTTCTTTGTCTTTTTGTGCTCGGTGGAGAGCCACTGCCTTAACTTGGGCTCAAAAGGACTTAACTTGCCAACGCTGTCTCGCGCTGGGTACTGCGGTTCAACCACCTTGCTTTGCAAATACTTGCGAACGGTGTTCCTGGACAGGCCGCTTCGTCGGGCTATTTCCCGAATCGACGCACCATCGCGAAAATGCCAGCGTCGAATTGCGCTCAATATCGCCACGTTTATCACTCCTTGATTTCTCCCGCCATATCCAGACGGGAAACAGTGTCATACGTGGGTCAAATTTCGACGCAAATCTTTACCCTAAGTTGGGGTGCGGACAAAATCTTGGACTACTTTAGGAGTAGTTCATGTATTCGTATGAAGATCGCCTTCGAGCCGTGAGGTTGTACCTGAAGCTTGGGCGCCGGATGAGCGCCACACTACGGCAGCTGGGATACCCCACCAAGAACTCGCTGAAGGCCTGGTTGGCAGAATTCGAACGGAATCAGGATCTTCGCCGAGGCTATCAACGGATAAAACGGCAGTACACCGATGAGCAAAAGCAACGGGCAGTAGATCACTATATCGAACAAGGCTACTGCCTGAGTCACACAATCCGAAGCCTGGGCTACCCAAGCCGCGAGGCCTTGCGTGCCTGGATCCGTGATTTACGCCCTGAATTCGCTAGGACGGTCGTCGGCAGCAGCGCTCCCACAGTCGCCCGCTCTCGCCTCGAGAAGCAGCAAGCCGTCATTGCACTGAACCTGCGCGTAGGTTCGGCAAAGGATGTGGCCGACACTGTCGGTGTATCGCGACCAACGTTGTATAACTGGCAGCATCGATTACTTGGCAAAGTGCCCCTAAAACCCATGACAAAGAAGAAAGGTGACACCTCGCTCGAGCAGCGGCATGAGGCACTACTCAGGGAACTGGCCGAACTGGAGAGCCAGAACCAGCGGCTTCGCATGGAGAATGCAATTCTGGAGAAGGCGAGTGAATTGATAAAAAAAGACATGGGCATCAACCCCCTCGAACTGACAAGCCGAGAAAAAACGAAGGTGGTTGATGCCCTCAGAGTCACGTTTCCATTAGCCAATCTGTTGTGCGGCCTGAAGCTGGCGCGCAGCACATACTTCTATCAACGCCTGCGGCAGACGCGGCCCGACAAGTACACGCAGGTGCGTGAGGTCATTCGGACTATCTTCGAGGACAACTACCGCTGCTATGGCTATCGACGCATTGATAGTGCCTTGCGCCTTGGTGGCATGCGTGTGTCCGAGAAGGTCGTGCGTCGCTTGATGGCGCAAGAGCGTCTGGTCGTGAGAACACCGCGCCGCCGGCGCTTCTCGGCGTATGCTGGCGACCCGACACCAGCGGTCCCGAATCTGCTGAATCGCGACTTTCACGCGTCGGCGCCGAATACGAAATGGTTGACCGATCTGACGGAAATACACATTCCGGCAGGGAAGGTCTACGTCTCGCCGATCGTCGATTGCTTCGATGGGCTGGTGGTGGCCTGGAATATCGGCACCAGCCCGGATGCGAACCTGGTCAATACCATGCTGGATCACGCGGTACGGACACTGCGACCCGGTGAGCATCCGGTTATCCATTCGGACAGGGGCTCGCATTATCGCTGGCCTGCGTGGATCCGCCGCACTGAAAATGCCCAATTAACGCGGTCGATGTCCAAAAAGGGCTGCTCGCCAGACAATGCTGCATGCGAGGGCTTTTTCGGACGATTGAAGACCGAACTAATCTACCCGAGGAATTGGCAGCACGTGACGCTGAAAGACCTCATGACGCGAATCGATGCCTATATCCACTGGTACAACGAGCGCCGCATCAAAGTGTCGCTTGGCGGGCGTAGTCCCATCGAGTATCGTCATGCGGTCGGATTGATGTCCGTATAAACCGTCCAAGAAATCGTCCGCACCCCCAGTGGGTCAATTTTAGATGCAACTCAACAGGCCATGCTGAGTGTGCGATGGTTGATCGCTTCCTCGCCGCTCTCCACGGCGACGATGGCCGCCGCCATCAGCAAGTGCGCCAGTTCCCCTATGGTGCCCTCGCTGCGTGTGAGCAGGTAGCGAGCCATGTCCAGCGTGGCAATTGGGGAAGGCCGGCGCAGCGGGAGCGAAGCGGCGAAGCTGGCCAGCAGTGAGCAGCAATCGTCGTTGGCCTCCCATACCGGCAGCATCATCGGCTCGAAGCGATTTTCCAACTGGTCATCGGAGCGGATGGCTAGGTAGGCGTCGCGCGTGCCTACCCCAACCAACGGGATGCGCAGTTCGTTGCCGAGGAAGCGCAGCAGGTTGAGGAATTCCCGGCGGTTGACGCTGTTGCCGGCCAGCACGTTGTGCAGCTCGTCGATCACCAGCATGCGCACGCCGACCTTGCGCAGCAGTGCCAGAGCCAGTTGCTCCATTTCCGGCAACCGTGGGCGTGGGCGCAGCGGCGCGCCCATCGCGGCGAGCAGCGCGACGTAGAAGCGGATCACGGACGGCTCGGACGGCATCTGCACGACCAACACCGGGATGTGCTCCTGGTCGGCGTCGGAGCTGGCCGGGTGGGTGCGGCGGAACTTCTCGACGATCATCGACTTGCCATTGTTGGTCGGGCCAACCAGCAGCAGGTTGGGCATGCGTTGCTTGTTTGGCCACGCATAAAGGGCTTCCAGCCGGTTCAGCGCCTCGACTGCGCGCGGATAGCCGATCCAGCGGTCGGCGCGAAGGCGCTGGATGCGCTCGTCCGCCGGAAGACGGGCCAAGCCCTGGGCCGCCGGCAGCAGGTGGGACAGGTCGATGATGGGATATTCGTCCACGGCTACCACTCCTCAATCTGGTCGAACGGTTTGGCGGGTGGCAAGTTGTCTGCCTGCGGGTCGGCAATATCCGTATCCGGCGGAACGGGCTTGTCCGGCCGAGCTGATGTCTTGAGGTGCTGGCGGCGATCCGCGTCACGCCGCGCCTTGCGTGTGGCCTTCTGCGCGCTGGTCACAATCTCACGCATCTGGCCGATCATGCGGAACAGCGCCGACTCATCCACCTGTTCGGGCACTGTTGCAAAGTTAGTGATGAGGCAGCCTTTTGTCTTATTCAAAGGCCTTACATTTCAAAAACTCTGCTTACCAGGCGCATTTCGCCCAGGGGATCACCATAATAAAATGCTGAGGCCTGGCCTTTGCGTAGTGCACGCATCACCTCAATACCTTTGATGGTGGCGTAAGCCGTCTTCATGGATTTAAATCCCAGCGTGGCGCCGATTATCCGTTTCAGTTTGCCATGATCGCATTCAATCACGTTGTTCCGGTACTTAATCTGTCGGTGTTCAACGTCAGACGGGCACCGGCCTTCGCGTTTGAGCAGAGCAAGCGCGCGACCATAGGCGGGCGCTTTATCCGTGTTGATGAATCGCGGGATCTGCCACTTCTTCACGTTGTTGAGGATTTTACCCAGAAACCGGTATGCAGCTTTGCTGTTACGACGGGAGGAGAGATAAAAATCGACAGTGCGGCCCCGGCTGTCGACGGCCCGGTACAGATACGCCCAGCGGCCATTGACCTTCACGTAGGTTTCATCCATGTGCCACGGGCAAAGATCGGAAGGGTTACGCCAGTACCAGCGCAGCCGTTTTTCCATTTCAGGCGCATAACGCTGAACCCAGCGGTAAATCGTGGAGTGATCGACATTCACTCCGCGTTCAGCCAGCATCTCCTGCAGCTCACGGTAACTGATGCCGTATTTGCAGTACCAGCGTACGGCCCACAGAATGATGTCACGCTGAAAATGCCGGCCTTTGAATGGGTTCATGTGCAGCTCCATCAGCAAAAGGGGATGATAAGTTTATCACCACCGACTATTTGCAACAGTGCCTTCAAACCAGTGACAGCATTACTCATTCAATCTTGGAACTCATCAACAATATGTTGATTGATCTTCTGGCAACAATGGCCCGCCTAGACAATGAGAAACGTATAGAACGTATTAAGCAGGGCCTGGCACGTTCGGGTTACAAACCAACAGGCAAGAAGGCAAATGAGGCTAAACATAAACGAATAAAAGAATTGCTAGTAGTTGGCAATATGACTAAGGAAGAAATTGCCAAAGCAGTGAATTGTGGAGTTGCAACGTAAGCGCCCTTAAATCAGCACCCTTGCAAAACGATTACTCAGCCTAACCCAGTTTCACATTCCAGGGCAGTAGCGCTTCGAGTTTCTCGAGGGTGTCAGCAGTCGCAACATGGTCAAGAATATGTTTAATGTAGGCTTGCGGATCCAGGTTGTTGGCTTTGGCGGTTTCGATTAATGAGTAACATGCGGCGCTGGCTTCGGCGCCTTTGCGTGTGTCGGCGAATAGCCAATTTTTACGGCCAATAGCGAAGGGACGAATGGCGTTTTCGGCCATGATATTGCTGATCATCAGGTCGCCGCGCTCACAATAGCCAATCAGGTATTCCCATTGATTTAAGGTGTAGTCGATGGCTTTTCTCAGAGCGCCGCCTTTCATGATTTTTGCAGCGTTTTTCTCAAGCCACAGCTTAAACTCATTCAGTACCGGCACGCTGATTTCTTGGCGCGCCTTTAAACGCTCTTCGTCGGTTTTGTCCGCGATGTTGCTTTCTACGCGATAGAGTTTACGGATATAGCCCAGCGCTACATCAGCTTTACTCACTGTGCCTTGCTTGGCTTTAGCTTTAGAATCAGCGCTTTTATCGGCTTCAACAAACTTACGCCGAGCATGATCCCAGCAGCCAATGCGCGTAATCGAGTTGGCTTTGCAGACTGCGCTATAGCCAGAAAAACCATCGGCTTGCAGCACACCCTTAAAATCATCGAGCAGGCGCACAGCCACACTGCCTGCACGCGAAGGATCGTATTCAAAGAGTACGCTAAGCTGGCTAGGCGGCCCGCCGCGGATCACCCACATCCATTTATCTGACTGTGCTGTTTCTCCGTCTTCTTTCAGCACTTGCAGACGGGTTTCATCAGCTTGCAGATAGCTGCCGCTGTTTTGCACCTCGCGCATCAACTGTAGCAGAGGTTTAGCTGCATCAGCAAAGCACATGCACCATTGCGCCATGTTATTGCGCTGAATCAAGTGGCCTAAGTTTTTAAACTTGCCTTCTTGGCGATACAACGGCATGCCATACAGATATTTATCTACAATTACGTGCGCAATCAGCGAAGTGGTCACCGAGCACTTACCAAAAGGATGTACTGGGCGCTGCGCCGCAATCATCTGTTCTTCTGGCATGCTTTCTTTGGAGGTGAAAACGGCTTTTTCTTGCCAATGCTCCAACACTTTCAGCTGTGCCGGAATGTAATGTAGCTCTTCTTTTACTTTGGTGAAGAAGGTTGTGTCGGCACCGGTTTTTTCTAACTCAGTTAGCGTGTGCTCGATGCGCTCACGTACTAGATTTGCAGAGAAACCACGCTGACGTGTTTGGCGAGCTTTACGTGCTTGAGTCAGCTCTGCGTTTTCATCAGACGCTTCAGGCAAGGTATCGAACAGCTCATCAAGCTGAGCCTCAAGCTCAGTTTCATCAAAGAGGTTTAACTGGAACTTGGATTTTTCGCTGCTGGCACTGAACTTCTGCGTTTTCAGCAGGCGGTTCATTTCTTCCAGTAGTTCGATACGACGATGGGCTGCTTTGAGCTCGCTTTTATGCTCTAACAAACTGGCATTTTGTTCTTCTACAACCGCTTGAAATTGAGCCACCATCAAACGTAATTCAGCAGCACTTAGACTGCTTAAATCAGATGTTTTAATGGGGAGTTTAGGCTGTTTCTTCATACCCAAATTATAGCAAAAACGACTCTGAAAGACAGCCGTAAAAGCAGATAAAACCCAATAAAATCAAGCTATCCAAGACTGTCGTATTGTAGTTTTTTATGGCCCTTAAATAGACTAATATCATAGCCATCTAACAGCCAGTTTATTTGCTCACCTGTTAAGGCCAGCAACTCGTCAGCAGGCTTGGGCCACTTAAATTTCTCTTCGGCCAGCGCTTTGTAATACATGACGAAACCGTTGTCTTCCCACATCACGCATTTGATTTTGTTGCGCTGGCGATTGGTGAAGGCATACAGCGCACCGCTGAACGGATTGTGGCCCAGCTCTTGTTCCACCAGCAACGCTAAACCGTTGGTTTGTTTCCTAAAATCCACCGGCGCACGGTACAGATAAATTTCTGGCATCTGTTTGGCTGGCCGCAAATAGCGCACTTTCACTACAGCTGCCTCAGCAGTGCCAAGACGAGATCCAAATTGCCTGCATTGACCCCTGAAAAGCTTATGCCACTGGGTAAATGAACGCCCAGCTCATCATGAAGGCGGTTGTGCGAAGCAGCTAACTGTGTCACTTGAGCAAAGCCTGCAGGTTTTTCAACAACCTCATTTACCTGGAGCTTTTTACGCCAATAATTAAACTGCGCGTAATTCAAATCATGCTGCTTGCAAAAAGCCGCACCGGATGAATCAGATGCTTGCCAGGCACCAATGTGTTGCTGCCAGAACTGCTGGCGTTCCTGTAAAGTCATCACCAATACCCCTTTCAAAAAGACAGGTATTAGTGTGAAGCTGTATAGGCTGGGTTAAAAGATGCTGATTTAAGGGCGCTTACGTTGCAACTGTCTATCGAGTTGCTAAAGTTATCTAAAAGAGGCTTATCTCAACGCGCCCCCAATGGGGCACCGCTGCATTCAGGTTACTTCACATAAGAAATTTTATGTTAAATGATTGTTAGAAATGCCCCTTGATCGAGGCATTTTCTATAAAGAATACTAAAAACTAATTAAAGCCAACCAAGTTTCAAAACAAGGCAGTTCTCAGCAATCATATTTTTAAATTATATAACTCCCAACTGAGCTTTTGCTCCAACGATAAGGCTTTCATTTTGAGTTTCTAAGGCAAATAAACCATACATCAAAGGAGAGGCCGCTGCTCTTTCTAAAGTCTGTTCATATAGTTTATTCCAAACTTTACCCCCTAGTTTTTCATACTCGATGATTAGAGTTTTGAGGCTTTCTTCTCCAAACAAAGTTACATGCCCAGCAAAATCAATCGCTGGGTCATCTATATGGGCTGTTGACCAATCAATAACGCCTGAAACAGCTCCATCCTTTGAAGCTAGTACATGCCCAGCATATAAATCGCCATGTATAAATTGGGTGAAATCTGCCCATAGAACATCATTATCCAACCATTTTCTGTAGCGGGTTTCCAATTGCTCACTTATACCAATTTCAGATTTTACTAACTGCAAATTGTTTGCTATTTCAGGTCTTAAATCTGAAGGTTTCATAATTTTCAAATCATTTTCCCGAACTTCTTTTTCAGGAATACTATGGATTTCAAATAAGGTTTTTGCCAAAGATGTTATGTATTTCGGGCTATCTTTGTCCATATTCCAAATTATTTCATAGGTTTCAGCATCCAAATTTAAAACAGGATTATCTTTAAGTATGGGATAAGCCACTAATTCTGTAGATGAAATTCTCCAATCAGGAACCTCTACAGAAAGATGTTTTTTTACCAATTCTAAAATGCGTTTTTCTTTCTTGATTTGTTCCCTCATGCCATCACGACGAGGAATACGCAGCAACCATTGTTGCCCCTTTGTATCAAGAGCAAAAACGACCTTAAAATCAATGCCCATTTCATTGAAATTCATTTTGTCCGTAAGCAACAAGCCGTGTGCTTCAGCAAGTGATTGAATATCTTGAATTGTCATTTTTAATTTCCTTTAAAGAGTTCAATAATTAATGTTCGGATTAGATTGGCTATCATTAACAATCTCTCTCAAAAGTCTTGATGATTTTGTGGTCTTTGATCTCGTAGATAATGTCAGCAATATTATCGACCAATTGCTTGTCATGAGATACGAAGATAATAGTTCCTGCATAGGACTTCATCATTGTTTCTAATGCGGCAATACTTTTTAGGTCAAGATAGTTTCCTGGTTCATCCATAAGCAAAATATTATATTTTCCTAAAAGCATTTTGGATAAAAGCAGTTTGATGATTTCACCTCCCGATAAGTCGGATAAGTTTTTTTGAATATCATTCGCTCCGATCCCCATTGAAGCCAATACTGCACGAATTTCCGCAACTGTGTACTCGCACTCTTCCTGCATAAAGGAGAGCACAGATTTATGCGTGTTAAATTTATATCCTGTTTGTGTAAAGTAGCCAATTTCAGCTTTTGGAGATATGGTTAATCCATCAGCACGTTCTGATATCATTTTTAACAAGGACGTTTTCCCTGTTCCATTCGATCCAGTTATAGCGACTTTAGCGCCAAGCGGTATTATAAAGTTAGCGTCATCAAAGATAGTACGGCTACCAAATTTTAAGCTCAGACCATCTGCCGTAATCGGGAACTTATTGTGCAGTTCTAGGGCTGAACTTTGACGAAAACGAATAGAACGCAAATGCTCTGGTGCTTGAATATCTTCTAATGCAGCCAAACGCTTTTCCATACTCTTAGCTGCCTGATACAGTTTTCTTTGCTTGGTGCCAGTCATTTTTGCATGCCCAAGTCGTCCAGCACTTTCGGTAGAGTTTTTGGATTTTTCTCCTTTTTTCTTATTGTCTAATCGATTAGCTTGCTGGCGTTTTTCTTGCACAGCAGATTCTAATCGCTCCCGTTCCTTCATCATCAGCTCATATTCTACGGCTTGGTGTTGTCGCTCTTCTTCTTTTTGACGCAAGTAATCCGAGTAACCACCCCAATATTCCGTAATTTTACCGTCTTTTAACTCCCATATCTTGTCTACAACCATATCAAGAAAATATCGGTCATGACTGATAACAAGTAATGCTCCATCAAATGCTTTAAGTTGACCAATAAGTAGATCTATTCCATTGAGATCAAGGTGGCTGGTTGGTTCATCCGCTAGAATGCCATGTACTTGTTGGGAAAATGCGGCAGCAATTTTTGCACGAGTTTCCTCTCCGCCACTCATTGTGTCGTTTTGTACATTGGAAACACCAAGGCGAGATAACATTGCCCGGTCTTCGACCGTTTCTATTTCGATTCCGCCCAGTTGGCTGATATGTGCAAAATCACCAAAACGCTGTAATGTCGCTTCGGCTAAAACAATTTCGCCATTAAGTACTTTGAGTAAACTACTCTTTCCTGCTCCGTTATCACCCACAAGACCAATACGGTCATAAGAGTGAATTTCCAATTCATCAATATCCAAAACATCACGCCCAGCATAATCCAAGCGTATGTTTCTCGCTTTAATAATTAAACTCATTTTTATTTACTCCTGTTTAGCTCTTGAAATTTTTTATGCAGCAAACAGGATTTAGGTGAAAACAAAAGCTAGCATCACAGTGTCCTCCCAAAAAAAAAGCTATTCATCCACAGGGTGGACAAATAGCTAGTCAATTAAGTTATAACTGGAAACTATGCACTAAAAGCATACTTATAAATTAAGCATACTTTTACTTTATATATCCGCATATATTCTTAAAGACACAACAAAAGCCCACCATTATAAAATAGTGTCACTATGCAAATAGTTGTGTCTTAACGAATGCGGATAGAATGCATAAACTTACCTAAAAAATAAAATTCAGTTTTATGATAACTTTACTGTTAAAAGAAGTCTAGACAACCTTGTTTTATGCTTGGATATAAGGCTTATTTTAGGCACTGTTGCAAAGTTAGCGATGAGGCAGCCTTTTGTCTTATTCAAAGGCCTTACATTTCAAAAACTCTGCTTACCAGGCGCATTTCGCCCAGGGGATCACCATAATAAAATGCTGAGGCCTGGCCTTTGCGTAGTGCACGCATCACCTCAATACCTTTGATGGTGGCGTAAGCCGTCTTCATGGATTTAAATCCCAGCGTGGCGCCGATTATCCGTTTCAGTTTGCCATGATCGCATTCAATCACGTTGTTCCGGTACTTAATCTGTCGGTGTTCAACGTCAGACGGGCACCGGCCTTCGCGTTTGAGCAGAGCAAGCGCGCGACCATAGGCGGGCGCTTTATCCGTGTTGATGAATCGCGGGATCTGCCACTTCTTCACGTTGTTGAGGATTTTACCCAGAAACCGGTATGCAGCTTTGCTGTTACGACGGGAGGAGAGATAAAAATCGACAGTGCGGCCCCGGCTGTCGACGGCCCGGTACAGATACGCCCAGCGGCCATTGACCTTCACGTAGGTTTCATCCATGTGCCACGGGCAAAGATCGGAAGGGTTACGCCAGTACCAGCGCAGCCGTTTTTCCATTTCAGGCGCATAACGCTGAACCCAGCGGTAAATCGTGGAGTGATCGACATTCACTCCGCGTTCAGCCAGCATCTCCTGCAGCTCACGGTAACTGATGCCGTATTTGCAGTACCAGCGTACGGCCCACAGAATGATGTCACGCTGAAAATGCCGGCCTTTGAATGGGTTCATGTGCAGCTCCATCAGCAAAAGGGGATGATAAGTTTATCACCACCGACTATTTGCAACAGTGCCCATCGGCGTAGTAGTGGATGTGGTCGATGACAAAGCCGGTGCGGGTCAGCGTGCGCCGGAGGATCGGCAGAAAATCGACCAGGAACGAAGTAGCGCGTGTGACGACGGCCGGTACGCCGACACGCGCCACGGCCTCGGCCCAGCGCGCGGCCGGCGGTTGGAGCAGGCCGTTGTGCACCGAACCGTGGTAGGTGCCGACCGCCAATGTGAGCCAGCGCTCTAGCTCGCGCAGCGTCAGGGCGGCCTTGTTTTCGGAATCGTAGTCGCCGCGCTGGTCAGGGTTGGAGAAGGTCGTTCCCGGCAGTTCGTCGTGAATCATCTGCATCGCCGTGCCGATGATCCGTTCCACGATGCCGCCATAGTGCGGCTGTCCCAGCGGGCGATAGTCCAGCCGGATGCCATGCTGCTCGCAACCCCGGCGCAGGGCCTCGCTCTTGAACTCGGCCGCGTTGTCTAGGTAGAGCAGTAAGGGCTTGCCGCTCATCTGCCAATCCATTTCCACGTTCAGTCCTTCCAGCCAAGGGCGCTTGTCGCAGGCGACATGCACGAGGCACAGGCCAACCGAAACGGCAGACGGCGCTTCCAGCGTGACGACCATGCCGAGCACGCAGCGGGTGAACACGTCGATGGCGAGGGTCAGGTACGGGCGGCCAATAGGTTGCCGGTCGCGGTCATCGACCACGATCAGGTCGATGACCGTATGGTCTATCTGCACCTGCTCCAGCGGCGCGGTCACGGCAGGAGGCTCGCCGCCCACACCTTGTAGGTCACGAGCGGCATCCTGGCCTTCCCGCCGGCGGATGACCTTGCGCGGGTCAAGGCTAGCGATCCGTAAGGCCACGGTATTGCGCGCCGGCACTCGCAGTTTTTGAGCCTTGCACACCTGAGTGACTTCGCGGTGAAAGGCCGCTAGGCTGCGCTTCTGCTTGGTCAGGAACCGCTTTTGCAGTAGCTCGTGGATGACGCGCTCGACCGGTTCCGGCAAGCGCCCCTTACCTTTACCTCCACCGGACTGGCCGGGCACCAGATCCGTCACGAGGCCGCTGCCTTGCCGGGCACGCCGGATCAGAACGTATACCTGGCGCCGAGACAAGCCCAGCGCCTGAGCCGCCATATCGGCCGCTTCGTGCCCGACCGTCTCCGACTGCGCCAACGGACTGATGATCTCCGCACGACGGCGCGCACGCTCCCAAGCCTCATCAGGCAGAGTGGCCACGCCTTGTTCTGGAATCCGTGGGGTGTCCGTCGCCATGCTCACCTCGCTTTGGTGCACACGAGTATTGAGCATAGTCGAGATTGGTGCAGATCACTTCTGATATTGAACTGTCAGGAGCTGGCTGCACAACAGCCATTACGCCCAATCAACTGGTGCAGTCGTCTTCTGAAAATGACATCCATGCCCAGCCCGTGCGCGAGCTGGATCACCGCCCGCACGATAGTTTGGTCACGGGCATCATCCGGGAGCCTGGCGACAAAGGATTGGTCGATTTTCAATGTGGTGATGGGGCAGCATTTCAGATGTTGCAGGCAGGAATAGCCGGTGCCGAAGTCGTCGGCGGCGAAGCGCACGCCGATGGCGCGCAAGGCGTCGAAACTGGCGAACAGGGCTGGATTGCCGAATGCGACCGATTCGGTCAGTTCGATCTCCAGAAGCTCGGCGGGCAGGGCCATATCGGCCAGCACCCGCTTTACCTCGTCGTCGAACGTTGGCCCAACCTGGCTGGCGGACACATTGATGGCAAGACGGAACGGTTGCCATGCCGGTCCTTGCCACTTGTGCATCTGGCGACAGGCCTCGCCCAGCACCCACGCGCCTATTTCCGGCATCAGGCCGAACGACTCGGCCAGCGGCAGGAACTGGCCGGGCGGCAACAGGCCAAGCCTCGGATGCCGCCAGCGCATCAACGCTTCCGCGCCAGCGATCCGGTGATCGCGCAGATCGACCAGCGGCTGGTAATGCAGGTCAAGCTGTCCGCGCGCCGCCGCCTGCGCCAACTCGGCCGCCGTCCATCCGGCGGGCTGCGAACTCGTCATGATCCGCCCCGGAAGGCGCGCAGCAGCCGCGTTACGGCCAGAACGAACAAGCCGGTCAGCGCGAGCGCGGCAACACCCCAATGCTCGCCAAGGAAGGCACCGGCGGTCGTCCCGGCCAGCACGGCGGCGAGAATCGGCAGATGGCAGGGGCAGGTCAACACGGCCAGCGCACCCCACAGGTAGCCGGAAACGGGTTGGCGCGTCTCGGGCGGCAGTTTGTCAGGGGCGTTCACGGCAATGCCTCCTCGTGCGCCCGCTCGGCTGGCATGGAGGCCAGTTGCGCGTCCAGATGGGCCAACGCCGCGCGCCGCCGCTCGACCAACTGGCGCAGCACGGCAAGCTGCGCTGCGGCTTGTGCGCCGTCCGCTGCGTCGAGCGCACGGCACAGCCGCGCCAGGGCATCCAGGCCGATACCCGCCTCGAAGGCCGCGCGCACGAAGCACAGCCGTTGCAAGGCCGCATCGTCGAACACGCCGTAGCCGCCCGTGGTGCAGGCCACCGGCCGTAACAAGCCGCGCACCAGGTAGTCGCGCACGATATGTACGCTCACCCCAGCGTTATGGGCCAGTTGCGATACCGTGTAGGCGCTCATCGCACACCTCCTTGTCCTCACCCGGCGCAGCAGGAAAGCTGCTTCACATCCTTGTTGAAGGTCTGCGCCGCGAGCTTCAACCCTTCGACCATCGTCAGGTAGGGGAACAACTGGTCGGCCAGTTCCTGCACCGTCATCCGGTTGCGAATCGCCAGTGCGGCCGTCTGGATCAGTTCGCCCGCTTCCGGGGCCACTGCCTGCACGCCGATCAGTCGTCCGCTGCCTTCTTCAACCACCAGTTTGATGAAGCCGCGCGTGTCGAAGTTGGCGAGCGCGCGCGGCACGTTGTCCAGCGTTAGCGTGCGACTATCAGTTTTGATGCCGTCATGGTGCGCTTCCGCCTCGCTGTAGCCTACGGTCGCCACTTGCGGGTCGGTGAACACCACGGCCGGCATCGCGGTCAGGTTCAGGGCCGCGTCACCGCCGGTCATGTTGATCGCGGCGCGAGTGCCGGCCGCTGCCGCCACATAGACGAACTGCGGCTGGTCGGTGCAGTCGCCTGCGGCGTAGATGTGTTCCACGCTTGTACGCATGCCGGGGTCGATGACGATAGCGCCTTGCGGGGTGAGCGTGACGCCCGTCGCATCCAGTGCCAGCTTGCGTGTGTTGGGCGCGCGGCCGGTGGCGACCAGCAGCTTGTCGGCGCGCAGTTCGCCGTGCGCCGTGGTGAGCACGAATTCGCCGTCCCCTTCACCATTGATATACGCGACCTGGCTGGCCTGGGTGTGTTCCCTCACCTCGATGCCCTCCATGCGGAATGCGGCCGTGACGGCTTCGCCTATAGCTGGGTCTTCGCGGAAGAACAGCGTGCTGCGAGCCAGGATCGTCACCTTCGCTCCGAGTCGGGCGAACGCCTGCGCCAGCTCCAGCGCCACCACTGATGAGCCAATCACGGCCAGGCGCTTAGGAATCGTCTCGCTGACCAGCGCTTCAGTGGAAGTCCAGTACGGAGTGTCTTTCAGGCCGGGAATCGGCGGCACGGCCGGGCTCGCGCCGGTGGCGATCAGGCAGCGGTCGAATGCCACCACGCGCTCGCCGCCGTCGTTGAGTTGCACGATCAGGTTGCGATTGTCCTTAAAGCGGGCGGAGCCGTGCAGCACAGTGATCGCCGGATTGCCCTCCAAGATGCCTTCGTACTTGGCGTGGCGCAGTTCATCGACGCGGGCCTGCTGCTGGGCCAGCAGCGCCGTGCGCTGGATGGTCGGCGTGGTAGCGGCGATGCCGCCATCGAACGGGCTTTCCCGGCGCAGATGGGCGATATGGGCGGCGCGGATCATGATCTTGGACGGCACACAACCGACATTGACGCAGGTGCCGCCGATGGTGCCGCGCTCGATCAGCGTGACACGTGCGCCTTGCTCGACGGCCTTCAGCGCCGCTGCCATCGCGGCCCCGCCGCTGCCGATGACGGCGATATGCAATGCGCCGCTGCTACCCGTCTTGTCGTTTCTGCCCAGCAGATCGCGCATCTTGTCGAGCAATCCGCCCGGCGTCGAAACTGAGGGGGCATCGGCCAGCGTGGCCCGATAACCGAGTCCAGCTACAGCGGCCGTCAGCGCGTCGGGTGACGTGCCGACCTCAATGGCGAGCTTGGCGCTGCCCTTGGCGTAGGAGACATCCGCTGATTGCACGCCGGGCACTTTCTCCAGGGCGTCCTTGACATGCACTGCGCACGAGTCGCAAGTCATGCCGGTGATTTTGAGAGTGCTCATACCATCGTTCCTTATTCGTGTGGGCCGCCGTGTCGCACGGTCAGCCGTCTTTCACAAGCGCTTGGCGGGGAGTTCGCAGCCGTCCGGTCCGCAACGGCGATGCGCCGGCGACACGAAGTCCCAGATCGACACCCCAATCATCAAGGCCAGGCCGACGTACATCAGGTTCGCCGTCCACCAGTTGCCGAGCAGCCAGACCGTGGCCGCAAACACGATGGCCGGGCCGATCATGCCGAGCAGACTGCGCAGCCATTGCCGATGACTGAACCAACCCAGCGCGTTCGCCAGGAAGGCCAGCGCGGCAAACAGCGGCAGCAGGCGGCTGATGAACAGTCCCTCGTACTGGCTCAAGAAGCCCAGCCCGATGGCCGCGCCGAAGCTGGCGAGGGCTGGAAAGCAGGCGGCGCAGCCCATCGCGGAAACGACGCTGCCGAGCGCGCCGGTTTTATCGGCAATGCGTGTCATCAGTCCCATGAAGCGGCTCTCGCTGTTGTCGTTGGCTTGCTGGCTCACTGCTTGACGCTGGACGGATAGCCGGCGTCTGCGGTGGCCTTGGTCAGCTTCTGTACGCTGGCCTTGGTGTCGTCAAAAGTGACGACGGCCTCGCGCTTCTCGAAGCCCACATCGACCTTGCTCACGCCTTCGACCTTGGAGAGCGCTTTCTTGACTGTGATCGGGCAGGCGGCGCAAGTCATGCCGGGAACCGCTAGCGTGACGGTCTGGGTAGCGGCCCACACCGGGGCAACAGCGGCGGCGAGGGCAAGGGAGGCAAACAGTTTCTTCATGATGAACTCCTGGTTAATAGAAAAATGGAACGACATAGGGAAATCCAAGCGCGACCAGGACCAGCACGGCCACGATCCAGAAAATCAGCTTGTAGGTGGCGCGCACCTGCGGAATCGCGCAGACCTCACCTGGCTTGCATGCCTGCACGGGCCGGTAAATCCGCTTCCAGGCGAAGAACAGCGCCACTAGCGCCGCGCCGATGAACAACGGTCGATAGGGTTCCAGCACCGTCAGGTTGCCGATCCAAGCACCGGAGAAGCCCAGGGCGACCAGTACTAGCGGCCCCAGGCAGCAGGTCGATGCAAGAATGGCGGCCAGCCCGCCGGCGAAGAGCGCACCGCGCCCGTTTTGTGGTTCAGACATACGTTGGCCCTTTTGAATTTGGATTGGATAGCGTAACCTTACTTCCGTACTCATGTACGGAGTCAAGCGATATGGAAAATAATTTGGAAAACCTGACCATTGGCGTTTTTGCCAAGGCGGCCGGGGTCAACGTGGAGACAATCCGCTTCTATCAGCGCAAGGGCCTGTTGCGGGAACCGGACAAGCCTTACGGCAGCATCCGCCGCTATGGGGAGGCGGACGTGGTTCGGGTGAAATTCGTGAAATCGGCACAGCGGCTGGGGTTCAGTCTGGACGAGATTGCCGAGCTGTTGCGGCTCGACGATGGCACCCACTGCGAGGAGGCCAGCAGCCTGGCCGAACACAAGCTCAAGGACGTGCGCGAGAAGATGGCCGACTTGGCGCGCATGGAAACCGTGCTGTCTGAACTCGTGTGCGCCTGCCATGCACGAAAGGGGAATGTTTCCTGCCCGTTGATCGCGTCACTACAGGGCGAAGCAGGCCTGGCAAGGTCAGCTATGCCTTAGCGTGCTTTATTTTCCGTTTTCTGAGGTGCCCCCTAATAGTGTTCTTCCATTTCGGTAAAAATCCCTACCATGGATTCCCACTCGTCCGGGGGGTAATGACTCCAACTTATTGATAGTGTTTTATGTTCAGATAATGCCCGATGACTTTGTCATGCAGCTCCACCGATTTTGAGAACGACAGCGACTTCCGTCCCAGCCGTGCCAGGTGCTGCCTCAGATTCAGGTTATGCCGCTCAATTCGCTGCGTATATCGCTTGCTGATTACGTGCAGCTTTCCCTTCAGGCGGGATTCATACAGCGGCCAGCCATCCGTCATCCATATCACCACGTCAAAGGGTGACAGCAGGCTCATAAGACGCCCCAGCGTCGCCATAGTGCGTTCACCGAATACGTGCGCAACAACCGTCTTCCGGAGCCTGTCATACGCGTAAAACAGCCAGCGCTGGCGCGATTTAGCCCCGACGTATCCCCACTGTTCGTCCATTTCCGCGCAGACGATGACGTCACTGCCCGGCTGTATGCGCGAGGTTACCGACTGCGGCCTGAGTTTTTTAAATGGCGGAAAATCGTGTTGAGGCCAACGCCCATAATGCGGGCGGTTGCCCGGCATCCAACGCCATTCATGGCCATATCAATGATTTTCTGGTGCGTACCGGGTTGAGAAGCGGTGTAAGTGAACTGCAGTTGCCATGTTTTACGGCAGTGAGAGCAGAGATAGCGCTGATGTCCGGCGGTGCTTTTGCCGTTACGCACCACCCCGTCAGTAGCTGAACAGGAGGGACAGCTGATAGAAACAGAAGCCACTGGAGCACCTCAAAAACACCATCATACACTAAATCAGTAAGTTGGCAGCATCACCTTGATTATATTATTGATAATAATAAAAACCTTATCCCTATCCAAGAAGTGATGCCTATCATTGGTTGGAATGAACTTGAAAAAATTAGCCTTGAATACATTACTGGTAAGGTAAACGCCATTGTCAGCAAATTGATCCAAGAGAAACAACTTAAAGCTTATGATGATGATGTGCTTAAAAACTTACTCAATGGCTGGTTTATGCATATCGCAATACATGCGAAAAACCTAAAAGAGCTTGCCGATAAAAAAGGCCAATTTATTGCTATTTACCGCGGCTTTTTATTGAGCTTGAAAGATAAATAAAATAGATAGGTTTTATTTGAAGCTAAATCTTCTTTATCGTAAAAAATGCCCTCTTGGGTTATCAAGAGGGTCATTATATTTCGCGGAATAACATCATTTGGTGACGAAATAACTAAGCACTTGTCTCCTGTTTACTCCCCTGAGCTTGAGGGGTTAACATGAAGGTCATCGATAGCAGGATAATAATACAGTAAAACGCTAAACCAATAATCCAAATCCAGCCATCCCAAATTGGTAGTGAATGATTATAAATAACAGCAAACAGTAATGGGCCAATAACACCGGTTGCATTGGTAAGGCTCACCAATAATCCCTGTAAAGCACCTTGCTGATGACTCTTTGTTTGGATAGACATCACTCCCTGTAATGCAGGTAAAGCGATCCCACCACCAGCCAATAAAATTAAAACAGGGAAAACTAACCAACCTTCAGATATAAACGCTAAAAAGGCAAATGCACTACTATCTGCAATAAATCCGAGCAGTACTGCCGTTTTTTCGCCCCATTTAGTGGCTATTCTTCCTGCCACAAAGGCTTGGAATACTGAGTGTAAAAGACCAAGACCCGCTAATGAAAAGCCAACCATCATGCTATTCCATCCAAAACGATTTTCGGTAAATAGCACCCACACCGTTGCGGGAATTTGGCCTATCAATTGCGCTGAAAAATAAATAATCAACAAAATGGGCATCGTTTTAAATAAAGTGATGTATACCGAATTCGATTGCGTCTCAACCCCTACTTCGGTATCTGTATTATCACGTGTATTTTTGGTTTCACGGAACCAAAACATAACCACAAGGAAAGTGACAATATTTAGCAACGCAGCGATAAAAAAGGGACTATGCGGTGAAATCTCTCCTGCAAAACCACCAATAATAGGCCCCGCTATTAAACCAAGCCCAAAACTTGCCCCTAACCAACCGAACCACTTCACGCGTTGAGAAGCTGAGGTGGTATCGGCAATGACCGATGCCGCGACAGCCCCAGTAGCTCCTGTGATCCCTGAAAGCAAACGGCCTAAATACAGCATCCAAAGCGCACTTGAAAAAGCCAGCAATAAGTAATCCAGCGATGCGCCTATTAATGACAACAACAGCACTGGGCGCCGACCAAATCGGTCAGACATTTTTCCAAGCCAAGGAGCAAAGATAACCTGCATTAACGCATAAAGTGCAAGCAATACGCCAAAGTGGTTAGCGATATCTTCCGAAGCAATAAATTCACGTAATAACGTTGGCAAGACTGGCATGATAAGGCCAATCCCCATGGCATCGAGTAACGTAATTACCAATGCGATCTTTGTCGAACTATTCATTTCACTTTTCTCTATCACTGATAGGGAGTGGTAAAATAACTCTATCAATGATAGAGTGTCAACAAAAATTAGGAATTAATGATGTCTAGATTAGATAAAAGATTAGTGTTGGGTGGTTTAGTTGGCGGCCCTGTTGCCCGTCATCTTTTGAAAAAGGTCTCTATTCCTAAAACAACCGAGCAAGAGCGCGACACTATCGTTGAAGCTTTTGAGCAACCAAGCGTCAAAAGAAAAATCAATGCAAATAACGTTATTGAAACCATTTCAATGCTGATTATCTGTATTGTTGTTGGTGGCTATATCAGTGCATTGTTTAAAGATACTTTTCTGCAACTGCCTACTTTTGTCTGGTGTTTATTTGTCGGTATTATTATCCGTAATACACTGACTCATGTATTTAAACACGAAGTGTTTGAGCCGACCGTCGATGTATTAGGTAGCGTTGCTTTATCGCTTTTCTTGGCAATGGCGTTAATGTCATTAAAATTTGGTCAATTGGCAAGCATGGCAGGGCCAGTATTAATTATCATTGCTGTACAAACTGTTGTCATGGTGCTATTTGCCTGCTTTGTCACCTTCAAAATGATGGGCAAAGATTATGATGCTGTCGTGATCAGCGCGGGTCACTGTGGCTTTGGTATGGGAGCAACACCAACAGCAATTGCGAATATGCAAACAGTCACAAAAGCATTTGGACCATCACATAAAGCTTTCCTTGTCGTTCCTATGGTCGGTGCCTTTATTGTTGATATTTCAAACAGTATCTTAATTAAAATATTTATTGAAATTGGTACATACTTTACCTAATAGCTACACACTACTCGGCGTACTTCTCCTAACAATTTATTATAGGGCAGTATGCCGAGCCGCTTTCTTACCCCGTATATTCCCCTAGTCAATCTATTTAGCTTGCACGTTTACGAATTAATTCTCGTGACAACTAAACCAAAATTTGAATTATGACGAGTATATCTGATTATTTATACTTTATTCGTTAGAATAGTCCGTAGAAATAAATAATCAGTAGGCTACATGGAATGAAATTAAGACATCTCGATATCTTTTATGCTGTAATGACTTGTGGTTCCTTAACGCGTGCGGCTGAAGTTTTACATATTTCTCAACCCGCGGCGAGTAAAGCACTCAAACATGCTGAGCACTGAGAGATCCCCTCATAATTTCCCCAAAACGTAACCATGTGTGAATAGATTTTGAGTAAGCAGGGTTGCAGCCACGAGTGAGTCTTCCCTTGTTATTGTGTAGCCAGAATGCCGCAAAACTTCCATGCCTAAGCGAACTGTTGAGAGTACGTTTCGATTTCTGACTGTGTTAGCCTGGAAGTGCTTGTCCCAACCTTGTTTCTGAGCATGAACGCCCGCAAGCCAACATGTTAGTTGAAGCATCAGGGCGATTAGCAGCATGATATCAAAACGCTCTGAGCTGCTCGTTCGGCTATGGCGTAGGCCTAGTCCGTAGGCAGGACTTTTCAAGTCTCGGAAGGTTTCTTCAATCTGCATTCGCTTCGAATAGATATTAACAAGTTGTTTGGGTGTTCGAATTTCAACAGGTAAGTTAGTTGCTAGAATCCATGGCTCCTTTGCCGACGCTGAGTAGATTTTAGGTGACGGGTGGTGACAATGAGTCCGTGTCGAGCGCTGATTTTTTCGGCCTTTAGAGCGAGATTTATACAATAGAATTTGGCATGAGATTGGATTGCTTTTAGTCAGCCTCTTATAGCCTAAAGTCTTTGAGTGACTAGATGACATATCATGTAAGTTGCTGATAGGTTTCCAGTTTTCCGCTCCTAGGTCTGCATATTGTACTTTTCCTCTTACTCGACTTAACCAGTACCAACCCAGCTTCTCAACGGATTTATACCATGGCACTTTAAAGCCAGCATCACTGACAATGAGCGGTGTGGTGTTACTCGGTAGAATGCTCGCAAGGTCGGCTAGAAATTGGTCATGAGCTTTCTTTGAACATTGCTCTGAAAGCGGGAACGCTTTCTCATAAAGAGTAACAGAACGACCGTGTAGTGCGACTGAAGCTCGCAATACCATAAGCCGTTTTTGCTCACGGATATCAGACCAGTCAACAAGTACAATGGGCATCGTATTGCCCGAACAGATAAAGCTAGCATGCCAACGGTATACAGCGAGTCGCTCTTTGTGGAGGTGACGATTACCTAACAATCGGTCGATTCGTTTGATGTTATGTTTTGTTCTCGCTTTGGTTGGCAGGTTACGGCCAAGTTCGGTAAGAGTGAGAGTTTTACAGTCAAGTAAGGCGTGGCAAGCCAACGTTAAGCTGTTGAGTCGTTTTAAGTGTAATTCGGGGCAGAATTGGTAAAGAGAGTCGTGTAAAATATCGAGTTCGCACATTTTGTTGTCTGATTATTGATTTTTGGCGAAACCATTTGATCATATGACAAGATGTGTATCTACCTTAACTTAATGATTTTGATAAAAATCATTAGGGGATTCATCAGGACAAAGCGCCGAGCTATGGTGCAGCGATCACCGAATTGAAGCGCGAAGGAAAGCTGGACCGGGAGACGGCCCACCGGCAGGTGAAGTATCTCAATAACGTGATCGAGGCCGATCACGGAAAGCTCAAGATACTGATCAAGCCGGTGCGCGGTTTCAAATCGATCCCCACGGCCTATGCCACGATCAAGGGATTCGAAGTCATGCGAGCCCTGCGCAAAGGACAGGCTCGCCCCTGGTGCCTGCAGCCCGGCATCAGGGGCGAGGTGCGCCTTGTGGAGAGAGCTTTTGGCATTGGGCCCTCGGCGCTGACGGAGGCCATGGGCATGCTCAACCACCATTTCGCAGCAGCCGCCTGATCGGCGCAGAGCGACAGCCTACCTCTGACTGCCGCCAATCTTTGCAACAGAGCCTCCGTCGCCATGCTCACCTCGCTTTGGTGCACACGAGTATTGAGCATAGTCGAGATTGGTGCAGATCACTTCTGATATTGAACTGTCAGGAGCTGGCTGCACAACAGCCATTACGCCCAATCAACTGGTGCAGTCGTCTTCTGAAAATGACACATGGCATCTGACATCAAGTTAGGGTATGCCTCAATCTGACGGCTGCGAACCGCCAGGGACAGGCGCAATGTCAGATTCTGTCGCGGCCTTGGCGCGTGCCTGGAAGCGTTCATAGCAATCCAGCCCGCAGAAATGTTCGACGTATTCCGCGCCTTCCGGGGTGAAGGCGGCATCGAGCGGAATTTCTTTGCAGCATACGCAGCAGGTGGTGCAACTGGCAGTGTTCGGGGCGTTTGCGTTCATGGTGGTACTCCTCCAGATTGGTAGCGAAGCTCAAAGCTGCCCACTCTCGGCTGGCTGGGAAGCGGTCATGATCTTCCCTTGAAGGCCCGCAGCAGCCGCGTCACAGACAGGACAAACAAGCCGGTCAGCGTGAGGGCTGCAATACCCCAGTGCTCCCCGATGAACGCGCCGGCCGTCGTGCCGGCTAGCACAATGGCGAGAATCGGCAAATGGCAGGGACAGGTGAGCACGGCCAGCGCGCCCCACAAGTAGCCGGTGATCGGTTTGTGCGTCTCAGACGGCAAGTGCTCTGGGCTGTTCATGGCAGACTCTCCGCGTGCTGTGCCGGTTCGGTTGGCATGGCGGCCAGTTGCATTTCGAGGCTGGCCAGGGCCTCGCGCCGACGCTCGACGAGTTGCCGCAACACGGCAAGCTGCGCAGACGCACCGTCACCGTCCGCAGCATCCAGCGCCCGGCACAGCCGCGCCAGTGCGTCCAGGCCGATACCCGCTTCGAAGGCAGCCCGTACAAAGCGCAGCCGTTGCAACGCGGTGTCATCGAACAAGCCGTAGCCGCCCGTGGTGTACGCGACCGGCCGTAGCAATCCGCGCAGCAGGTAGTCGCGCACGATATGCACGCTCACCCCGGCATCAAGGGCCAGCCGGGACACTGTGTAGGCGCTCATTGAACACCTCCTTTTCCTCATCCGGCGCAGCACGAAAGCTGCTTCACGTCCTTGCTGAAGGTCTGCGCCGCGAGCTTCAGCCCTTCGACCATGGTCAGGTAGGGGAACAATTGGTCGGCCAGTTCCTGCACGGTCATACGGTTGCGAATGGCGAGCACCGCCGTCTGGATCAGTTCACCCGCTTCCGGGGCCACCGCTTGCACGCCGATGAGCCGTCCGCTACCTTCCTCGATGACCAGCTTGATGAAGCCGCGTGTGTCGAAGTTGGCAAGCGCACGCGGCACGTTATCCAGTGTTAGCAGGCGACTGTCGGTCTCGATCCCGTCGTGATGTGCTTCCGCCTCGCTGTAGCCCACGGTGGCGACCTGCGGGTCGGTGAACACCACGGCCGGCATTGCGGTCAGGTCCAGGGCCGCATCGCCGCCAGTCATGTTGATCGCCGCACGAGTGCCGGCCGCTGCCGCCACATAGACGAACTGCGGCTGGTCGGTGCAGTCGCCGGCCGCGTAGATGTTCGGGCTACTGGTGCGCATGCCCTTGTCGATGACGATGGCCCCCTGCGCATTGACGGCTACCCCCGCCGCTTCCAATGCCAGGCTGCGCGTGTTCGGTGTCCGGCCGGTGGCGACCAGCAGCTTGTCGGCGCGCAATTCACCGTGCGTGGTGGTCAGCACGAATTCACCGTCCATATGGGCGACCTGGCTGGCTTGCGTGTGCTCCAGCACCTCGATGCCTTCGGCACGGAAAGCGGCTGTCACCGCCTCGCCGATGGCCGGGTCTTCACGGAAGAACAAGGTATTGCGCGCCAGGGCCGTGACCTTGCTGCCCAGCCGGGCAAAGGCTTGCGCCAGCTCCAGCGCCACCACCGACGAGCCGATTACGGCAAGGCGTTCGGGAATGGTGTCGCTCGCCAGGGCCTCGGTGGAAGTCCAGTAGGGTGACTCTTTCAAGCCCGGAATCGGCGGGACCGCCGGGCTGGCACCCGTGGCGACCAGGCAGCGGTCGAACATCACGACGCGCTCGCCACCCTCGTTCAAACTAACGATAAGGCTCTGGTCGTCCTTGAAACGCGCTTCACCGTGCAGAACGGTGATGGCTGAATTGCCGTCCAGGATGCCTTCGTACTTGGCATGACGGAGTTCTTCGACACGGGCCTGCTGCTGGGCCAGCAGCCGCTCGCGCAAGATCGTCGGCGGTGTGGGTGGCATGCCGCCGTCGAATGGGCTTTCCCGGCGCAGATGGGCGATGTGGGCGGCGCGGATCATGATCTTGGACGGCACACAACCGACGTTGACGCAGGTGCCGCCGATGGTGCCGCGCTCAATCAGCGTGACCTGCGCGCCTTGCTCGACGGCCTTCAGTGCTGCCGCCATCGCGGCTCCACCGCTACCAATGACGACGACCTGCAACGGGCGTTCGTTGCCACTGGGCTTATCAGCGGCCCCTATCCAGCCGCGCATCTTGTCGAGCAGGCCGGCGCGGTTGTCCGTCGGTGGCGCATCGGCAAGCGTTGCCTCGTAGCCCAGTCCGGCCACGGCGGTAGTCAGCGCATCCGATGACGTGCCCGCCTCAATGGCGAGTTGCGCTGTGCCCTTCGGATAGGACACCAGCGCCGATTGCACGCCGGGCACTTTCTCCAAGGCTTCCTTGACGTGAGCCGCGCACGAGTCGCAGGTCATCCCGGTGATTTTCAGGGTGGTCATGTATTTTTCCTTTTCTGTGGTGGCTACGGCTGTTGCCGTCAGCCACGTTGTTCTGGCAATTCACAGCTGTCCGGCCCGCAGCGGCGATGTGCTGGCGAGATGAAATCCCAGACCGACACCCCAACCATCAAGGCCAGGCCGACATAGAGCAGTCCACCGCTCTGCCAGCCGTAAGCCCGCATTAAAAACACCGCTGCCAGCACCAAGATCGGGCCTATCGTGCCGAGCGCCGTGCGTCGCCACTGTCGATGATTGAGCCAAGCGATAGCATTGGCGAGTAACGCGATGCCGGCGAACATCGGCAGCAGGATGCCAATGAATAGCCCCTCGTACTGGCTCAAGAAGCCCAGTCCGATGGCCGCGCCAAAGCTGGCGATGGCAGGAAAACAGGCGGCGCAGCCCATCGCGGAAACGACGCTGCCGAGCGCGCCGGTTTTGCCAGCGATGCGCGTGATGAGTCCCATGTGTCGCTCCCGAGTTCGGTTAACGGATCAGCGTTTGAGGCTGGACGGATAGCCCGCGTCCTCGGTCGCCTTGGTCAACTTCTGGACGTTGGTCTTGGCATCGTCGAAGGTGACGACGGCCTGGCGCTTGTCGAAACTTACGTCGGTCTTGCTCACGCCCTCAACCTTGGAAAGCGCGTGCTTGACAGTGATCGGGCAAGAGGCGCAGGTCATGCCAGGCACGGACAGCGTGACGGTCTGGGTGGCGGCCCACACGGGGGCAACAACGGCAGCGAGGGCGAGGGCGGCAAACAGTTTTTTCATGATGAACTCCTGTGATTAATAGAAAAATGGCATGACGTAGGGAAATCCGAGCGAGACCAGGACCAGCGCGGCCACGATCCAGAAAATGAGCTTGTAAGTAGCTCGCACTTGGGGAATCGCGCAGACCTCACCCGGTTTGCAGGCTTGCGCCGGGCGGTAGATGCGCCGCCAGGCGAAAAACAGCGCGACCAGCGCTGCGCCGATGAAGATCGGGCGATAGGGTTCCAGCACCGTCAGGTTGCCGATCCATGCCCCGCTGAACCCCAAGGCGATCAAAACCAGCGGCCCCAGGCAGCAGGCCGACGCAAGAATGGCGGCCAGCCCACCGGCGAAGAGCGCGCCGCGCCCGTTTTGTGGTTCAGACTTTTGTGGTTCAGACATACGCTTGTCCTTTCAAATTTGGTTTGGATAGCTTAAGCTTACTTCCGTAGTTATGTACGGAGTCAAGCGATATGCAAATTAATTTTGAGAATCTGACCATTGGCGTTTTTGCCAAGGCGGCCGGGGTCAATGTGGAGACCATCCGGTTCTACCAGCGCAAGGGCCTGCTGCCGGAGCCAGACAAGCCCTATGGCAGCATTCGCCGCTATGGCGAGGCGGATGTAACACGAGTGCGGTTCGTGAAATCGGCCCAGCGGCTGGGCTTTAGCCTGGACGAAATCGCCGAGCTACTGCGGCTGGAGGATGGCACCCATTGCGAGGAAGCCAGCGGCCTGGCCGAGCACAAGCTCAAGGATGTGCGCGAGAAGATGGCCGACTTGGCACGCATGGAGGCCGTGCTGTCTGAACTGGTGTGCGCCTGCCATGCGCGGAAAGGGAACGTTTCCTGCCCGCTGATTGCGTCACTGCAAGACGGAACGAAGCTCGCTGCATCGGCGCGGGGGAGTCACGGGGTGACTACGCCTTAGCGTGCTTTATTTTCCGAATTCTGAGACGACCCCAAGTAGCTTTAGTGACGGGAGGCTCAAGGGGGATAGGGCGTGAGATAGTGCTGACGTTAGCTAAAATGGGCGTGTCCTACGTAGGGATCCATTGCGGTAAAGACCAGGAGGCGGCAAAATCTGTCATTCACGAGGTCCACCAGCTGGGTGCCGATGCCGATGTCTTTACTGCGGACTTTGCAAGTCATGCAGGGCAGGAAGCATCCCAGCTTTGGCAGAAATTCTTCCAGCGCATTCAGGAAAAAGGTTATCAAGGGATTGATATTCTGGTTAACTGTGCCGGTGTCGCGCCTTCTGCTTCAATTACTGAAACTGAGCCTGCTATTTATAATACAGTCATGTCTATCAACGTTGAAGCGCCGTTTTTCTTACTAAAAGCAGCGATACCACACATTAATGTAGCAGGGCGCATCATCAACGTATCGACGGTTTTAACCCGAGTTGCCGATCCCCAACGAGCTATTTATGCGGCATCTAAGGGTGCGATAAATACGCTCACGTTATCGCTGGCACGCGAATTGGGCTCTCGTGGTATTACGGTGAATGCTGTTGCCCCTGGTGTTGTTGATACTGACATGAACAGCGGTTGGCTACACGAAGCACAGGCTCAAAAGATGGCGTCTGAATTCTCGGTATTTTCACGCGTGGGTAAACCTAACGACATTGCCGAGGTTGTGTCATTTTTGGCTTCAGAACGAAGTCGTTGGATTACAGGGCAGGTCATCGATACGTCCGGTGGTTCTTGTATTTAATACGTTATTCAACCAGCCGTTTGGCTGGTTGTTTTCTTATAGGCCAGGTGAAACCGATGCTTGAGCGTCTTTCTCTTCTGCGGCTGTATCGCCATCTTTTTCAACGGGCAATTGCTTAAGGCGTTTTATCAGAGTTGGATCCACTGCATCTAAAATGCCAATGCTGCTGACCGTGTAGGTATCAATCTGCATCCATGCGGCGCGCATATCGCACTCACTCTTCACATCACTTTTCGCGGCGCACCAGATAAACTTACCATTAGATTTAGTGCTGGGGTCACCGTATTTTTCGATCGCGCCAGCGACCAGACTGTCAGGGTTATTGAAGGTGTACCGAATAGCCTTTACAAGGCTTTTATCTGGCGCTGCTTCAGTGTCATCAATCAGCTGCACAATGACCTCTTCATTACTGTTTGCCCAGGCCATTCCCGTAACTTTGCCATCACGGCTTTGCGTTCGTACACCATTGATGTTTCGTTGCTCTGCGTGTTTATTCGCAGCTTCAAGCGCGTCATTCAAATCCATTCCCAGGCGGATGCCCGCGACGCTAAATTGACCAACATCAACAGAGTGGATCGGTTCCGGTTCTGGCTTTTCTTCAGTGGCAGGCGGCTTCGGAAGATTATCCTGTACGTTGGATCCATAGAGGCCGCCATCATAATTGGGTGATTCATAGGCTTGCGTGTCGGCATCCTCAAGGATCGTGAAACTGGCTTGTGCCATCGTTGAATTAGCTAAGCCAACCAGCAAAACCAGCATTGTTTTCTTCATCAAAGCAGTCCTCATTATGAATTTTGAAAACCATAACATTGACGTGAAAACCGGAGTACAGAAAAGGGCATCAAAACGAGGACCTTAAATATTCGCTATACCCAGTGCGGCCACTACCATGAGGAACTTCATACCACCGATAGGCATAGCTCCATGAACTACGAAAACGCAATCAATCATCTCAAAAACACCCTTTATCAGGCAGGTTTATTGCCAAAAGCCGAGTCAACCGCAACGGAGTCCTTGATGCGTCAGGCTGCGAGGTTGTTTGATCAGGCCGCTGATATGCTTGTGAAGGTGGCCGAAGAGCACCTGAAAGCCAGTCAAGCCCATAATGGCGATCTGAACAAGGCACTAAGCGATGTGCTAAATTTCGAAGCCATTGCCGAGATGCTGGATCAATACCAACTCGAAAGCGATGCCCGTGACGCGCTGGAATCGCCCAAAAAGAGTCAACTCGTTCCCTCTGGGTTTACCTTCACCGATACAGGGCTTCATGGCATTGCAGGAAAGATAGTGGCCTATGTCCGTGAACAGGCCAAAGGTCAGGCGCTCACCGCGCATGTTTGGCCTTACCGTCATGATGATAGCCACATGCTCAGCTGCGATTTTCACTCGAAAGAAAGCGACCTGGTCATTCCTTTGTGCATCACGGCAGGACAAGAGCAATGCGGTGACCCCATTGACGAACCGACGGTTTATGATCTGCCCGAGGCGTTGCACTTAGCCGGTATCATCATTCGTGCCGTGAAAGCGGATATTGAAATTGGCCGGTATTTCAACGAGACAAACCCTGCGGTATTGACCCGACCGCTACAGCATCGTCAAACCAATGGCCCCATCCATCTCTGGGAGGAAAATCATGCTTAAGCCTCAGATCCCGCTATGGGTTCGTGCAACCGCCTTTGTTCGTGAGCACCTTTCCTTCATCGCATTGGCCGGGCTCCTCCTCTGGTCCCTCTGGGGATGGCCTGCACCCGATACTGCGACAGGAGCAACAAAAATAATCGTTAACCTATTAGGTCTGGCGATGCCTCTGGCTGTGGTCTGGTTAGTGATCAGCACTTTTATGCGCACTACGACTTTCGATTATCTCGGCTACTTCGGTAAGCTCGTCTACGATATCGTTTTGCTGGTGATCGTTTTTCAGCTGGTCTGCCGTTTTTTCGCTCAGGTCCAAGGTGAGATTAATGGCGTTATTGACGGGGCACTACGTGACCCGGAATTGGCGATTAGTGCAGTGGTAAGTTTTTATCTTGTCACCTTTGTTTACCGGTTATGCATACGCAATTCAAAAATTCAAACGCAACATATCGAATATGGGCGTTTTTCTGCCCCCCTTCGCCGATCAGAGGCCTCGCTGAAACTGACAGCAATCCATGAATGCGGCCATGCCCTGGTCTATGCCCTTCAGAATACTCATCCGGAATTCATGCGGGTTGCCATTACGCGTGAAACACGCGGAACTGTACTACGTCTGGGCTATATGGAAAGCAACGTTGCGCTTGATGGCCGAGCATCACGCGATCAGCTTTATTGGCGAATGTTGTTGGCACTCGGAGGCTCCGCTGCGGAATTGGCCGTCTATGGCAAGCAATTCGAAGGGTCGCAGGAGGACATGCGTTCATGGGGTGAGCAAGCGGACCGTTACCTTCAGAACGGCTTTGGCAATGTGCTACTGATCGATGACGGTAAAGACGAATCTCTGCGACATAACATCGCCGCCTTTAATACCCTTCATGCCGAACAGATCACTATCATAAACCAGTTCATGCGTGACAACGTCACGTTATTAACGGACATGGCTGCTGAATTACGTCATACCGGGGTCTTGGATAAGCCCGCGATAGAAGCGTACTTGCAGCGCGTGACGATAGGGGCAGGGGTGCCTACTTTTGTGATCACGAACTGATGGTGAAATACGGTCGCTGACTGGTGACCATTTTGCCTAAAAATCACGACATCATTTTGAAAACTGTTATTTTGCGAGGGGGATTATGCGCCTGAATGTTTGAATCAGCATCGCAAACTTACATCATTTCGTTCCCTGAATGTGCTGTGCCACACTATGGGAGCCACAACTAACAGGAACAACTCATGACCCAATCACTTCAACGCAAAAGCCGAGATTTACGGCGACTTCAGATTGAGCCAGGTCGGTATGAGCTGGTGGAGTCAGGAAAAGAATCGATCTTCGATCGAGTGCGCGCAGTGGTCGCTGTCGATGAAGAAGGCATTATGCAGATTAATGCCAGTGACGTGGCCGTTGGGATGTGCGGACTGACAGGTAGAATTGACGACCTGATCGCACGCTATAACAACGGTCATCGTTTTATTTAACCAAGCCCGGAAATGAATAAAAAAGCACTTTTTTCGGTATTGCTAGTATTGGCGCTAGGCGCTGGCTTTCTTGGCTCTTCAGTCGCCCACTGCGGTGAGCCAGTCAGTATAGACAAACCGTCTTTACCCCAGTGCTGGGTAAGCTATCAAGGCCTCACTTTTCTGGCCGGGTGTTAACCCGGCTTTTCTTTAATACCACCTATTAATAGGACTACTAATCGACATGAAAGGCCAAGCAAAGAAAGGCGGCGAAGTTGGTGTAAACGGTGAACACTATAAAGGTGGTCAGTTCATGCCAGGTAGCTCAAAGACAAAGAAAGGTGATCGGGCATCGAATGGCGGGCCTTCTTCCAGACCTAAACGACAACTCATTGAGCCTGGTGTGTTCGTCGAAGTTTATGAGGGAGAAAAAACTATCTTTAGCGGAATTACGGCTTTTGTCGTCGTTGAAAATGGGGTTATGCGTCAATCTGCCAGCGATAAAGCGGTCGCTAATTATGGTCTTACTGATACTTTGCCGGTGTTAATCGAACGATTCAATGCGGGTGAACGGTACCGGTGAGGGGAGTCCCTCACCGACTTCGTCATAACAGTTACTATCTTATTTTTTTATGAATGACAAATAACAGCGCCAGCAAAACTGGGGTGCCCAGATATACATAAGCCAACGTGTTTTGGTGGTAGGCGCGTAAATCCTCCACGAAAGCACGCCAAACGGTAATAGGTTCATTATCTCCCATCACCATGTAGTTGTATGTAAAGCTTGAACTAAACCCGAAATCAAAGACGGCCAAGCCTAAATAAAATAATAAAACCAACAGGATGGTCAAAAACCATCTTAAAAACGTTCTATTTATCATAAGTGCTACCTAATACCCCTCCACCCATTTCTCCACCATCAAAGCTTGTTGCTTCTCCACCAATTTGAGCTGACGATGTGGCAAATTCAAAAATTTGAATCATTGTCCCTTTATCTGATGGCGTAAGATTGTCAATATTTGGGTACTGTTCATGAAAGACATTTGTTACTTCAATTACATCAAGCTTATTAAAGTTATTTTTCTTACCATTCAAATAACTCTGGAATGAAACAGGCACCGTGAACGCCTCTTCTCGCTCGACCGGATACTGCGTTCGTATTGGAGTGTAACTCTCTTCAAATATACGTGTGCCAGATTGCTTCAACCCTTTCACTGTATGAGTTGTGCAATTATTACCTGAGACATCATAAACATCTATAGACCTTCCGTTTCTACGAGTCAACTCACCTGCTTTTTCAGGTAGGTTAGGTATGCTGCCTGATTTCCAAAGGTTATTAAAATAAGTTTCTGTTTTGTCTGTGTCCGCATCTGTTATTTTAAAAACCCTTGCATTCGTTATATATAACTCATCTCTGATGTATTTTCGAGCATCCTCACCGGTCATATATAAAAGTATTCCATCACCCGTTAAAGTTAATGGTCCTGGCGTTCCGTAGCGACCGTATGAATATAATGAGACTTTATTATTTTTGTGGATTGTTATAAATGAATGGCCTGAACCAAATGTTTCCGTCCACACAAAAACGCCATCATAGAGCAAGTTATCTGAAACCCTGCATTCACCATTTAAAGGTGCTGGCGCTACGGGGTTGATCCGACTGCCAAAGCTGGTTCCCTGTGAAGGTGTTGATGGTGCTGGGGCTTGAGTTGCAAAACGACTTGGCTGGGCTTGTGCTGCTACACTATGAGCAATAACCTTGTTAGAACCTGCCGGACAGCCGCATTGTACAATTGAGTCATGTACGGCTTGAAGTTTCCCATGATTTAGAAAACCTTGCTGCCCAGAAACAACGGTGCCTGTCTGTCCACATTTCGGGCATTTTGTTGTCGGGTCACCCACTCTTAATGCTTTTTTATTAAAGCACGTTACAGTTTCTATGGTTGCAATACATGTTGCACCGGTAGTTGTTTTGTCGCCATTTAAAGCCATTGCCTTACCCATAATGATGGGTCTTACTCCAGACATAACACCTCCAATGTGTGATATGGTAGTGATATATAATTAATTAACGAAAATAATATATTAATACCAGACATTGATCTAACTATAAATAATCTAATCATTACAATACACCAACTTCCCATTTCCATTCCTGCCAGGAATTTCGCCGAGCGTACACCTCATGCTTTACTTGTGTAGGTAACCATTCATAACCGATCTAATTATTATCAGAGAGATTTATGAGCACTAAAGCAAACAACCTTGAATTACTGTACAACGCCTGGCTGTCCCGTTCGGTATCCTGGGAGTTCGGTAGTGAGGATGAGCGGAAGGCCCAATGCCGTGATTGGGCTGAGTCGTCTTTAGAAAGCATCTCTGATGCCGAAGAGTTTGAGCAGGATGAAGCTGATTACATCGTGGATGACGAGCTCACGCACTGGACTGAATAACTTCGCCTAACCCCTTCGTCACCGGACGGTCTGATGTGACAATGAAGGGGTAAACAAATCAAACAGGCAAATCGTTATGACCAGCACGCCCCAAGACGAACTGAGCGCTATCGCACTGTTCAATGACATTGGCCGAGATGAAGTCACTGCTCGTTTCAATGCGCTCAGCGCAGCAGCGCAAGCGCGCTTCGATGAGAGCTACCGTATCCACGGCACCATGCCCGTCGGTTTTACTGCTCTCAATTTTATGACCGCTGATGAACGGAAGCAGCGCCACCAGCTCTTACTTGCGATTCAATTATGCACCGATCCCCAAGCCGAAGCGCACGCCCGCATTAAAGCCCGGCGAGCCGCATTGAAAAGGAAAAACCATGTCGTCACCACTGGGTAAACTTCAGCACGCGTTGCTGCACGATATCGTTAACCAGCAGGATGGAGAATGGTGGCCGGGTTGCCCACTAACCGTTCAGACACTGAGCCGGAGCCGGATCATTCTTGACGCATTGGTGGCCCGGCAACTCCTGAAGCATAAAGGCAGCTGTCATTATGAGGTCACAAGTCTGGGTCTGGAAATTGTCTCTCAGAGCAGGCATGAGAAAGCGCGTTAAACATCTGGATTTGAGCGCTGTTTTACAATAGAGTAAACATAACGAATAGGTGGTATATGTCTCATCTTACTGGTGTCATTTCGAGTGTGATTCAGGAGCTCGATACAGTCGGCGAAAGGATTAATTCAGCCATTAGTGAAGCCTCTTCCGACGCAGAAATTCAATTGCTGGAGGATGCGTTAATCTCACTGTCTGAAACCAGAACTCTCCTGCAAGGCAAAACGCCGGTAAGCCAGGTTAACGCCAGTGTGACCCGGATCCGCCCATTACCATAACCAGCCTAATATTGCTTGAGGTGACCAAAGATCATGTCAGACCAACTACCTGCAAACGAAACTGAGCCACTGGTGACGAAAGCTAAAGTCCCTTCAGCCCATCTGGAGACGCTATTTAACTACCTGGTTAAATGCATCAAAGAAGAGGGCGCTCCACCAACTTACGATGATATCGGTAAGGCCCTGGGTTATTCAAAGGGGCTGGTTGCCCGGCGTGTGAAGCAGCTGCATGAGCAAGGCCGTATCATTATAGATGGAGAGAAAACCACGGCCAGAACGATGCGTATTGCTAAAGGGCAGGGCTATGATGAACTGACTGATAAGGTGTACCTGACAGAAGATCGTAAAGCCATTATCAAAGCGGTGAAAAGCATGATGAAGCGCACCGGCATCGGTCCTTCTATCAATATGCTGGCGCATGAGCTCGGCTTCTCGAACAGCAAAACAAAACGCCACGTTGAGTACCTGGATAAAAACGAATTACTCCGGTACAGCCCCGAACTGGGTGAAGTTATTGCCACTGAACCAGGTGACTACGAGCCAAAGCCGAATGCGTAGTGGTGGGCTCTACTTTCGATTTTTCCACTATGCTCTGCTGATCAGTCTGTTGTTTGGATGCATTCTTTTTGGCAAGGCGCTCATCTCTATCTACTGGCCGAGGTATTGGGTTCCAGCTGATGCCTGGTATGCCTTCGGGATAGCGCCGGGTGTTTGGCTCGCGACTCTGATTGGGCTGATTATCTTCATATTCCTCTCATCGCTTTATCGCTATTTCGGGGTATTGGTGATGACTACCTGCATTGCCTGTGCAGGGATCGCCTTTTTCGTCCTCAATTCGTAGCGCTTTCCCTCCGCTCGTATTGAAAAAACGCCTTTTCTCCTGAATTATGGAGCTCTTTATACGGGCCATTCACATGCCGTGGGGGTGTGAGATTGTGCTGATAATCTGCGCCTAAAGCGGTATAGGGCGCATCCAACGAGGGTATCCGATGAAATCTAAAATCCTGGCGCTGGTGGGGGCGCTAATCATTTTAACCGGCAGCGCATTTGCTGCGCCACAGTTTGACCCAAACACGGTCTACGCCGGGAAGGCTGGGCAGGCAACCAAAGAATCAGTGCAGCAAGCCGAGCCTGGTGAAAAGGGCAGTATTACGGTTCTGCGGCTGAACAGCTACGCGCACCTGGGTGAGTTTAACATTCCAGAAGGCACGCCAAAAGCAAGCGTAGAGCGATTCAACAATAAGGTCTATGTACTGTCCGAAAAGCCAGACAAGCGCCTGGCTGGATTGTGGATCGGCCGTGACGCTAATGGCAGAGAAGGTCTTTGCGGTTACATCAACAACAGCATGCGCATTCAAAAATGTTATTTTATTTTTTATAGAGAAAAGTGACATCACGCCCCTCTTGGGGCGGTTTATGAATAGAAAAACAGTTACTTATATCAAATACTGTCTTTTAACGTTCTGGCTTTTTGATGTAGCTCGTTAAATGATTTGTCTTCATTCAAAAGATAGATCACAATATTTCTTAAATATTTCACTTTAACATATTCGGAGTAATCATATAATGACTTAATAAAAACACAATCCTTCATTGTTGTTTTATATTTCAATTCATTTTTTTCTATAACCAAATTAGATCCACAAAAATAATATGATAAAAAACCATGAAACAATAAATTAAAGTTACTGAAAGAATCAGGCTTATTAACGGAGGAAGTAAATTCACGAAATGTATTCTCTTGTCTTTTGATAATCTTTTTGTATTCTTCCTTTTCATTAACTTCGCTCTCTGGCAAAGAAAGCATTAATTTATTAAAATAAGTAGCCCCTGTACAAGTTTCTTTATTTACCATATTCACTAGCTTATCTTTTATTAGTTGAATATCAGGGGCGCAGAATTCAGTTATAGCTTTTTGAAAAGTTTCAGCAATATCCTGGTTCTTATAAACTTTAATTTCATTTCTTAATTCGAATGGATGTGCAAATGAGCCGTCACGCAAATTTTGAAATTCACGTATTGATTTTATGCGTTTTATAAATTCAAAAATCTTCAACTCACTCTCTTCTTTAGAAATTCTTGTTTTCTCGTCTTTGACTACTTTTGTATATTTTATATGTGTTTCTGCTAATTTTTGAAATTGGATAATCAACAAACCAACGAAAGGCTCTAGCTTCATTCTTGAAACACCCTTTGGGTTAGATGATGGGCTTTTAATTCCGCCATCATTGTCAAGTAGCGCTAGGCTAGCATAAATCGAAGATATGTTAATTATGGTGTGATAAATAGAAGTTAAAGATAGGTAATAATTTAATCTGTTCGCGAATTCAGATAATAAGTGCAACGCTCGGTCATGTTAGATGGAAGGACGGTTAGCTACTGATAAGCTATCCTGCTCTTCCGACCAAAGATGAGCGAGTAAGTATGAAGTATCAGCAACTAACCGAAGGACAACGATACCAGATATCGATACTGCGTGAGGATAATTTATCCTGCCATGAGATAGGTATCCGTATCGGTGTAAGCAAGTCCACGGTCTCCCGTGAACTGAGGCGTAACACTTCAGATACTGGTTATAACCCACAACAGGCACACCAGAAGTGCTGTGATAGGCGACTGTCATCTGCCAAAAGGACAATTCCTCAGCAGACCATAGATTTCGTGATATTTGCTCTGGAGTGGAAGTGGAGTCCTGAGCAAATAAGTGCAATTGGCAGCATTATTGGTCTTAGCGTCAGCCATGAATGGATTTACCAGTATATCTATGCGGATAAGCGTAGCGGTGGCGAGTTGTACAGGCATCTTAGGCAGGGCAAACGGCGATATCGTAAGGGCTACGGGCAGAAACGAGGGCGCATCCCTGACGCGGTATCCATTGAGCTACGGCCGTCAGTCGTCGATGACCGTAGCCGTCTGGGGGACTGGGAGGCCGATTTGGTGCAGGGTAAACAGGGCACTGGTGCTATCGTGACACTGGCAGAACGCAAAAGCCGTATTTACCTGACAAAAAAGGTGTTTTCAAAGGATGCGGTGGAAGTCAGTAAGGCCATTATCTCACTGCTGAGTGAGTATCAGGATGTATGTCACACAATAACGTTCGATAACGGTCTAGAGTTTAGTGAGCACAAGGCGATAGCAGAAGCACTGAACGCAGATACGTACTTTGCCCATCCGTATGCCTCGCATGAGCGTGGGCTGAACGAGAATACGAATGGATTGTTAAGACAGTTTATCCCGAAAGGAACAGACCTGCGGACAGTGACAGAAGAAGACTTACAACGCTATCAGGGAGCGTTGAACAGCAGGCCACGCAAGTGTCTGGGGTTCAGACAACCTTCGGTGGTGTTTGCGGAGCTAAGAAAGGCGGCTTAGCGTTGCACTTCGGACTTGAATCCGCCGTTTTCATATTTACTAAACTCCATCAATAAGTCATTGCCTTTGTTAGACATCCTTAACAGCTCAGTTATTTGAGAAAACTTAGAGTTTGAATAATTCGCAATCATTAACTCTAATATTTCTTGTTCATCAATATTTTGCATCACTAAAATTCACCTTATTGAATTGACATGCATAATTTCACCTTAATTTGCAACAGCGCCACCATTTTTTTTATGTACTCCTCCTTGACATGCTTAATAAAGATATTTTTATTTATAAATGAACTTGAGAGGCTTTATGCTCAAAGATGCAATCCAATTCTCTTACCATTCGGTAACGTTACATCGATAGAAAGTTCACCGCCTAAAGCTTTAATGTAGCGCTTCAGAGTTGAAAGCTTCGGATCGTTATCAACATTTTCAAGCTTAGCAATAGAAGGTTGCGAAACGCCCAGTGATTGAGCTAGCTCAGTTTGAGAAAGTTTCAGTTCCTCACGAATTTTAGCTAGTGTGATTTCACGCCGGATTTCTTCTGCTCGGTCTTCAATTTTTGCCAGCGTTTCGGGGGATTGTTTTGCAAGTAGTTCATTTAAAGTGGACATGTTATTTCTCCTGCTCTAATAAGTGCGCTGCATATTCCGCATCGGCCATCTTGATTAATTTCTTGTAGAAACGGGTTTCATCTTTTCCTTTCTTATCACCGGCACATAACACAATGCCACGACGAATTGGGTCAAATGCGAAACACGCTCTAATCGGATGACCACCAACCTGAATTCGCAGTTCCTTCATGTTGGGAAACTGTGAGCCCTTCAGGGTGTCAACTTGAGGGCGTCCAAGATTGGGGCCATCCTCACGTAAAATCATTAACACTGCCAACACTTCAATCTGAGTTTCCTCATTTTGCTCTTCGAACCAAGAATCAAAGAGATCTCTCGTTAATATTTCCCACATAAATATATATAACCTCCGAGTTATAATGAATGATATAACCTGGAAGGTATATTGTCAATTTAATTAATGTCCGATATGTTATAATATTTCGGACACTTGAAATTAATAATAAAATAGTGTCTATTAAGTCGATTATTTTAATTAATAGACACTATATGTCCGATAATGAATTAGGAGACACATTTTGCGTCTTTTTGGTTACGCTAGGGTATCCACCAGCCAACAATCGCTTGACATTCAGAAAAAAGCGTTAATTGATGCTGGGGTTGCAAAGCACCGTTTATTTACCGATAAAGAATCGGGAAGCCATATTAATCGCGAAGGATTACAGTTACTCAAAGTTAAAGTTGAGATGGGTGATATTATCCTAGTGAAAAAGTTAGACCGGCTCGGCCGAGACACCGCAGACATGATCCAACTAATAAAAGAATTTGACTCAATGGGTGTCGCTGTTCGATTTTTGGATGATGGCATAAGCACGGAAGGTTCAATGGGAAAGATGGTGGTCACCATTTTATCAGCAGTTGCTGAAGCGGAAAGACAACGAATCCTTGAACGAACAAACGAGGGGCGGCAAGAAGCATTACTCAAAGGTGTTAAATTTGGACGCAAACGGTCGGTTGACCGTGAACGAGTTTTAGAACTGAAGGCAAGCGGGTTAGGCGGTACTGTCATTGCCAAAGAAATGCAGATTGCGCGTTCAACCGTTTACAAAATTATCAATGAGAAAAGGAGTGGGATAACATAGAGAAATAGATAGCTAAATGACACAAAATAATTTTCCCCACATGAAAACATGTTATAAATGTGTAATATATGGGATTTGATTCTTATCCAATGGGTATTCAATTATCACTAATTACTTTGGAGGTTGTTTTATGGCGTTTCCCCCAAGAGCTGTTCGTCTTAATTTGTTTTTCGAAAAACTTCTAGCTCACCCCCCTGTTGCTGATCGTAAAGAGGCGCTCTCTCTGCTGGTTCGTATAATGGCAGAGGTTGAAGATTTTTATGGTCTTCCTAAAAATGATTTCACTACTCGCATGGGGGTTTTTCGTCCACAAGAAAACAATCCAAATGATTGGAAAGATCTTGATTCCGACCCTTGTTATTGGGATGACTCTCTAACAAAAACTCATCGTACTATAGTGTATAACAACGGCAGAATCATTATTAAAAATATAAAGAGTAATCCAGCTGTTGTGGTGCTAGATAAATCCGGGGCATAGAACGCTTTATATGAATATTTAGTACAGGCCAATATTTAAAATTGATTTGTGATTTGCCGTAGCATCGAGCACAAGTCAGTGCTAGTACAATTTAGATTCTACAAAGAATCTTTTGAATTGCCCCTTAAGTTTTTAATATCCAAGCTAGCGACGTCGTAAAACGAGACGCAATAAAAGGCGCTCGTTTTGTCCTGCTTTTCTCTTCGTCAACTTCCCAACCGATCGTACCATCCTCTCAATTCCGTACAATATTTCAACTATCCGTAGGAGTTGGTCTGATGGCACGCAGGAAGGTTTTATCGAATATCGTTGACCGCCTGGGTAAACAGTATTTGCCCGAGGTGGATGCAGTCAAAATCGCACTTGAGCTTGAGGCAAAACACTTGTACTTACGTGCTGCTAAGCAGTGGGGCGTTGCGATGCAGGAAAACCCCAGTCATGCCGAGTACATCGCGGCTCAACGTTTTCGCTGCATAGAACTATCCAACGCCTACCATGCCAGGCGGATCGAACTTAGCAACATTCACAACGACATTACGTCAATCCATCAGAAAGTCGAAGCGGCGTATGTACGCCTCTGTGTGAAAAGCAACTCTTGCCTGTAACAGATCTGATTTATTTCGTCACCGGGATCACTGCCCGTAAAATTTTTTTATCGCCCAAGGGCGCAACTAACACAACCAGAGAGGTTCTATGTCCACTTTACTAAAAGACTTCGTACTCATGGCGCTGCCGCACCGTGAATGGTCCTGCGAGGCCATTCATTTTCGCGTCAAGCTGTGCCCTGAGCCGGGGAAGTTGGGAAATAAAAATCACACTTACTTCATCCTGGAAGACCTATATGGATTTGACACCAATGAAACGTCGTTTGTCGTGTTCACAAAAATCCTTTTGCAGCGGTTCCCGCACCTGCCACCCAATCGTGTTCACATCCTTATCCATTGCCGAGACATGTCAAAATCTCTGGGCACCAAGGTGTTGCGGTACGATTTAATGCGCGACGAAGATCGCCAAGTCAAGTTGGATAAAAAGCCGGAAGACGTATCGGAGAAGTCGGGCTACGTCTCGATGTGTACCTTCTAACTTTCAACGTTGTATCGGAGGACCTACCTTGGCCGCACCTTATCATCGTTCTGTAGGCTCACCACTATTGATGGGCGCAAAAACCATTCAATTCGGGTCGCATAAAAAAGTGTTTTTCCCTGATTACGATCAGGCATTGATTGTTGCCACCAGCATGACGGCTGAACACCGGTTCCCGATGTGGATTTACAAGGCGCTGCACAATCACCATGCCGGATATTTAATCGCGGGTCACGGGTCGCATACACTGGAAAAACCAGATTCGGCATTACAGTCGAAGCAAATTGACCAGATGCAGTACCGAGATAAATTACCGACACTTTTGGAAAGCAATGCTGTTCGGCCAAGTGCGGTGTCGCGTATTGCCATCCGAAATAACGAGTTTTTGCAGTGCCATGCACGAGTCTCTGAAGCAGACATTATCACCTGGAGCATGATGCAGGCAGATCCGGCGCTGATTTTCAACGTCAACCCAACGAGCAGTCCCGCTGAGGCAAAAAAAATCAGCAATCGCATTAAAGCAATGCTGCAAAATGCCTTGTACTGTCAAACAGCTGTCCGCTGGCTTAACAATTATAACTTCGTGGTAGCAATGCGTTGGGCGGATGATGACGGGTTGAGCCCAAGGCATAAAGTCGAAAATGGCTGGTGGATCCTGAGTGCGCAAGAGCAGGGCTCGCACGGGGTTTCGCCCAAATGTGAAGATGTACAGAAAAAAGCAAACGACCGTTAACCGAAGAGGACAACATGAAAACTGAACAAATTGACATCAAATTGTACCTACAACGTCAAAGCTCCTGTGGGTTGTTGAAGTTCACACGTCTGATGGACTGCATCCTCACACCACCGCTTATCTCCTTCCTTATCATGGCGTTGCTGTTTTCTATCGCTCACCTGATCATCATGCCGAAAATTGTGGATGAGCTCTTATTCATCCCGTTGTGCTTCTTTACCGGGGGCTGTGTCTGCTTGCTGGCCTTTGTGCATTTGTACTATTCGTGTGTGTTTCCACGCCTGTGCCCGCTGCTGGAAGTAAGTGAAATCGAGGCGCTTTGTTCCAAAACGTTCAGCGTATACCAAGAAATGGGGTGTTCAGAGTCAATACAAAAGTCGGGTATTGATTACCTCGACACTCTGATCAGGGAAGGGATCCCAATGAATTATCGCCACCGGCGAAAAATTAACGCATTGGTCGAGGCGGATGAACGTGATTCCAAGCTGAACGCCTTGAGCCAGACATTCGAATCTGCCATTGAAAAAACAAAACGGTCGTATAGCCGCCCCTAAATATCGTAACGCTCAGACCGTCTAACACGAACGGTTTGAGTGCTCAAAGAGAGCATGATGAATATGGATAAGACAGACATTCAACTGTACCTGCAACGGCAGAGTAATAGCCGTATGCTGAAGGTCACTGTGTTTATTGAAAATATCCTCTTGTCGGCTGTGCTGACGCCAATGTTATTTTTTGTGGTCTTGTATGGCTTTACTTATTTATGTACCCATCTGGTCGGTTTCGGTGACTCAGAATTTCACCGTGTAATGGATCTGGCGGGGTACTACGCGCTGGGTTGTGGTAGCATCCTGGTCTTAACTCGTCTGTTCTTCTATGGGGCTTTGCCTAAGTTCAAGGCTCTGTTAACAGTCAGTGAAATTGAATTGCTTTATACGGTGTCTAAGGATGCCTACGACAAATTGGGCTATGGGCCAGAGGACGAGCGTCCCGCCATTGACTATCTCAATGCAGTTGTCATGTCCGGCGTGCCGATGAGCGCGGTGCATACCCGAGCCGTGGATGCCATGCTTTTCCGGGCAAAAAAAGAAAAAGACAATCACGATGCTCGCCTTAAGATGGAAAAAAATATTAATTCGCTGACTGACAGTATTGCAAAAACGGGTCTGACTCAGGATACACCTTCGTTAGAACACCCAGACCACTAACATTGCGAAAAAGGTGCTAACGTAGTCAGTGTGCTTTTAAAGACTTCGCATTTGACTAACGTCTTAACTCAGCCCCAGGGCAACTGTGTCATGAATATCAGTGAGATTTCGGGTAAAATAGCGCTGTAAACAAAAGAGAAATATAGGCAATACTTGACGTTATGAACCAAACAAAGACGACCTTAAACCAAATGAGCGCGCACCTTGCCTGGTGTGCGCTTACCGCATTGGGTATTGCCAAAAGAGATGGCCGTGCTAACGGAAATATACAAGAGCACCTTTTTCTCTTCGAATGGTTGAAGCAGGCAATGCGTCAAAAGCGTTTTCACAAGGACGTTGCCCCTGACTTGCGCTGGCTTATCAGCCAAGGTGAGAATCACCCCACCAATGCCAAGCTGAAGGAAAAGCTTCAATACTTGTACGACAGCGGGACTGGCAAGCTGACCACTCAAAACGACTTGTATCGGCTGACAACGATCTTGGGTACCCTGTCTCAAATGGGCTGGCCGTACTCACTGTTAACGGAAGTGGAATGGCTGAAGATGGACGCGGCACGATTAAATGCAAATACGGACTACCTACGGATCAGAAAAGCCTCATTAGACTCCGGTTTCAATAACGACGGCACACAAACCGACCCAGTCGAAGTGGTGTTAACAGGGAGGGTGGACAAAGTGGAGTCGCTGCTGGCTTCTTGCTGTTGGGGCCTATCCAATACGGAATTGGCGCAAAAGCCGTTTTATCACCTGCTCGCGTTACCGGATTAGCGCTAAGCGCTGCACCATTTTCACAAAAGAGAGCCTCAATAAAAGGCTCTTTTTTTGTCTTAAAACCCCCTCATTCTGCTGCCCTTTTAATTTCGTCAGTCAGTGCCTCAGGGTTAACCTGTCAGTAATACAAGCACAGGGGGCACTATGTCCAAATTTAGAGGCAGTATTACACCCGGCACCGAGTACAACGAGTCCCTTTCGCATTTCCTTGAACAGGAAGCGAGAGCGGGTCATATCTCGTTAGAGGGCATGCGCCGCGTTACCATGAAGCGTAATTTGGCCGGAACAACTGCACTGATCACGGGAATGACGATGGTGAGCGCTGGGGCCAGTTTTATAGCGATGGGTGGTGTAATGCCATTGTTGACACTGATAGGCGCAGCTTCCGCTGTGATGGTCTCAATGATCGCATTAGCGCGTTATCCTGGTGGACTGTTTTACCAAATCTCCGCGATTGAAACCCCGTTTACGCATGCAGCTTTGCTTCGGTTCGCGGCCAGTGGTGCGCCAGAAGACGTCATTCGTGAACTCATTGTACTGCTGAACAAGCAAGAACACGTCTCTTATGCACAAGTTCATGATGTGACTTGGTTCTGTAGTCGCCAGGCCAGTGGAATTGCAGAAAGCGGCACTGTTGCAAAGTTAGCGATGAGGCAGCCTTTTGTCTTATTCAAAGGCCTTACATTTCAAAAACTCTGCTTACCAGGCGCATTTCGCCCAGGGGATCACCATAATAAAATGCTGAGGCCTGGCCTTTGCGTAGTGCACGCATCACCTCAATACCTTTGATGGTGGCGTAAGCCGTCTTCATGGATTTAAATCCCAGCGTGGCGTTGATTATCCGTTTCAGTTTGCCATGATCGCATTCAATCACGTTGTTCCGGTACTTAATCTGTCGGTGTTCAACGTCAGACGGGCACCGGCCTTCGCGTTTGAGCAGAGCAAGCGCGCGACCATAGGCGGGCGCTTTATCCGTGTTGATGAATCGTGGGATCTGCCACTTCTTCACGTTGTTGAGGATTTTACCCAGAAACCGGTATGCAGCTTTGCTGTTACGACGGGAGGAGAGATAAAAATCGACAGTGCGGCCCCGGCTGTCGACGGCCCGGTACAGATACGCCCAGCGGCCATTGACCTTCACGTAGGTTTCATCCATGTGCCACGGGCAAAGATCGGAAGGGTTACGCCAGTACCAGCGCAGCCGTTTTTCCATTTCAGGCGCATAACGCTGAACCCAGCGGTAAATCGTGGAGTGATCGACATTCACTCCGCGTTCAGCCAGCATCTCCTGCAGCTCACGGTAACTGATGCCGTATTTGCAGTACCAGCGTACGGCCCACAGAATGATGTCACGCTGAAAATGCCGGCCTTTGAATGGGTTCATGTGCAGCTCCATCAGCAAAAGGGGATGATAAGTTTATCACCACCGACTATTTGCAACAGTGCCCAGAAAGCCACCTTTTCCATGACCGTTACACACTGATCCGGAATCGACTGGCTTTGGAAAGCCGGAGGGCAGGCTGATGCGGAGCTTGTTTATTCTTCCGTTTGCTGAGCTTCAACACATTGCGGCATGCGCACTGCGTTACCCGCTCATCTCTCGACGTAGTCTTTTGTGCTGCCTTAGCGTGATGTGCGTTTTCTGCCTTTGCTGGTTCTCTCTGGCCGGGTTTGAGGAAACCTCGTTGACACAGTCAACGCTATTGGGTGTCGGCTATATTTGTGGGGCTACATCCGCTATCGGTTGGGGCTTGAAAACCTCTGAAATGTCACACAATGCTCTGCGTATTGGCTTCGGTGTTTTCGCGATCATTGTTCTCTTGCTGAACATTGCGGATAACGGGTTTATTCGTGCCGTACACCTGCTTGCGGAAGGGCAATTATATTCACAGACCAACCGAGCTTCAGTGATGATGGCGCTGCGGGATATGTTACTGATTAACGCCGCTGCCAGTCTTAGCCCGTATGTCTTTTGGATCGGGTTGATGTGGATTGAGTTTCGCAACTTCCGCCATAATGCAACCTTTCGGACACATGCGCTATTGCGTATGGTCGCCAACTACAAGCTGGTGCTTTATCAGATTTTCATTGTGGCAGGGGCATCGTTGAGCCTGCTCCTATTGACCACCTGGACAGTGTTGCCGTTCATGCTTTCGCCGCTTATGACTGTCTGGGTTGCGCTATTTGTCTTCTTATCCATCTATCGCATTGAAAACGGATCCCCTCCAGAGTTTATCTTGCACGGCATTGCCACTGTAGGGCAGGTGCGCCGATGAAACTACCCTCGTCATTCTGCGCGCGCCTGCGTGTTTTCATTCAACTCGGTAAAGCGATCTGCACGAAAGGAGTGCTGAATATCATGTTTGACTCTCAATCATTTTCACCAATGGCGGATGACGCCAACCACAATCCAATTCCTACTGCGAACGTTTGTTGGCATCCCGTGGGCACCAAGGGGGAAGGGTTACCAAGCACTCCCGGCGTGTATCGCTTCCGTGTCCCGATGGAATCCAAGCCGGAGGAAACAGTTGAATTTCTGGCGCAGTTACGCTGGCGTAAACACGGTGTGCATCACGTCTTGATGCCAACCTTTGAATACGTACTGGACGATGAATTCATCACCTTGCCAGAAGGCACCCACTGGCGTCATCGCATGCCGGGTGATCCGGAAATGTTAGGTGCTACACAATTCCCGATCGCGCCAGAAATGGCAGACGGTGCAGCGGCATGCCCGTTCTGCCACCAACACCCCGTCATTGCCGGTGAAAAAATCAAAGAAGATGACGGCGATCGGTATTACACCCACATCCCCTACAAATTTAACCGATTCTGGTTCACCTGCTGCGAGTGGATAGGCAAAGCCCCGCGCCCAAGCATATCTGCACTGAAGCACGACTGGAGCCAACGTTAAGATGAAATACGCCAACCAGTATCTGGAGAAGAGCGTGCGTCCTCACTGGGCTAACGCCACTTTCACACAAAAAGTCTATCTGACGCTCTTCATGTTGTGGTTCAAAATCATGATGGCGCGAAATGGTGCGAAGCAGCAATATCGAAAACGTGGGTTACTGTCTGTTGCACTCTGGGCCAGTGCCGTCGGGTTTGTTGTGCGGGTCATCACCACTGATGTAGACAGCTGGCATTCACTGGCCGCGTTGTTCCTGTCGTGCATGATGTTATGCCTGATTGCGTTTGCAACACTTTGGACGCTATTCACAGCATTTATTCTACTGTTCAATTACACGTTAAGCTGGTGGGCTGGCTGGGTATATCCCACCAGCCATACCGAAGCTTTCATAACTATAGCGCAGGTGGAAGACGAGAACGCTCGTGCCGCTGCGCAGGCATATATCATGGCGTTTAGCCATCGCACAGTCACCCAGGTCACTATCGCGTTATCAATGATGTTTGCGGCAGATCAGGAGGTCAATGCCCAATGAGTCACTATGCTGACCACATGATTAAACACAACCGACGTTTCGGTACGCATGATGGTGTGGAATGTAGCTTTACCACTTACCTGCCTCACCAGCCTGAGTTCGCTTCGCCTGACAGCAACGATATGACGGAAGCTGAAATTGCCGCGTGCGTTGAAGCCTGGATGAAGTGGCTGCATTGGGAGGTCTATCCCGAAGTACATTTAAAACACCACGGAAAGCGTCCTGATTTTGTTGCCACGAAAGGTCCTTTTGTACAGGTCATTGAGTGCAAAAAAGCGATCGGTTTGCCGGTACTGGAACAAGCTATGGCCTGGTTCTATCCATATCGCAATAACAAGGTAGGCCTTCCCCATCTCATCTATGTGGCCTGTAAGAAGTCGTCTGCCCGCCGAGACTTTCCATTGTTACTCATGCGTCAGTGGGGTATCGGTTTGCTGGAAGTTGAGAAGTCGCCTTCACGAAAACTGCGTTATGACGGAGTCACCGAAAAGATCAGTGAAGCCCATTACTCTCTCAGGGTTCAGCTTGAACCTCGCATGGTTCCTGGCTCTCGTCATCAAGGGAAAATCTTGCGGGCTCAGCTTCACGACGATATGCGGATCGCCGTTGCGGGCACCACAGGCACGGGACAATTTATGACCGACTGGAAACGCACCATGATCCGTATTGAAACGTTGATGGGGGATGGTAAACAAAGGCATGTTGCTGAGATTGTTGACTGGTTAAACGTCAACGGTGGCTATCACTGGGCGAGCCGGAGTAGTGCGGTCAGCGGCATAAACACGTCATTGATGCGCCAAGGCTACGAATGTGAAGCCTATGGTTTTGAAGGTCGCGGCCATCGGTGGAAATTCGTTGAAGGAGTAACCCAAAAGGTCCTGAAAACTTCGTCACCCGAATGACTCGTGATTAACTCTCTACATACGAACTAACACTATCGTTGAGGTATCTCATGACATTTTGGCTGCTCAGTATTATCACACTACTGGTGCAACTCAGTTGGATTGCCATTTCTCCAGACAGCTATCATTCCTGGGCTTATATCCCTTGGATTGCTGCTGATTTGGGCATTGTCGCCTGGTACTTTTTTCGTCCCCATTCTGCGGACGTTTAATGCTGAGCGTCCTGCGTAATTTTTGTATCCTTCATCCGACCACCTGAGAGGTTGCTCATTTGCTAACGTTCATTGCTGCATTGCTGAGCATTACCTGCCTGACATTTTTGGGGCTGTCACTTATGCCTTATTTGTGCAGTCGGGCAGATGGCCTTGTCATGCGCAGGCGTGAAAAAGAGTGGTCATTTCTCTGTGGCTTAATTGCTCTGCTATCCGGCACCGGGGCCTACAAGTTGGCCGCTTACGTTTTTATGATCGGTTAGATGTTTTAAGGGGGTTACAGTGGTTTGGATTTGGGTGGGACTGGGCGCACTTTTTGGCATTATTGAGCTGTTCACATTGACTTTTTTTGGCCTATGGATGGCGCTGGCCGCGATAATTCCAGCAGCTATCACGCTGATTGCTCCTGATGTGAGTTTGCAGTGGCAGATTAGCATTTGGTGCATTGCAACGGTGTGTTGTGCGTTTTTCTGGGTGAAGTTCTCACGCAATAAGCCGAAGCGATACGTGGAAGAACCATTGATCGGCGAGGTCGGTCAATTGGCATTTGCGTTACCGGAAGGTGGGGAAAGTGTGATTTTGCTGACAAAGCCGGTTCAGGGTAACCAGCAATGGCCGTGTAAATCACAAGAGGTGCTGCCACGCGACGCTCGTGTCAGAATTGTGAGTGTTGGTAGTGGTGTTGTTTTAGTCGCCGCAGTGACTGCGGAATAACGTTGATTGGATAGGAAAAAAACATGATTGGACTTATCAGTCTTGCTGTTGTTGTTGTGTTTCTCGGTATCACGCTGTACCAGTGTGTGCGCATCGTGCCTCAGGCGGACCAATGGGTGGTCGAGCGCCTGGGTAAATACCATACGACGTTAAATCCCGGACTGAACATCCTGATCCCGTTTTTGGATAACATCGCCTACCGTATGTCGGCGAAAGATCAGATGATCGAAGTGAAAGGCATTGAAGCCATCACAAAAGATAACGCCATGACGCAGGTTAATGCGATTTGTTTCATTCGCGTCGCAGATCCGAAAAAAGCTGCCTACGGGGTTGATAACTTCAACACCGCCGTGCGTAATCTGGTCATGACCACGATCCGCAACGCCGTTGGTGGGATGGAGCTCGATGAGACGCTGACCAACCGTGACGAACTGGCCGCACGTTTACGTCAGAGTATGGACGTGCAGATGGTTGATTGGGGCCTAAGCCTGCGTACTGTGGATATTCAGGATATTACACCTTCCGACTCAATGCTGAAGTCAATGGAAAAGCAAGCTGCTGCGGTTCGTGAACGCAAAGCGACCGAAGAGCTCGCGGCCGGTAATAAAAATGCTGCCATTATGGAGGCGCAAGGCAAGAAGGAAGCCATGATCCTGGATGCAGAGGCGAAGCAGCAATCGGCTGTTCGCGAAGCTACTGCGCTGGAAACGCTGGCTAATGGGCAATTCAAAGCTTCGTCGAAATTGGCTGAAGCACTCACGATTGAGGGGGGGCGCGAAGCAATGAGTTTCCAGTTAGCGAACAACTATATTGAGACTCTCTCTGTGCTGGCAACCAGCCCTAACGCGAAAGTGGTGGCTATGCCCGCTGATTTGGCGCAAAGCGTTGGTGGTCTCATCAATGCAGGTTCCCTGATGTCTGTCGGTTCTGCTGTGTCCAAATAACCTCAATCGGCCATCACTTTGGTGGCCTTATCAGAAACGAAAGCCCGAGTCTGGTTCTCAAAATCTGTAAAACGAAACACAGACTCTGGCTCTGAAAATGGCGTAACCACATGAATAAATTAATCATTTTACCTCTGGCTTTTTTTCTGGCAGGATGTTCAACCACGTTTGGGTTATCACTTGATGAACGCTACCAATCTGCCTATGAAGAGGTGGTTACGGATCCCAGTTCTGACAACATGACTCGATATATGCAGCTGAGCAAAGAAGTCGCCGAGCGTGACATGCGAAAAGCAACTGCGGCCGCTGAATCTGCAACGCGTGAAAGCGATAAAGGCTTCACTGAATATTTCAAACAATATGGAAGCGAAAGCTTCAAGCGACAAAAAAGATAAGGACTCCCATGACTACACTAACTTCAAATGAATTCAACGCTGGCGCTCTGTGGGCTGCTTATATTTTGATGTCCACGACCCGCGACACCGCCAGTGCGGCTGAAATTTTAAGCCGCATCCCAAACCTTCATTATCTGGCAACACAAACCGCTGAGAAAGAACTCGTGTCGCTACGTGAGTTTGTCCTTAACGAATTGCCTCTGGGAACAGGGCACGGCTTTATCCGCATTGCTTACGGTGCCGAAGGTATCGGTAACGAAATCATTGATCTTCCGGCGAGCGGCGATGTCGATGAGCTGGTTGCAGCGCCTGGCGATACGCTACGATGGGTGGTGTACGGAGTCAGTGCTGACGGCGCTAAGCATGCGCTTATCTCTGCCATCGATATTCCTGATATTGCTCAAAAACATGCTGCGGAATTGGCATCACAACTCCTATAGCAATTGCGCCTCACCAGGGAATGCAATACAGTTAGCCAGCACCACTATTAAATATAAAAAAAGTGTTTTACCTCGTTAGACATAACGATCACCATGCCCGGCTTCCGGGCTTTTTTTATTTTCCTTTCCCTAAGAATGTTTCTGGAAAAGCACCCCATTTTGTCCCCCTTAAAGGTTTGTCATCTGACGCACATCCGTAAAATAAAGATGGTAATTCAGTCAACCATCAATACCAGAAGGATAGTCGTATGGCACAACGTGGTGTTAACAAAGTCATCATTGTCGGGAATCTCGGCCAAGATCCCGAACTCCGTGCAATGCAAAATGGTGGCTCTGTAGCCAATATTTCAATCGCAACATCTGAAACCTGGCGTGACAAGCAGACGGGTGAGCAACGAGAAAAAACAGAGTGGCATCGCGTTGTTTTCTTTGGAAAATTAGCCGATGTTGTTGGTGAGTACCTGCACAAAGGCTCGCAAATATATATCGAAGGACAACTTTCCACGCGTAAGTGGCAAGACCAAAGCGGCACGGATCGCTACACGACTGAGATCGTAGTCAATCCGGCTTCTGGTGGCACTATGCAAATGCTCGGTTCAGCCCCTGCCAGCGGGCAGCAACAGAACCAGCAAAACCCCCGCCAGGCAAATAATCAACCGAATAATGCACCTGGCGGCCAGCAAGGAGGATGGGGTGCTCCGCAACAAAATTCGCAACAGCACAGCCAAGGCGGTTGGGGTGCGCCAAATACCGACGACCCACCATTCTAACATCCACCATCGTTCCGTTATGCAGCCTTCCGGGCTGCATTACTGTTTCTATCTCTCGGAGTCTGACATGAACGAAATACAGGCATCACTGAATGCCATTCTCAACAACGGTAGTATCGGCCAGGCACTCAGTTACGCGGGGATTGCTGTGGCAGGCTTTGCTGTTGCGTCATTGCTGTTTCGTAGTGTGATGATGGTCATGCTGGGGGCGGTTGCTACATTCTATGTATTCTTCCTGAATACCCCTGAAGCGGCACTGGATAAGGCTACCGCAGCATCTTCCCAGCTGGTTACGCAAATGGCGCAGGCCAGTGAATGTGCGGCAGGCAAGATTGAGCATATCCGTAACATTGGTGTTGTGATCCGCAATGGTGACGTTTTAACCATTGCCGGAGATTGTGGATTGTTGCCGAGATAAGGTGTTTCGACAGCGGTTAAACCGGTGGTAGCATTCTTGTGTTACCACTTTTCACTCGCAGATATCACTGATTAAGAAATAAATTCTGCCGTAAATCAGAGAGGCTAAATTGAAAGCGTTCTTCAAAAAATTAATTTCATCGTTGTCTTGGGGAAACAAAAACAATAACACGATGGATGCCAAACAGCACCGCGATACCCTGTACCACATGCGACATGGCCGCGCGCCAGTGCATACGCATCCCGCTGATATGGAAAATCAGCATGATTGACCCAAAAACAACTAAAGCCCTGAATGAACTCGCGATGGGCGCTCAACACCATGAACATACCCTCCTGGCTGAAAATAGCCATTTAATGGAGGTTTTTATCTCGGATCCCCTGGAGAGAGGCTTTACCAAGTTCTTTTGGCGTCCCGAGTTTGGAAGCGACCGAACAAGAAGGGGAACGCTTCTTGGCTTGCGTGAGTGAGGCTTGGGCAACTCGGTATAACGCGAAAGCCCAAGAAACACTGTCAAAAAAAATCGCCGATAACAGTTCGACTGAGAATGACAACCTGTATCTGCTGACAATGTTCTATGCGCTACGCGGCCTGCTGGATAACCTGCTGCCGTTCATTGACTTACACAACTACCAACAATTTGAGCCAGAAGGCGCATTGGCACTTAACGAAATCGTTAATGGATTTGAGGCTGTCACCAATGGTGTTATCACCACTGAAAAGGTGAAGACTGACGTGTTTAGTGCTGGTGTTGAAAATGCCATCATGGCGCTGAATGAGCAAAAGCACATCCTTGCCAATAAAGGGCAAGATACCCGTGGCATTGAGCAATCCATAGGGATTATCAAAGCCTCACTACGTGGAGACAGATCGAATCCAATGCCAGGCCAACGTATCAATTAGCCCCTTGGGCGTAACAAGTGGAGAAATAACGTGAAAAACGGACAGTCTACGCACTCAATGACGACTAAAAAGCTACGCCGGAAGCTGTCCGGATACGGCCTTCGTGGTCAGTTTCTGAAACAACGGGTCCGCGATATCATCGCTGGGCCTCAATCTGGTAGTGGTGGTGATCGTGAATTTGCCTTCGGCTGGTCGCGTGACCAAATGGACAGACACATGCGGCGAGCGCTGATAGGGAAGGGCTACCGCGTGAAGTTTCAAGTCGATAATGCCGAGCGTGTAATTGATAAGCAAGCAGCTTTATTACCAGCTCGTCGTCGCAGTGTTATTTCCATTAGCCGTCGTTATTTAGGTTAGCCTTTGAACCGGCACGCCCTGTGCCGGTCTTCTTTTCCTCATTCGTCCTCGCGCCCTTTGCGGATAGTCTCTGCCAATTCAATGCCAATCTCGCTTAATGTGTACGCGACTTTTAGTGAGCGTGGGTCACGGTACTTGAGCAACAGCCTTCGCTCCACCAACGTTCTACAAGATATGCGCAAATTGGGGCGTTCTACCTCACAGGAACGGCCTTTGTTAAGGATCGAGAAGATGGCTGTGAAAGGAATTGGATTGCTGTTACGCGCCCTAATTTTAAGCAATACGTACATTACGTCTTGTTGTAACGATGAGTTCCGGTGTTGCGTGGTGTTTTCCATGTTTACGCCTAATCATATACGATATGAATAAGCTATCTTTAGCCTGGCTCCATGTCATCGTTTTTAGTCCTCGTTTTGTTGGCCTTTTCGGGCGAGTGGAAATCATGTCCGTAGTAGGATCGAGCTACCCGTCTGGGTGAACATTAACAAGGTGAAAAAACATGTTTAAACGTATCCGTGGCGTACCATTTCTGGCCGGAGCCATTGCCGCATTGTGTATGACCAGTGCCTTTGCTGAAATTCCTACCAATGCGAGTGGGCGACCTGTTGCCGGAAAATCAATGGCAGAATTCCAATCCTACAAAGCCAGCTGCCCTGAGTGCTTACAGGTTGCTCAGGACATTATTAAAATGCGCACCCAGCATTGTCAGCAAGCTGGTGATGTGGATCAGACTATCTTGCAGGACCCGATTTATCCCTACCTCAACGGCATCCGCGTCATGCTTGCCAATCGTGGGGGGTACAACAGCCCCATGTACACATCCGCACGCCAGGTATTCGAAGCCAACGTTAACTGTGAAAACAGCAGCGACTGGGTTGAACGCAGTCAGAAAGTTATCGAAAACACCTTTAGTGGCCCCAAGTAACCCAGCCAGATCATCAACCCGCTAAACCAGCGGGTTTTCTACGCAAAAATTTCGTGAGCCATATCACCCACGTTATGCTATCTCAAATTATCCAGAAGGACACACCATGAAAGACCCATGCTTATTGAACCTGCGGCAGTTGTTCATACAGGATCTGCAATCGCGCTTAAACATCAACCACGCCACGGCCGCTGAGCTAGTAGCCGCAGGCTTTGTCGATGATGATGATGACTCTGAACGTATCGACCTCAACGTGGAATGGAATGCCTGGGTCCGCTGCCACCATGCTCGCCTGAAACAACCGGCATCGCAATTGCTGACACCCGAAACGCATTCCGCTATCGCTACGATGCGTGCGTTGGCTGACGAATTTCGCGAGCACTTCGAAGAGCATGGCGAACATCACCATGCCGTCATCGCCCTGTATGACCGGGCAGACAGTGATTTTGGCTATGAGAATGTCACGCACCTAATTGCGGCGCTGGATCGTCTGGTGGAGCACATCAACCAACCCGTCGATTTATCTTCTGACAGGGTCTATACCGCACAGGTCGCGGGGGCAGTTGCCGCCTATCGTCAAACCGTTATCGCCGCATTAGATGCGGTGGGTAAACCTTGGTCAGCATAATGCTCGCGTAGGTGAGTGAACTTTTTTCAACATCAGCAACCGGAGTAATTCATCATGAACATGAAGTCGATTTTGAACCAAACACTTGAGACGCTGAAAGAGAAAGGGGTCTGTGCTGACAATCTGCGAAAAGTCACGGCCCCCTCAGAGCTCATCACACAGCTGATCTCAACGCTGGCTAACCTGTCCGGTGATTACAAAGGCAGCTATTCCCCGGCTCCTGACTATCAAGGTTTGTTGCGCCAATTTAATGCCCTCCAGCAACTGAACGTCTCATTCGGCAAGCAACTGACTTTCTACCGTGAAAAAGCCAAGCAAGACAGAGACAATCCGGCTGAACTCAAGCGACTTCAAGATGAAGTTAACTCTGAGCGTGGGGCTAACGAGCAGTTGACAGCTGAAAATGAGCGCCTTCGTGCTGAACGACTGGAAGCGGATGCGGAAACGGAAAGACTCAAGGCGTTGGTGCTGACGCTGGGAGGGAACCCAGAGGCATGGGAAAGGAATGCACTATGACCGTTAATTCAGCGGCTGATCTGGCAATTACATTGAACGTCAGTGAAGCCGAAGCAACTCAGTTTGCACTCACTACTTGCCATCTTATGTTACAGCAGCCTGAATTACTGGCCGGGGATATTCTGCATTTTGCACAGCACGGAGCCTGGCTGGAGAATACAGATAAGCCCCTGCTCAAAGGTGAACCCGATACAGAAAGTGTGTTGATGGGGATGCGCGTTCTGATCTACAAATTGGGTAAGCACGAAGGTCCTAACGGTAAAGCCCGCCAGATGTACGACATGATGCGGCGGCTCGGATATTTTACTATGGCGGATTGTCTGCGTTAACAGAAGGCGATGGGGTCAAGTGACCCCATTTATTTTGTGAAGCCATAATACTTCACTTATCCTAAATAATTCGCTGTTTTGCTATTCGTCACCAGTTTGGGTCGAGGTAGTCTAATTATGACTACTTACTAAATTATAGGGATCCGACATGACCACAACTCTGAATCAGCAAGCGGCACCAAAGAAGCGTACCTTCAAAGATCTGCCAGGCTTCGACATCTCTGCAAATGACATGCTGCGTATCATCGATGCGCCTTGCATGATCATTAAGCGTGGTAACGTTCAGTTCAAAGTATTGGAAATGTTGACCCTGACCCTGGTAGGGGACAACCTGAGCGCGCTCGGTGTTGATTACAATACCGGGCAAGTGATCTCCCGTGGAGTGGTCCATAAAGCCAACGGTGATATGGTGGCCTCTGTACCTGCAACCCATATCAGCACCTTGTTCCGTAACATGAAAGGTGAAGAAACCGTGAATGTACGATGCGACCAAGACCGAAATCGCCTCATCATTCGTACCGGCAAAAATGCTTACAACATTCCTCTGTGTATGGACACAATCCCGGTTGTAGACGAGTCCGATTTGACAGCCAAGTACAGCATCACTTTCCCTGCCAATATGCTGCATCGAACCTTGCAACGTGTCATGCACTCTGCGGGTAAGAATGACGTTCGCCATTACATGAATGGGGTTTTCCTGAGTCTGGATAAAAATACCTTCAACGCCGTCGCGACCGATGGGCACCGAATGTCTGTAATGACTCAAGACGTACTGTTTACGAACGAATCACAAGAAGAGATCGTGACACCAGTAGCCCCTGCATCTCTGTCTGGGACTTCTTCTGGGGTCATCCTGCCGATCGAAGTATGTCCTATCCTCATGAAGTTGCTGGGTGCAAACCAAGGAAATTTCCGTATTGACTACAGCGAAAGTTACCTGACCTTTAACCTGGGTGATGTCACCTTGGTCTCCAATCTGATTAATGGCAGCTATCCCGATTGGCATCGTGTTGCAGGTGTTGTTAAGCACAATACAGAGAAGTTCAGCATAAATGCCTTGGTGCTCCGTGACGCATTAAGCCGTGCGCTGCCGCTCATCAATGCAGGCGCAGTCAGTAAGAATGCGAACAGTACAGGCGTATTCGTTTTCAAAAGTAATGCGCTGATGATTAAGTCCCCTAATCAAAACCTGATCGAGTGCAAGGAAGTGCTGGATATCGAAAAAGTGGCAGGGGAGCAGGAAGACAAAATTGAAATCGGCATCAACTGCGAATACCTGCTTCGCGCACTGAATAGCTTGATCTCACATTCAGACGAAGAAACAGAAATAACTGTTGCCCTGAAAGACACGGTAACAGGGTTGGAAATCGGCTTCGGCGATGACTGCTGCGACATCATCATGCCAGTCAGATTCTAACAAGTCGCACTAACTGTTTGTTTTGTTAACCAAAAGCAATCGCACGTCAATCGTGCAAAGCTGCTGGCATTTCCCACTGAAAAACAACGACAAATTGACCGCCTTTTCGAAGGGAATGGGAAACGTCAACGGTTATGATGAGAGCACTTTCTCCCGCATGGGTAACATTTATTTTTCAAAAGTTACCTCTTGCTCCACCAGCAATAAAGAAACTTGAGGATTTTACGTGGAACTGAAGCAATACCATGAAGAAGCCCTTCGCACCGAATCGGTGATCCCTAACATCAGCGGCGTGAGTGTGCCTCACCTGTATCTGTTGTTGTCAGCGGCTCACTCACTGGGTGAAATGCTGGACCAGTTTAAAAAAGGTATTTTTTACCGTAAACCGATTGACATTAATCGCTTTAAAAAAGGCCTGGCCGACCTGCAAGACCTGATCGGCACGCTTTCGCCGGAGTCCATTTCCGCTGATGAGCTGCATGACGACACCAACACCATGATGATGACTGGTTTTGACGGCAAAGCACACAATATCGGCCTCGGTTCCCTGGGTGCAATCGACTCGCGCATTCTGCATGCCTCTCTGGGTGTGTTTACTGAATCCGCAGAAATCTGCAAAGCGCTGGTGAACACGATTGAAGGACAGTCGCTGGACCTGGTTAACCTGTCTGAAGAGTTCGGCGACCTGAACTGGTATAGCCTGGGTGTTTTCCCATCGGCCTCCGGTATCCATTATGGCCGTATTCTGGAAACCAATATCGTCAAGCTGGCCGTCCGTTATCCAGAGAAGTTTGAAGCGTTCCTGGCACACGATGAGAACCGTAATCTCGTCGAAGAGCGCAAAGCGTTGGTAAACGGCATCAAGTAAGCCTTATCCATTCATGTGGGCAACGTGGGGTTGCCCGCTTTCTATGGTGAAATAATGAATACAGTTCTGAAGTGGGTTGGGGGTAAGCAAGGCGTCATGGCTCAGCTGAAGTTGGCGCTGCCAAAGGGTGCCCGTCTGATCGAACCTTTCTGTGGTTCGGGTGCAGTGATGATGAATACCGCGTATTCAAACTACGTACTGGCTGACATCAACGCCGACGTAATCAACACTTACGACACCATCCGCAACGCTGCTGAAAGCGTTATTGCTGCACTGTCTGAACTCTATGCTACGTGCCGTACTCGCGAACACTACGATGCGATCCGTAAAGAATTTAACGAACGTACAGCTGAGCCAGTCCGTATGGCCGCGATGTTCATCTACATGAACCGCCACGGGTATCGTGGTCTGTGCCGGTACAACAAGCGTAAAGGGGAGTTTAACGTACCCTGGGGCGATTACCGCAAACCCTATCTGCCAGAGAAAGAAATCCGCTACATGGCTGACCGCCTTGCAAATGTGGATCTGCTTTGCGCAGGCTATGAAGAAACGCTGAAACTGGCCGGTGAAGGTGACGTGGTCTACTGTGACCCGCCTTATGTCAATCCGGGCAAATTTACAGGTTATCACGCAAGCGGATTCTCTGAAGCCCAACAACGCGAGCTGGTGGGCATTTTGAATACTCTGCCGGAGGAAGGGGTGCATGTGGTGGCTTCCAGCCATGATGCCGAGAACATCCGCGAGATGTATGCCGGATTCGCAGTTAAAGGGTTTTCTGCCCCACGCAGTGTTTATAACGGAACGGGGGAAGGGAAAAAGGCGAATGAAATTATCGCTATCCGTCGGGCTGTATCTTCCGGCAAGACCTCAGCATGACCGTGCCGGTGTTTGAAATTCCACCGCTCAAGGATCCTCTAACTGAGCGATTCTGCGATGAAATTGCCATCATTCACCGGTATGACCCTGCTGAAGCTAGTCGCCAATACCTTGAATTTATCAAAGACAACAATGTGGTGTATTGGGTGCAATTGGCTATTCGTGACCGCATCCAGTACCTGTCAAAACAAAAATCAAAGGGCAAGCCCCTTCTGATTAAAAATCATAGTGAGGGAGCTATGCCTCTTTTTCGTCCCAAAAGTGTCGTGGTGTACCGCATCACCCGCCAGATTGACTTCAGTAACATCACAGAACAACTGAAACCCTTCATGTTTCAGCCGTGCGGCCCGCAGGATATGGCGCGCACTGGTTGGGTCAGCCCGCTGGGTGAAGAGTACGAAGAGCTTACTCACCAGGCGAATGGCCTCATTCTGCTGACTCAGCGTAACGAGAGCAAAATCATTCCTCCGGCCACGGTAAAAGAGCTCGTGCGCCAGCGTGTGACCAAGCTGGAAAAAGAGCAAAATCGTCGTCTGAAACGCACAGAAATTTCAGCGCTGAACGACCTGGTGCTAGGGGAATTGCTACCCAAAGCACTGAGTAAATACGCCAACATGAACATGTGGATTGATCCCAAATCCCGGCTGATCATAGTGGATACCACCAGCTTTAAACGCGCTGAAGACGCGGCAGCGCTCCTGCGTAAAACACTGGGCACTCTGCCTATCATACCTTTCACGTTAGAAACTCCGGTTGAGCTGAAGCTGACCGAGTGGGTTCGCTCTTCCGAGCTGCCTCCAGGCCTGGCGTTGTGCGATGAAGCGACCCTGGAAGCTATTCTGGAAGACGGTGGCGTTGTGACGACAAAACGACAAGATCTGGTTTGCGATGAGATTGCTAACCACATCGAAGCTGGCAAGTTGGTCACTAAGCTGGCGATGAGCTGGATGGAGCAACTTAATTTCGTCATCAACGACAGCTTTGTCATCTCAAGGCTGAACTTTGCTGACGCCCTCATTGAGCAAAACGATGATATTGATCGTGAAGATGAAGTGCAGAGGTTTGATGCAGACTTCGTTTTGTTTACCGGAGTCATTATGGAGCTCCTTGATCAGTTAATTGCTGCGTTCGGCGGGGAAGCTAAGTCCTCAACTGAAGCTGACGGGGGTGACAAAGAGGAAGGCGATGAAAGTGGTGAGGCGGCCGATAACAGCGAGCTGGATGACGACGAATAACGTGTAACCATACCGGGTATGAATTAGGTAATCGAAACCGAAGGTAACGTCTAATGCTTCGTTGGACTGAAGAACAGCAACGCGAATACGAACAGAGAATGGGCCGGAGCGCGAGTTCAAAATCGGTACCAAAGAAAGACGTGCAGCCTGTAACGCCCATCCAGCAAAGCCTTGAGTCTGCACCCGCAGAGTTGACAGCAAAGCTACGGACCCAAGCGCTGGGGCGGTTGCGAACGGGCACAATGAATAAAACAGAAGCACGCTACGCCGAACATCTGAAATGGCGTATGCATGCTGGTGAAGTCGCCTGGTTCAAGTTCGAATCAATCAAACTGCGCCTTGCCGACAAAACAACGTATACAGCGGACTTTTTCGTCATGCTGACCTCGGGTGATCTGGAGGTGCATGAAGTGAAAGGGCATTGGGAAGAGGACGCGAGAGTCAAGATAAAGCTTGCAGCAGAACACTATCCCTTCCGTTTTCTGGCCGTGAAATGGCTCAAAGATGAGGGAGGTTGGAATTTTGAAGACTTCTCTCCGTGGTACAACAAGGAAAATCCATGAGCGTAACTGATAGCGTGGTAAAGCAATTTTTCGAAACCTGGTTCTTATCCACGGAGCGCAAGAAGCGCAATGACGATACTTGGCAACCGCCCGTCGAGGGGCAAATGGATCCCTCCATGTATCACGTTCGCAAGGATGCGGCCTATGAAGCGTGGTTTGCCCGCAGCGATTACCCGCTGTTGAGTGCCAAAGCCATGACTTTGCCGGAAGAGATGTATCGATATTTGCAGAATGTCCGCAAAGCGCGTGAAGCCGAAATTAATAAAGAGCGCCCGCCTGCGGTACTGCGGGACTTGGGCGTTTCTTCACTTAGGGACCTGGCTGACTACCTGATCCGCAACGACATTGCGGACAGGCCGGTATAACAGGAATTACTCACCAAGACAGGCACGGGGGTGCGTCATGTCTTTCAAGATGATTGGATTGGCCGTATTTATTGCAGGTGTATTAGGGTTGGCCTACTTACTGTTTTTTACCGGGAAGTCGGAAAAAAAACCGGGCGGCGAAAAGGGGAGCCGGAAGCCAACGCTCGACGAGTTGTTTCCCATTGATGCCGAAACGGGTGAGCGAATTTATCAAAGGGAAGATCACGAAGGCGTGATATCCAGTGATGACGAACTGACTCCGGCCATTTACGTTGGGTACAAACGCCATAAATTTATTCTCCCGCGCGATGCCAGCAATCTGTACTCTCGCCTGATTGAGATGTTTGCCGACCAATATGCGGTTGCACCACGCGTCAGAGTGACCGACATTATTCAGGCCGAAGAAAAGGATTTTGAGAGCCAAAGTCTGGACGTCAAAAGTGCCATGCAGTTTATGTCGCGAATGAACTTTAACTTTGTTCTAAGCGATGTGCATAGCGGCGAAATTGTACTGGTCATGCTGACTGAAGAGCGACTGGCCGAATCTGAGAACAGTGCATTTCTGATTGGCCTGCTCAGCCACCTGAATATCCCGCTCTACCGCTACGAGCGCCTGGCAGATATCAGCGATAACGATCTCGCGATAGATATATCGGAGACCATCTCCGACGGTCAATTCGAATAAACCAAATGAAAGCCCGACTTGTTCGGGCTTTGTCGATTCTGAACTACTGATATCATGTATTTGTGAGATCACTTAAAGGGGGCGTGGAATGTCTCAATCCTATAGATATTGGACAGGTAACCTGTATACCGGATCCACGGTATTCATTCAGCACCAGGACGGTCATCTTTCCAAAGGTGAGGTCGTTAATGTTGCCGAACAACGGTTCATTGTTGCTGGCATTTCCTCTCCCTTTGATAAATTCACAGCAACCAGCATAGAAGGCGTTGTTGCACTACCTGATGAGTATGATGTCCGCGAACGCTATAGCATTCAGCGGCAGCGGGATTATCTGACACACCTGGATATATCGGCGCTTTCTTCTCATCAGATCAAACATCTCTATGCAGGTTTGCATCTCGCAAAGCGTGCTGGTGGAGGTGTATTGCCTGGCATGCCGATCGTTGAAACCCCGGAAGGGATATGTAGATATATACAAGAATTAAACCTAAGCACCTTGAGTGAAATTCAAGTGATGTACATGTTGGCTGGCTTAAAAATTGCCACGAAAAGTTAAAAAGAGGTTTTTATGACTACTCCTGAGCGGCCTCCTAAAAGAGCTCCGCGCCGTAAAAAAAACACGCGCAAAAAGCAAAAACACTGGTCGTACACAATTACGTCAAGGGAGTTCCTGATTGCATTTCTTTTGGTCTTGCTTGTGGCCGGGCTTTCCGTGATTTATTACTTGCGTTCGACAACCTTGATCACCACCTGGGATGTTGGCACGGTCACGCAGCCTGTTGTTCGAGCCTCAAATGAAACGGGCACTGGTTTGAAGACTGATTTCCAGACCACAAAAGGCCAATTTACTGTTCAGCTACAGATCTTCCCCAATCCGGGTCTGCCGCTTGAATTGCGCCAGTACCATCGCGGGAATTTCAAACTTTGCTATTTGATGGGTGACTACGAATATCAGTCTGGAAATGCCCTGTGCTTTGACATCCCGACAAGTGATGGCCTAACCATGAGCAGCAAATTGTAGTACCTGGAAAATTCAGTCAGCGGCACAAGCCGAAGTAAAATCGGCATTACAACCATTCCTGAGGAAGTGAAAATGAGCCAGTCACTGATAGCGCAACGCATTCATACCCAATTACCACCGAACTCGGTTGAGGGAGCTATTCAGGCGCTTGAAAATGTAGCCTTGCGATCGGGCGCGGACGTGTTAACTGTGACCATAATGCGCAACACGACCTACGCGAAGTTGGAAGAATACAGCGATGTGTTATCTCTTTCGCCAGAGCGGATCCTTCAGTCACTGGAGGGTATTCGAGGTCATGATGCACCGGCTCAGTTCTATAACGAGCAGCGTCTGCCGGAAATTTGCGATGCTTATATCTGGCCGACCGCTGAAGACTTTCGCGAGGCCCTCATGGAAGGCGGCTCTACGCCGGTATTCCTTTGCCCGAACTGCAATCAAGAGTCCGATCATGAAAGTGAATGCACCGCGCTGATCACGAATAAACGTGGTATACGCGTAAAATGTGGCTGGATCTTAAACCCGACCTCAGATACTCTACGTAACAGTATAAAAATACTCATACAAGCAGAGTTTTTGAACAACCTCCAGCTCCATCATACGTTTCGCCCCAAAGGAGTCGCTCTCCCGACGCGGGTTTGTTTCGATGAGTTCGGTGAGGATGTTGAAGACGACGTGTGTTGAGAGATAATAAGTAGTACCTCATTTTAATAGATGCCTCGTTAGGACGAGGCTTTTTTTTTGACTTTTTCCCTTCGTCAGCGGTTAGTCCCACCGGATAATAATTCTATTTCCAGTGAGGTACCCCATGACAAGTTTAGCCATCTACGAACCCAACCCCGCCACTGAATTTCAGCCGATACTTCCTCTGTATCAAGCTATAGATGGTCATCATGCCGGTATAACCCCACACGAAGGGTTTCGTCTGTTCAACGCACTTACGCAACTACTCGCAGAATACCACGATGCACGTAGCGAAATTGACTCATTGCACCTCGTCGTTATGGGTAAACGTCATAGCCAGGCATTTCGTTATTTTACTGACGGATGTAACAACTCGATAGGGACAACATTGGCCGTTGATTGTCTGTTTGATCTCCAGCGAGCCACCTGCGCATTGGATGAGTCCTTCTGGCAAAAAGTATTGGATCTCACTGGTGTACGTAATTTTATGCCAACCGCCCGGAAAGACGAGTGGTACAACACGCTTAGGCAGTGGCGCAAAGCATCTCCAGATCGACTTGCCGCCCTACGGCCTGTTGCCTTCACAGAAGAGAATGTGCTCGCCACTGCAAAAAGCCTGACCACTGAGAAAAAAGATTATTTCGCAGAAATGGTCGAAGGCGTATTCAAAAAACTGTCAGTGTTTCACAAAACTAACAAGGCTCAAGGTTTTAGTCCGAAGATGGTGATCACCAATTGCCTGCCATGCCGCGACTATAAACGCGGTTATGACAATATGGATTACCTCAGCGATCTGCGTAAAATCATCGGCCTCATGCAAGGCCGTCCTGGCGCTGAAATCGTGAATAAGTGGGCGTTGGAGCAATCCCTCAGCAGTAACGTGGGAGAATGGATATCGGTAGACGGTGGCGCGCTGACCTGTAAAGGCTTCCTTAACGGCAATGTACATATTCAGGTCTCCGAGACTGTTTGCGATGACCTCAATACGGTACTGGCTTACCGTATGCCAGGCCTCATCCCTCAATTCAAAGAGAGAGGAAAAACCAACAAGGCACCTCGAAACACGCAATACACGGGCGATTTAATTGATTACCGGATTGCGTTCCCAACCTGCACAGAATTGGCTGAAATGGCCCGAAACAACCAACACAGTGCGAAGCAATATGGTGCGGCTCCATTTACTATCGTGATGCCCCGACCATACCAATACACCGACTTGGTAAAAAAGGAACTTGATAGTATCTTCCGTATCCTTGGCGCGGTGGAGGTAAAGCCTGAAGTCTACGAGTTTGAATTCTGGCCGATGGACGCGTTTAAAGCGATCGCAATCAGTGGTACCTTGCCCGACCAAAAAACACATCAGTTCTACCCTACAACGGGGGACCTCCAGAAAGCGGCTATGGACGAATGCGACCCGCGTGAGGGTGATACTTTACTTGAACCCAGCATCGGCTTTGGTGCGCTACTTCGCAATTTGCCAGAAGGTGTTAAGGTGATCGGGGTCGAGGCAAACAATGTCGCAGCCATGTGCTCTCGCTTGCGCTGGGATACCCACCAGCAAGATTTCCTCAGTACCACGGTAACGCAACTGGGCCTATTTGAGCGTGTGTTAATGAATCCTCCATACTCCGACAATCGTTGGAAATTGCACCTACAGCATGCGCAGCAGTTTGTTAAGAGTGAAGGGCGTATTGTGGTTATCTTACCTGGAAGCGCTACTGACGAAAGTATTCAGGCGTTGATAGATCGTGAGTGTGATGTACATCAGGTCGGCCAATATGAAAATGCCTTTGAAGGAACTGGAGTGCAAGTTAGACTATTTACTATTGATTTCCATTAATATTCTCGGCCGTTAATGGGATTTGCCATAACGGCCGCACTGGTAAACCTATGAGTAAAACCGACTACGTTCTCCGAGCATTATCAAAAATTTCACACAAGCGCTGGGAGCACTACATCATTAATAGAATCTTTCACAAGTTGGATGATCCGCAGCTTGAGTTCGTTTGCCAGCAGTGCATCCGTAAGGAAGGAGAATCTGGAAAGATTTACCTTGCTGATCTGCTTTTCCCTCAACTTAAGCTGTATCTTGAGATAGACGAAGCACACCATGACAGCGATGATGCAAAAAAGGCTGACGGTATTCGTCGGTTAGATATTTTGGAAGCGACCGGATTTATTGAAAAACGCATTCCGACCAATAACCTAACCCTGGATGCCATCAATCAACTCGTTGACGAATTTATCCAGTTCGTCAGGGATAGAAAAGCCCAGCTGGAAATGCAAGGTTTGTTCCTCTCCTGGGACTATGAAGAACGCTATACTGCTCAAAAACATATTGATGCAGGTTTCCTGGAGGCGGGACCTTACGCTGTATTCAGATATCATCGTGATGCTTTACAGTGCTTTGGCTATGGAGATAAAGGCCACCATCAATCAGGAGGCTGGCGATTACCCAAAGCCGCTGTAGAAGCAATAGGGTTGACCGGGGATGTGATGGTTTGGTTTCCACGTTTATACAAGGCAGGAGAATGGGATAATTCACTTTCCATTAATGGCGATCTGATAAGGGAAGAAAGCCTTAATCCTGAGCGTAACTATAAGGAAACATGGTGTTACCGCATCGTAATGGCTCATTCGCGCGATGAACTGAATCGAACGCTATATCGATTTCTGGGGGTTTTCACCCAAGACGAGTCTGAATCAACTGAAGGCGTTAATGTTTTCAAGCGGGTAGATACACGCGTGAAGGTTTTTTCAGGGCAAAAATAGCACCGCGTTTTGTCGCCCATTTTACTTCGTCACAGGTTCACCTCATCTTAAAATGACGTCACACATAGGCAGGCATGTGGGTTCCAATGCCTGCCTTTTTTTATCTGCTGTTCATTTTTCTTCAGGACAATAGCGTGACTCAGTTTGTAAATTTGCGTGGAAAGCGACTGGCTTTCTCAGCCAATGAATCAACTTGCATTCCTCCTGGTGCTTCAGGCCTTATCTACCCGCAAGGGGCAGGGTTTATCATCACCGATGAGCAGGGGGCTGAAAGACTCTTCATCGAACATGACAAAGCCACAGGTATCTCCTGGTTCTTGAAAGTTGGCCGTCGTGGCGTTCGTCGCTGGTTTGAGCCGACTAACGATGAAACGCTCTATCATTTTGGGTTAGATGTTCTCGACTATAGCGCCTCGATCATTCTTGCCGGTCGTGTCCACCAGCAGTGTAAAAAGTACCTATCAATGACAGCCTCGAAATAAATCATCCTCCATTCTGCGTTGAAATTCTGAAAGAAAAGGAGGTCATTTCGATCTCCTTTGCATTCTTTGTCAGCAGTAGTTGCATGAGACAATTAACCCATTCGAAACCATTTAGGAAGAGTCATGGGTAACTTTAAATATTGGTTAAAGCTGGTGGTATACCGCTTCACATTGAGCAACGAAGATCTGGCCCAGTGCCTGGCTGACCGTCAGAGCATGGACGAGTTTCGCCGTAAAGCCTCGGATGTGAAGCAGCGTATGAAACTGCATGAACTCGCCGGGGGGCGTTGCAATGAAGATGGTGGGGAGGGAGTCCCGTTAACATTCCAGGGCGTTACTCTTAAGGCCTATCGTCCTGCCGAACGGACCGCCTTGCTCTCAACAACCTCTAACTCCAACGTTGTTGACCTCAATACCCGCCGAAAGCGCCGTGACCTCACCAATGTTATTTCCCACGCTTCGCCTCAAAAGCGTTGCGGCCAATAACCAACCTTCAAATAAGGGATGTCCAATGTCCAAAATGCGACACGCGAAAGTTAGCACCCGTTCGATCAAATCCATTTTCACCGAAACGTGTAAATCCTTTTTGAGCCCTTACGGTTTGCTCATGTTGATAGTCCCGACCTTTATCGGCGGAGGATTGCTTTCTTTGCTAATGCAGCGGCTTTCTATGGCCGATATCGGCTTTTTTATCCTCCAACCTGTTTTCATCACCTCGCTGGTGATGATGACCCTGACACAACAGAAAATCACGGGCAAAAGACTGCCATTTAAAAATCACATTCGGAACCTGATTGTGACTTTGTTTACTGGCCTTATTGCCACACTCTTGCTGGTATTTGTGCTTTGGTGCCTCAGCCTCTACATGCCGACAGCCAGCGCTGCCGCAAGTAATGCTCAAGTACCAGTACCGTTATCAACCCCTCCAGCCGTTCAGTCCCAGGGGTTCTTTTCATTGTTCCCAGTCTACTTCAACATGTACAGTCTGGTGACGTTCACGACCTTGCTCGTCCTGCCAATGATGATCATGTTCGTGGGGGCTGTAGTGTGTTGTGAAGGGGCGTTGTTCAGCAACTTCAAGGCCGTCGTCTTGGCCGTGTTCCGCAATGTCAGCATCATGATTGCCACTTCCATGCTATCCCTTGCCATGTTCGCACTGTGGTCGTACACGTCACTTAATAGTGACTGGCTGGTTTACACTGCGATCGTGCCCATTGCGCTAATCACTGCGGCTATCCATCGCATTGCCGTGCTGGCTTTACCCGTCGAAATGAAACCGTGAGGTTAACAATGAAAAGTTCTATCGCTATATTCATCGCGGTGCTCTCTCTGGGGTCTATTCCGGCTCAATCTGCACCTTTGCCGAAAGAATCCATAGGCGAAATTGCAGGCTCGCATGGCGCTGTACTCGCCGCAATCGCACAGTGCCGAGCCTACATTGAAAGCCCCAGTTCGCGCGGCAAAGAAATTGCCCGACAAATGCAGCGGGCGTTATCTAAAGCGCTAGGTGCTGAACAGGATTCTGATGAAAGGGCGCAGGCAATGACCGACTATATGCAGGAAACCGTTGAGAAATACACCGGCCAGCTAAAAACTCAGTTCGATGAGATCGGCGCAAGTTCAGATTTTCGTCGCGAGAAATGCGAGCAACTGATTGCCGGGAGCATTGCGCGTGCTGAACAAATAGACATCAAGCACGGGGTTAAATGATGATGTATGTGCTGATCGCGGCTGTCCTGATCTTGGTCCGTTTACTGTATGTTCAGGACAATAAAAACCGCGATTATCAATGGAAAATCACCAATGAAATGATAGTTAAGAGTGACGCTCTTAGTATCGTGATATCACCACATCACATTGGTGCGATGCCTGTATTGATCAGGGCATTGGTGAGAAGCCTTGAACACAACCGTGCTGCGGCCACGGCTTATCTACAACTTAATATTCCAATCAGCCCTGAAGCCAATGTCGCCGCATGTGAACTTCGATACGCGCAGGCCAGCGCTAAGCAAGCCCTATGTCGTGTCATCCTGTTGCTTACTGAATTGGAGAGGAAAGGGCAAATAGTTCGTCGGCTGGTGGACGATTTTCGAGCAACGGATTTGGATGCCGATGATGTCTTTACCGCTTTGGATGAACGCTACCCCTCTGATGAGCAACACACACCATTCATGCGTTTAAGCGATGTAATCCCAGGGCACTGGAACATAGGCGGTCAGCAATGAATAAGTTTCGCATTACCCATACATACGCCACCCGAAAAGATGATTTTTACGCAATAGAAACCATGATGAACTTGCACCAGGTGGATCTGGCTGTTGCTTACCTTCAGTTCATGCACTTCAACCTGCCGACCTTCAATTTCCTCAATGACGGGTTATGTGAATTGGATGTCATCGTGTTAATGCACCGTATATACGGCGCAAATATCATTACTGACCGCACTGCAATCAAGGCAGAGGTTGATCTCTATGTGAACTGGGAACATCAGTTAAGTCGCATTCATAAGACACTTCCTGAGTTACACGAGATAGCAAGGCCCGGCGTAAATGAAGGTATCCTGTTCCACCTGTGGGAAATGGGTAATCGGATCTTGCCGATGCTTAAGCAAACCAACCAGGCCTTGTACGATGAAGCCCTTCTTCAACTGCCACGTATTGATAGAGTGCTCAAAGGAACCTCTGTTGACCCCGCATGGGGCTGGGAATCTTTCGATGGCGAACGATGTGATGGTAATCTATATACCAAGCAGTCAACCCCTGACTTCCTTGTGAGGCTTTTTTGATGAATCGCCTAAGTGAGTTACCAAAAGGCGCTTTTTGGCCGCACTTGCTTGATGCTATTCGGCGCGATGTCTATGCCCAATTTGGTGGTGTTCTGGCCGTCCGGCAAGATGAAGTCAAGCGCGGCGTATCAACACCAGAGCTGGCTGCTACGCTGTTGAACGAGTACGCTTCCGGCCTTTGTATGTCTCTCGACATTGTCGGTGTGGAGCACGATTTACCACGAATGATGGCCGAGGCGGTCCGCAGTATCGACCCTAACTTCATGCTCAACACTACTCGCCGCTGGAAAGGTGCATCGATTATTTATACGGAACAGAAATGAACATTAAAAAATTGTTTGCCGTTAAAAAACCTTGCGCAAATTGTCCGTTCAGAACGACGGGAGGGATCCCGTTGACAGAGGGCCGTCTGGATGACATTAAGCGCACATTGCTTTCTTCTGATCAGGAGGTTTTTTTCTGCCACAAGACAACCTACCAGGGCGGTGCTGAAGACAGAGAGGAAGGGCAGTATCAGTCTTCAGGCCGTGAATCCTATTGTATGGGAGCAATGGCTTGGCTGTATGCAAATAACCAATTAAATCTTACAACCCGATTAGGTCTCCTTCTAGGCAACGTTGCCATTGACGAACTGGAAGTCGCCACAAAGGTCATTAATACCACTGCCCCATAAAAACTACCCTGTTGTGTAGGTTAAACCTGTAAGAATTGGCTATATGCTTTGAGCGTCCTAGCCAAAACAACCATCTCACAGGTTTAACGATGAATTTCTTACATCATGCATCTTCCGCACCGCTATGTAACAGCACTCAGCACGTCTTAGATAAACTAAACATGCATCACAGGGTTGTTCAAATGAGCGATTCCGATGGTGTAATGTCTCTATTCAGTGAACATCCCATTTCTAACAATGTCATCTATCACTCCCTGGGGGAGTGCTCAGACCCAGAGGCTGCATTTTTAAAACTCACGACTCAATTTCTTGAGCTTGAGCAGGCAGGAAAAACTGTTCTGAGCCTAATTCACTCAGACAATCTACCAGCAGTAGCCGCAGCGCTGAATGCCGGACTCAGTCCCAGTGGATTGATAGCGTTTAAAGATCCCAGGGGCGCTGATATCGATATTGTTGAACTGCATTATTCCAGCGCTAAATCTGGTCACGAATCCTTCACTCCATTCCCGCAAGAAGGCCTTACCGATGGCGTGGTAACGCTACGCATTTCAGCCCGACCCGATGGGCATCGTATGTTCCAAGACCACTACGACTCTGTCACTCGTTTTTGGTCTATCTATCCTGACATCCCATTCTCTCAGTTTGATAAAGACTGCCGTCTGGCAGGCCTATATTGGCTACTGGGGGAAAAAATGATGCTGTCTATTTTCGAAAATGAGACACAAGAATTAATTGGTCGGATCAGCCTTCGGCCTGTAGTGCCACCCAAGGTTGGTGATGTTGGCTACGGCGTTTTTTCAGGGTTCAGAGGAAAGGGGTATGCATCTCAGGCCCTGAAATTGCTTTCTGAGTGGCTGATGACTGATGGAGGATTTAATCGCCTTGAATTAGGAGTTAAACCCGAAAATGTGGCCTCCAAAAAAGTCGCGCTCAAGGCAGGCTATGTACATGAAGGAGTCAGTAAACACAGACTAATTAATCAAGATGGCACTTTCAGTGACCAACTAAGTTACGTCAAAACCAAACTCTGAAACACCAACCTTTCAACATAAGAGAATACCATGAAAGAAGATTTCCTTAGCTATATTGCATCGCGTGTAGATGGTGAGTGCGTTGTCAGGGCAAAACGGCTACCAGATAACGTCAGTGCTTTTCGACGTAGAAAAATTAAAGGCATTTTACGTCCAAACTCACTCATAGACCTCCAGCAAATAGTGATAGGTGCAAGTGAGTTTCCTAACACCCGGCTGCATCCTGTCAGCATTGGGTACAACTGGGGCCTGGGCTCTAGGGAGGATGTTGCGGACGGTAGCTACCTTGTTGAGTTACAAAAATTAAATGCAGTACGGAAAATTGATACAGACCAAGGCTGGGCAATTATTGAGCCTGGCGTGACCCAAGGCGAACTGTCTGAGCTGTTAATCGGCACCCAAAAAATGTTGAACATTACAGCATCTTCCGCTCACTCCAGCTTCCTCGGCAATGCCTTGGACAGAGGGGTGGGACTTCGTCATCAACGAACTGAAGACCTTGTCGGCATTGAAGTCCTGTTGCCGACGGGAAAAATCATCCGTGTTGGCTGGTGGCCCGGAAGTGTTGAAACGCCTATATACCCGCATGGTGTAGGCCCCTCATTAGTGCAGTTTTTTACGCAATCTAGTTTTGGTGTTGTTACGGCAGGGGTAATAAAACTACATACCCGCCCTGAAAGTACACATGTAGTCCGATTTAACTTCAGCCGAAAGTTGCTTTCACCAGCAATACAAACATTGAAGAAATGGGTGGCTAACGGCCTGAGTAGCGGCGTATTGAAGATCTATGACACCACGGCCAACTCAACCTATGGCGGTAGTGACGGATTATATACCGTTCACTTGTGTGTGGACGGTCTATCTGACGATGTCTCGCAACGAATCGGTTTGATTAAAAAATTGTGCGAATCTTCGCAGGTATTTACAAATGTGACATCGAATTCGGTAACTGAAGGTAATTATCCTGGGCCTGATGTGATCGCTAATTTGGTTGAAGCTGCCCATGTTGGCGATTCATCCCTAAATGACACTCTGCTTAGAAAAACGCTGGGAGCTAGACACGACAAAGTTGATACAGGTGGCACTGGCTGGATCTTTTTCCTTCCGTTGATTCCTTTCACTGCTGATGCGCTGGAAATGGCCTATCAGCTAATTGATGAAGTTCACAACGAAACCGGAGTTCTTTGCGGGGCTACGATCAACGCCCTTAGTGGTGATGTCATAGACCTGGTTGTCTCAATCGCTTTTAAGAAAAGCGAAAAAGAGTCGGCAGATTCATTGACCGCTTTAAGTAAATTACATGAAAAATTTACGGCGCAAGGATTTATCCCTTACCGGCTAGGTGTTGAACATGCCAAGTGGGCGGATCCAATTACTCCTGGTGTGGGTGAAAGAAGCTTTGTTCGTGAATTAAAGCAATTCATTGACCCCAATAACATTATCAGTAATGACAGATATTTATAGGTGATCGCAATGCACGCAATCTCATTCGAATCATTGTTACTTAATGCAAAAAAGCTGGCAAAGGAAGTTTCAGCTGAAGGTGGTGTACTTGAAGAACAGCGCCGACTACCTCCCCATATTGTTAACAAACTCAGGGAGATTGGCGTATTCAGGATGAATTTCCCATTAGGATGGGGAGGGCTGGAATTAACCTCACCTCAGCAAACCCAGGTTATCGAGCAACTGGCTATTGGTGATGCTGCTGTGGCTTGGTGTGCAATGATCGGCAGTGACTCAGGTATTTACTCAGGCTTTATAGATGAGCCTGTGGCGCGTGATATGTTCACCGTTGACTCGATTACGGCAGGCTGGATACATCCTCAAGGTAAAGCAGAGATAGTGCCTGGTGGATATCGTGTTTCCGGCCGCTGGCGGTTTGGCAGTGGCTTAAGTCATTGCGATATACTCAGCGCAGGGTGTTTCGTTTATCAGGATGGTAATCAGGTCGTTGATCGCCACGGAGCGCCAATTTGGCGGGTTATGATGGCAAAACCTGATGAGTACGAATTACACGATAACTGGCACACGACTGGTCTTGCCGGAAGTGGAAGTCGTGATTATGGTGCCAATAACATGTTCGTTCCCTACGAGCACAGTTTTAGTTTCAATGAGCCTTATCGCAAAGGGCCTTTACACGATGTTCCTGATGCTATCCTGCGCAACATGGCAGGAATACCACTCGGGATGGCGCGTGCTGCTCTGGACTATGCGATCAGCCTTGCTGAGCACAAATACGACCGCTCACTGTCGGTTTCGTGGAAAAAAAGTCCACGAGTGCAGGCGGTTCTTGCACGGTGTGAAATTGAGCTCTATAGCGCACGATGTGCCGTTTATTCATCACTGAATGAGCAATGGGATGGCCTTGTAGGTAAAGAGCCGCTGAGCAACGCTCACCGCATTACAGTTGCCCTGGCAAGGCAACAAGCATTCAAGGTTTCCCGTCAAATCATCTCAACCATTTATGACTTGGTGGGCGGTGCTTCGATATATAAAAACGAAACACCGATGGATAAATGGTTGCGCGACAGTTACACCATGAATCAGCACGCTGTTGCCAGTGAGTCTATTGTTCAGCAGTGTGGACAATTTCTACTAAACAACCATTCAAACAACCTGTTCATTTGATGTTTATTGGCTGGGTCATCCCCAGCCTTTAACGTGAGGCAAAAATGGTAACGGCAACTGTATCAAGCATGAGAGCTCTAAACTCTTACATCTATCGTGTAGTGATTCGACTTGAATCTGAACTAAATTATCAGCCCGGTCAATATGTTCAGGTTATTCTAAATTGCGGCCGATCTGGGTATTTTTCGATAGCTTCTCCCGAAAACTCAGGTGAGGTGATCGAGTTACATATCGCCGACACAAGGAAGCATGATAGTTTTCTCAAAAAACTAAAGGTCGGTGATGACGTTGTTGTTGCCGGGCCTATGGGGAACGCCTGGCTTCGTTCAGACAGCGGTAGGCCTGTCATCGTTCTGGCCTTTGGTTCTGGTTATTCTTATGCTCGCTCTATTTTACTCACTGAAGCAAATAAAGATTCGGAACGAAAGATAAGTTTTTACTGGGGTGTTCAGAATGAAAATGATTTTTATGAAAGAGATATTCTGGAGTCTCTACCTACGCGATTTACAGTGAATTTTCACCTGTTGAATCAAGCGCCAGGCTTCCCGGACATTATGAGTGCTTTGCTTGTGAAGTTATCAAATGCACATGCTTGCCTGGTGGATTACGATGTGTATTTGGTTGGTAAGCGGGATTACTGCTTGTTTGTTAGGGGCGAGATTTGTGAAAAACTCAGCGCGCTGCCCGAGCGGGTGTATGGTGACTCTTTCTGAAGCTATTTCTCCACTTAAAAATAGCCAGAAGTCTTTTTTAACGTAGTTATGGCTTGTCTCATATTGCTAGAATTCAATTTGGTTAGGATATTCTTAACGTGAAATTTTATAGTGTTCTCAGAAATTGATAGAGTCTGAGCGATCTCTTTGTAGGTTTTTCCATGTCCGGACAGTTGCAGCACCTGTAGTTCCCTGCTGCTAAGGATGTGTTGTTCTATTTCAGCCACTTCATTTTTTTTGGTTAACATCATCTCATGTAGGGTTATGATTTTTCTATATATATTATCATTTATTGGATGATGAGGTCGCTGGAGTTCGCTGGATGAATTGTCATTCCAAACACTAAAGGCCACTACGTTATCCATGTGGTCATGCAAAGGTATTGTGTATCCATTCAGTACACCAGGAATGGCATGGTCGGATATCTGAATATTTCTGACATCCTGATATGGTTTGCTACCAGCATCAGCCCAGTGAAAAGGCTGTATACTTTTTTTAGCACATGTCATGATAGGGTCTATGTGATGATATGATAGTTTTTCGTATCTAACCTGCCAGTGTGGTGGAAAGTTCGAGACGATTACGGAACCACCTTTTTTGCTTTTAGGCTGGACCGCATAGGAGAAGCCTTTGCATCCTAGCGCATCTGAAACCTTCAAAATTTGTTCAATAATATCAACGTCATCCAAGCTAAATAACCGTTTCACCGTAACCTCAGAGTACACAGCTATGACTACTCTTAGGATACCCGTCGTTCATTCAAAAATCATCATGATCTATGATAATGAAAGAATTCGTTACTTCTGAAAATTGATTTTTTTAGAATATTCAATTCTAATAAAATGTTCCTAAAAATATTTTGTTAGGTTAAAGTTCCGCGAGAATTTCAATTATGAATAAAAATAAATTTCAACTATGTGACATTTCAGACCAGATCCTATTGTCATTAAATGCAAAACCTCCGCGTAGAATCAGTCTAACCCAACAAGTTGAAAATCGTCTAAAATGCGCCTTAATTCTGGGGTTTCTTGCTCCAGGCCAAAAGATGATCACCAAGGAAATTGCAGAATCTTTAAACATGAGCATTACTCCTGTAAGAGAAGCACTGGTAAGGCTTTCTTCGTATGGAGCGTTACATGTTTCACCTTCCCACGCTTTTTTGGTTCCGGATATTCATCCTGATCGACTTATTGAATTGATGGGCATACGGAAGATGCTAGAACTACCCGCCATCACTCGTTCAATAAATATCATGTCTGACGAAGCGCTTAATTCACTGGTGGAATTGACGCTCGAACTCGAAGCGGCACACTTGTCGGGGGACATTAAAACCGCCGTTCTATTGCATTGGGCGTTGAGACTGCGGATGTTTACGCTTTCTGATTCCCCTGAGCTTATGGCGTTGATTACACAGCTTTGGGTAAGTGTGGGGCCTAGCTTCCACTTCCTCTATGAAACAACTTCCTTAGAGGAATGGCCTAAATATTATTATCCTTTGCGCGATGCTCTTATCAACAGAAATGCAGATCTTATAATTAAGATATTTACGAACTCCATCGACAGTGGTATGAAATTGTATATGGATATTCACGGGGAAGGTTGAGGTGATGCGGTTACTTGAATTCATTCATTACATGTACCGCAACCAAAAAAATAAGCTGCTCATCGCAATATTTATAATCGCCTTAATCATAGTCCGACTTGTTAGTCTGGGTGTTGATGCTACGACATTGCTTGGCTTCATACTTGGCCTTGCCTTTTTAATGTTAATGGGCAGGCAAAAGGCCGTAAGGACAATCGTTATATTGGTTGGTATGCCTTGTATTTTACTCGCTACCATCGCAGGCTATCACCCCCCAGAAGGATATCAGAGCAGCATTTCAGGCTTTGTCGCGGGTGGGTTTATCATGCTTCTGTATCGCGAGTATATTCTTTACCGGAATACCATCACAAAATAGCAACTAGACAATCATTCGCACCTGAATAATAATACTGTATATATTTACAGTTATTCAAAAGGTGGCGTTATGCAATTTTCATTATGTGAATTACCAGCGGGGATAAAACTGCCTTTTTTCGAGGCGCTCATTCCCGCAGGCTTTCCCTCCCCAGCCGCTGATTACGCCAAAAAAAACATAGACTTAAACGAATTATTAATAACACACCCGGCGGGAACCTATTTTTTGAGGGTATCAGGTACATCAATGATCGACGCCAATATTAGCGATGGTGACATTGTTATCGTAGACAGTAGCCTACAGGCGCATGACGGAAACATTATCATCGCTTCCATAGATGGCGAATTTACTATCAAAAAACTCCAAAAAACGCCGTATCCAGCACTTATCCCGATGAACCCAAGTTTTTCTCCAATTCCTATAGCTGATTGGGCTGAGTTCACCGTCTTTGGGGTTGTGACCTACGTTATTCACAAAACGTTATGATGTTTGCTCACTGCGACATTAACAGTTTTTATTGTTCGTGCGAGTCTGCTTTTAACCCGCGCCTCCAGGGCTTACCTATTGTTGTTCTGGCAAATAATGACCATATCGTAATCTCACGTTCAAAGGAGGCAAAGGCGCTGGGTATTAAAATGGGGGCTCTGTACTTTGAAAATGCAAATTTCTTTAAAAAAAACAATGTTCAAGTCTTCTCTTCAAATTACACCTTGTACCAGGATGTATCAGACAGAACTATGTCTGTGTTATCCACTTTTGCAGATGTCATGGAAGTATACTCAATAGACGAGGCCTTTCTGATCGTGCCAGAAAGTAAAAGGTTAGGGGGGTACGAGGAATTTGGCCGGGCCATCCAAAAAGACATTTTGCAAATTGCACATGTTCCTATTGGCGTTGGTTTTGGTCCGACAAAAACACTCGCCAAGCTGGCTAATCATGCGGCAAAGCGCTGGAGCAAAACCGGGGGCGTAGTCGAATTAAGCCAAAAAACCAGACAAAGAAAATTGATGTCATTATTACCGGTTGATGAGATTTGGGGGGTGGGTCGTCGCATTTCTGCCAAGCTGCGTATGATGGGCATTAATACCGCGTTAGAGTTGGCTGATGCTAATATCGCTACGATCCGAAAAACCTTCGGCGTTGTCGTTGAAAGGACGGTTCGTGAGCTCAACGGTGAGTCCTGTATTGAAATAGAAGAAGTGCGAAAAGTTAAAGAGCAAATTATTTCCTCGAAATCTTTTGGCAAAAAAGTTCAATGCTATGACGAAATGCACCAGGCAATTTGTTCCTATGCAGAGAGAGCGAGTGAGAAATTGAGGGCTGAAAAGCAACTGTGTGGCGTCGTCAGTGTATTCCTTGGCACAAGCCATTATTCGCCAGGCCCTTTGTATAGCAATCGGGCTACTGAGCGTCTGGTGTACGCTAGCGCAGACACAAGAGATATCATTAATGCCGCAGTTAAAGCTCTGGGGGCAATTTGGAGGGAAGGGTATCAATACCACCGAGCAGGCGTGATGCTGTCTGATTTTTCCGGTTCAAATGTTACTCAGTTCGACCTTTTTTCCACCGCCAAACCTTTTAAAAGAAGTGAAGAGTTGATGGCTCTATTGGATAACATGAATCGATCTGGAAAATTCAATATTGGCTTTGCTGGAAAAGGATGTGACCCATCCTGGGGAATGACGCGCGGCATGCTGTCTCCGGAATATACAACAAACGTCAATGACCTCCCGATTGCGAAGGTGCGTTGATCGTCAGGAAGGCATTGAAAAGGGTGCTTGCATCACCGAACATGGCAAAAGAAAGAGAAATGTGGGGGAGATAACTCCCCCACAAGACTACTCGTTACAGGAAAGAGTAGCTTGAACCACTGTATTTCCGCTGCTTACACTCAAAGAGCAAAGCCTATCTCGCATTAGCAGAGAGAAACACAAAACCGTAATACATACGGCAATCAGCCTAATAAGGGCAAACTTGGTCATTCCTCTTGACTCCTTTTGTTAAAGGAGGCAGAATCAAATTGCTACGTTTGGAGACTGCCTCGAATTATTGTCATATATAATTCGGGGCTTTCGTCTTTTTGGAACTTGCAAATGCTCGAACCAAAATGATTCAAGCACCCAAATCCATAATAACAGACTTTTACTTCCCACAAACATCTGATCTCATTAATCATCAGTATGACGAATGACCTCACCATCTGCATCTTCACCAGACGGGATATATAAATTTGGAATAATAAAACGGCGGTCCAGTTCTGGCTCTATCTCTGGCGCTTTACTTGTGGTTGCAATGACTATATTTGCAGGTAACAATGGATGCTTTTGAGATATGTATTCCTTTGCGTAACCGACGACTGCGGGATGGTAATCTAAACCAAATCCAGAGAAATTATCAGCCAAAAAATTTGCCCACGGCTTGCCTAAGCCTGGTAATTCTTTGGATTGATTGGAAGTAAATCTGCTAGTGCCTTTTAGGAGGGAATAAACAAAAGCAGCTGGTAAAGCAAACGAACCAACTGAGTGTTCCGGGTCTCCTCCATTAGCACTTGAAGTAAGGCTTACGTCGTATAGTAATATGTTGCTTCCCCATGAGTGGTGTACTATCCTGCCCAATTGATTGAAGTCAAAAGCTGAGTATCCTGTAGGTTCTTGTCTTTCATTTAAATACATTTTTTTTGCTTCGTAGTAAATTACCCCCTCGATGGTCACCTCATTAGATAAGATTACTTTAATAAAAAAAAGTACGTCCCCTGAAGCTGTCTCAGCCTTGCCTTTTTGCTTATATGACTCCCAAACAGTAGATTGGTTTTGCGATTTCCATTTCAATTGCTTCCCTAAGCTACCAATGGCATTCAATGCGTTCGTTGTTATCTGATTTTCATCCCAAGAACCATTTTTATCGGTTCGTAGTGCATTAGCTAAGACATCCTTAATAGATTTATCAGCTTCAATGATCCAGTCGTTTTTGTTTAATTCCGTCATTTAATATCCATATAAAAGTAGGTTAAAAGTGTAAGCTCATTGCTGTGCTTTGCTGTCTAGCGTTGCGTAATAGCCCGCGCCAGGCAGTGTCTCGGAAAGCTTGCGGTAATGAGCTAATCTCTCACGGAAATATTCTCTCAGGTGCTCTGGCTGCTCCTGTTCAACTTGAACATCAAGCACTTGCTTATTTAGTCGCTCTTTATAAGCAACGGCTGAAGCAGCAAGGTCAACATTAACCTTGTCCATTTCTTCTTTAGATAATTCCGCTAAGTTGTGTCCCATGTCGTGCCTTTAATTTAACGTCTAATCCATCGATCATAATATGGTTAAAGTATAAGTCTATGCACATTGAAAGATAACAAGATGCGTTGGCTCTCATTTTCATCTTTCAATTCCATTTCTGACACTTTGAGGTTCGAAATCTCCTCAGGAAACCCAATTGTTAAAATTGTTAACGCGATACATATAATGAGGATTATGTTAAATAAGCCATTGATTTATAAAGGCATTTCGCGATTATAATTTTATGCGTTCCTGCCCTACTCGTCTACTTGCAGGTTAATGCAAAATTACACAATGTTGAGTCACTTCAAAAAAAAGAGAGCAAACGCTCTCTTCTTTTCTTATTATCGAGTAGATATCAGATTAGTTAAACCACTCTGGATTCCTGGCTTTATCCATCACAAAAATCTGTTCAGTGCTCTGCATGACATCGTTCGGTGTCAGCATTAACTCATCGTGGCGCACGATAAATGGCCGAAGTCTCACTAGGCCATTTTTCTGGCTATAGATATTCATGACTGCGTGCATGCGTTCGCCGGGTGAAATCAAAGTGAGCCATTGGCGATAAGCGCCAGTGTTTTTGATGTAATTCACTAACGCAAAGCTGAGCGCGCCAGCATGCTTTTGCGATAATGCTTTTTTCCTACTTTTTTTAATGAGCTGAGCTATTGCCTCCACATGAGCCCCAATGGGCACATCAAGGTTTGTGCGCGCTGAATCAAAGTCCCGCTGTCCAATGGTCACCAAATGCACCTGATCATCTCGGTAGTCCCGCAGATAAAAAACATGGGAGGTAAACGGTGTTGAGTGAATGTGGTCTCCCAACTGCCAGCCAAATGCATTTAAGTTCGCGGCGGAAATCTGTTTATCAATTATTGCAGTCATTCTGAGCTCCTTCTGTACGTTAATACAGAAATGGTAAGCCCGCCCAGTCGCCTGACGAAATCACTTAACCGAGATCATGCGTAATAATTCAAGAAACAATGTCTGGCTTTTGAAATGCCCAATTAGCCAAGAAAGGCATTTATCCAAAGAGGATAAACCAATTTTGTCACAAAGGTTGGATGAAACGGCTAGTTTTATCGGCGCTTTTCAGTTGTGCGCACCATCGAGTGATTTGTTAAATTCTGGTTAATTTGTGCCCACATTGCACATAGGTCATTCATGCTGCATAAACGCGACCCACGGTGGTAAAAATGCAAATTATACTGAGCAAATATATACTTGCTGTAAGCAATGGAAAAATCGTGACAATTTTATCACGCATTTTCGCTTCAAATGTTCATTCGTGGTTTATGCATTTTTTGACCAAAAAAAGACTTCCATCTAATTCTGAAGAATGTATGATTTAAATCAATGCAAACGAATGTGAAGCATTGTATGTCTGGGTGGGGATCCAGTGTGGGGGGTGACTTTTAACGAGTCACCCCCTTTTTTACGGCTTAAACCTCACTCATATTCCATTAGTTTTTATGCATAAATATGCAATTACTAACACGCTGTTAATTGTACCGAAAAGGACAACAAAACAGGGTGCTTTTCCGTTGACCCTTATTTGGCAAAATCTATACCCTACAGGGAAAAGGTAAGGATTTGATTGACTGGAAAAACAATGAGCGAGAGCAACGAAGCAAAAAGTTACAAGCACATACAATTAATGCAGCGCATTACGAAAATGTCCACGGCTGAAGATTGGGAAAGTGCCCGTACTGAATGGTCATTACAGCAAGTTTTTCGGGCGCAGATAGCTGACCAGTGCTTGTGCGGCCATCAGCCAATCATAAAAATCTGCGTTATCAAAAATAAAACGAACAACAAGGCTGCAAGAGTTGGGAACTGCTGCGTCAATAAATTCATGGCTCTGGGTTCGGATGGCATTTTCAATGCAATTGATCGGATATCAAAAGACGGTACGAAAGCAGCCAGTCGAAAATTGCTTGAAATGGCATTGGCTCAATCCGTGATTACCCCCTGGGAATTTGAGTTTTACCTGAGCAACATCGACAAGCGGAAGCTAACGCAGAAACAACGGAAAACGCGTGAGTCTATCAATGCCAAATTAGCAGACATGGGTGAAGAAAGTCGTGCGCTGGTCTACGGTGCAAGTCACATCCAAACCGCATTCAATCAGAATGTCATCAACCAGTGGGAAAAGGACTTCGCATTGCGGACCTTTCCTATGAAAAAATTAACGGTCAAACAGCACGCGATACGAGCTAACATCCAAACCAAAATGATGCAGGCCGGGATTTCCAAAGCGCTACCGGAAACCACCGCAGAAGCGCAGGCCCTCGCAAAGGTTAGTGCCACCCCCTTCTGTGTCATTTCAGATCCTGAACAACTGGTAGTCAAATTGGCCGAGGCACGGGAAAAGGGCTATATCTCCGCCTGGGAAAAAGACATTTTTGAACGCAAGCATAACACTAAGGGATTCAGCACAATCGCTGAGCGTGCGGCAATCCTGCGTGTCAGAGCGGCTATACAGCGTCTGTTGAATGAGGGCTAATCCGTGAGCCCACATCACCTAACCATTCCACCAGCCCGACCTTCATTAACCGAGATTGCCCAGAAGGCAAGAATTATACTCGACGGGTTACTAGCACACTGCAATGTTTCCTCAACCAAGGGAACCTGTCTATATGCCAGTTTGATGCTGGCCGCAATGTTAACCCGAGGCGGCTATCCGACACGGATCCGTGGAGGTGATGGGTACGCTGACGGAGGGTTATACACATCATCATCTCAGCACGGCCATTATTGGTGTGAAGCAACTGCGGATAATGCTGACTTTATTGTTGACCTGACTGCGGATCAGTTTGGATTTGAGGTCGTGGTTATAAAGCGAGCAAATGCAACTGATTGGCCGAGATACATCCCCGGCTGCCAGGCAACCGTTGACCTGCACGTTAGCTTAAATCTAGAGGGCTAATCCAATGATGCCTTTGAAATTTAAATCAAGCTTTTTGATCGCCATTTTATCCACAAATTCTGTACATAACCCTGTGCAAAATAGGTCACAAAATTTCGATAGTGACTTGCCCTCGGTTAAAATATCAGCACTGTAGTAATCAAATAGGACCTCAACATGACTCAAGAGAACATCGCGTGGTCGATTACTGACGAACTCAAGCTTGTGAAGGGGCTGAAGGATAACTACTCTTTTACAGCCTTATCGTCAGTCATCGGTAAGGATGTGGAAGAAATTCAACGCAAGTGTATCGCGATGGATTTGTACATTGCCACTTGTGAAAACATTGATGACCTCAGCCAGATAACCCTGGTGCCAAATCACCAGGTCGGTATTGCTTGCTTGGGTAAAACTATGTCCGGCATTTATCGCAATCTGACCGAGATGGGATGGGCTCCACAGGTATGGCGTGGAGAGCAATCACTGCGGTCGCCTGAGTGGTGGACATCACGCCCTGCTCTTGCGTTTCGTTATAACGACGATGCTGACGCGCCTGCTCGCCGAACAGTTCACTTGCTCAATAACGGTAAGCCTTGGACTCCAGAGGATGTGGGCATGATGCTGACAGCTCTGTCTCAGCGCCCCAGTAAGGATGCACTAACGCAGGTACTGATGCGCAGCATGTCTAATATTATTCAACAGCTCTCTATCATGGGTTTGGTTCGTGTCGGAACTGCTGAAGACTCAGGGGAGGCCAAGGTCTGGATGTGCGCAACTATCCAGCCACGAGTGCTGTCGAAAATGCGTTATTTTGACGTGCTACCTATGTTGCACAATGGCTGGCTCATTGATGGTTTGCAATTAACAGCCCCAACCTGGTGGTCTGACGCAACCCAGATCACCGACCTGATTCCAGGCTCCTGGCCGCTGAAAGCTTCAGTCACAGAAGCCGATACACCAGTTCGGTGTAATGAGCACATGATGGCCGCTGCAACCTTGTTGAAAGCAGTGAATGCCAAACGACAGGCTATTGATACCGCAGCACCTCAACCCCCTCCTCTGGCTGAAAAAAACGCCACCCCCGCAGCTTCGACACCACCTACATCCACTGAAAAGCGCCAGCCAGCACCTGCTCGTGAAAAAACGCGCAACGGTAAATTATGGTTCGCTGGCAACTATAAATTCCTATTCACTTTACTTGGGGAGCATCATTCGCCAGACGTGATAGCCAAAAAAATGGATCGGACAGCAGGTGCAATCAGCTCACGCATTCAACTCATCGGCCTGACACGTTACATTAAAAGTGAGATTGAAGGTGAGAAAGGAACGGTCTGTATTGTCGATGAAGTTTCCATTGACACGCTACGCAAACAACCTGACTTTGTTAAAGATCAGCTGATAGGTGCTGGCTGGAAAGAGAAAGGAAACTTCCTATACTCACCTGACTGGTGGCTCAAATACCCCCACCAGCTGGGATGATCCAACAAGAAAAGGCAACCACATGGTTGCCTTTTTATTACCGACGTGTCAGTAAAGCTCTCCTGACGTTAGCAACAACACATCACCGACGATCGGCCCTTCCAGGCAAACATGTTCCTCCAGCAAAGTGGTGGCTCGTTGATTCAAACCCAGCTCGCTGTGTTTCGCGTCTTCATTCATGAGAACACGATCATAGACCACACCATTCAACGTGATGCCCTGACTTAGCTGAGAAAACTCAGGGTACCCTTTCAGAACGCTTTGAACGAATACAGGGTCAAGAAGCCCTTGCTCATCAGCCTTGGTGACTGTGGTATCACTCTGGCCGGTTCCTGCTCGGATAATCAATGCCATTAAAACCTCTGCGTTGGTAAGAGCCTTAATTATCTCATGGCACTGTATGGAGCCAGATTTTTTTCCCCCTCGTTTCGCTCTCCTTTTCTGTGTTTTTGTCAGAATGCCCGTGTTTAAATTGGGAACTGCCTACGCTGCCCGAAAGCGTTAAACGCCAGCCGGGTATGGACCCATTTTGACTGGAGAAGAAAAATGCCTAAGCTCGACTTGTTTGATGTGCTGATGATTGGTGGTGGAGTTGCCTTACTGGCTGGTCACTACATTTGGTCAAAATTCTTTAAGAAGCCGGATGATGAGGGAAAGGATTACGCCGAACCTCCGGCTATTATGTCAGCGGCCTCTCAAGCAGAAGAGGAAAACGATCACAACAAGCACTACCATTAATCAAAAGCCCCGGCAAAACCGGGGCTCTTCGTTTCTATGAATTGTGGTTCACGGCTGCGTTCTCAGTTGCTTCAGCAAACGCAGATTTCTATTTGCGAATCCAGACAACGTGATGAGTATCATTGTCATCACAAGTAAAGCACAGTTCAGTATTCGTGATATTCCTGCGATTTCAGCCGACTCCTGATACTTCACTTCAATGCTTGGTTTGGCATCATTAACAATGCTTGGCTCAAGTCGCTGGGCCAATTCATATAATCGATATGCCAACTCGCTATCCACAAAATAATTATCCCTCAAAATGCGAACACTGAGGGCTGCGACTCGGCTCGCTTTATCCAGAAGCTTGTTAGCTTCCTTCTCGTCAGAAGTGTTCTGCGCGGCCACAGCCAGAGCCTGAACCAATGCCACGCTTATGGACATCGCACGACGAGCGTCACCCGCAGCATAGCCTGAACGTATTTCACCTTCAAAAGCGGTAACCGCATTTGTATCATTGCTCCCCTTTTCCATCGCATCCTTCAGGATAAGGCCAACCCCTGGGTATTCTGTCGTGATCGCGCTCAGTAATTCATTAACCTCACCGGCAGGAATAAGTATTTCAGTCCGTACCGAAGTGGCGCTAGGTAACGATTTTGGTTCATCATGCGTCAGGATTATTGTTGAAAAAATGACACCGGCGACAGGCGCAATGATGATGAGGTACGATGCTTCTGACTGCATTATCGCAATCCCTACCACGACAACGGCCAATGCAACTAAAAATGGAATACTATACGAAAGGTATTTTTCAATAACCCCGCCGATTGTGACAAATCCCCCTTCTATCGACGCCCCTGAACCGAGAGACAAATTAACAGGTTTATTGATCGCCATAGCATGGAGTGTATCCAGTTCAAACTGTTGCATCCAACTGAATATCCAGACGAAACCCGCAAGCAGCAACAGGATGCAACCCGTCAAAAACAATCGATTTCGCTTGTGTTGAATACGTTTTTCAGTCGAGACAATATCTGGTTCTGTCTTAACCATTCCCCCCTCCGGACACTAAACGTTAAATGAGATGGCCGAATAACTCGGCCTATGATGTAACTGCTAAATTATTCCGCCAGTTCCAAAAGCAGTTCACGGCGGTGCTTCTGCCAGGCGTCTGTACGTTCAGATAGGCGAGCGTAGTGGCCTTCGCTTTCACGTTGGATCCGTTTAATCTCGCGCGCGGCACCGCCGATGGTGTTTGAAATGTGCTCCAATGTTGACTCATCATACACCGGGCGATGTCCTTCCCGTGCAATTCGGATGGAGCTCTCGCTGACCAAGTCTGCCTGGTGTCTCGCCTGCGCATTAACGACATCGCCCACTGCCTGAACCAGCTTTGAACGGTTGTTACTTTGTGTGGCCTGATCCACCAGCAAGTGAGCGCGTTTGGCAGATGGGAGTGTTACACGCTTGATGGTTTCAAACTGGTCAAGCATGTTGAGGTTATTTCGCTGCATCATTCGGATCATGGTCAAATCCTCAAAGCATTTCTGCTGCGTCATGATGATATCTACTTTGCGTTTTTTCAGTACGGCCAGCTGGTGGTCGATATTACTGACTTCCAAAGCAAGCAAATTGTTTTCTGGGTCGCTCTTCAATGCCTTGCGGCGCTGTTTCAGGGTGGCTTCAATATGCTCTATCGCGAAACCTGCGGCCACAATATTAATGCCCGACTCATGCACTTCGGCCAGCACTTCCTCATACAAAATGTCGAGGTTATTGTTGTGACCAATGAGATCAGTCGAGATGCTGGTGATGTCTTCCGTCAGTAAGCTGACTTGGTTTTTAACGTTGTCAAAACGGTCATTCGCCCGATGAGCGAGTCGAAGTGCGCGCGTCGCGTAGTACCCGAGCACTGGGATTTTCAGTAACAGCTGCTGCACCTTGCCAGGCTGTACAGACGTACTGATATCGCGAGCAAGTTCAACGATTTCATTCAGCCGCTTGCCGTCCTTGCCTTGGTTATAGACATGAACGTTTTCCAACAGCTTATCCAGATAGGCACCATCGGGTGATTTGCTGCGGCCAAAGTTATGTGCGCTCCTTGGATCGCCCAGCACAAGGGTGTTTGCGACGGCAGCGACCTGATCGCGCTGAGCTGGGGTGACGGCAAACTTTTCAGACTCTTTGTTCAAAATAATCTGATCAGCGGTGACAGTGATTGTGTTGGTCATATCAGCTACCCTTTTTAACGTTATCGTTGAGTTTGTTTACCAACGTTCGAAAACGCTGTTCGACTTGCGGATCTATCTCGATATTGGCCGCTCCACTTCGCAGTTGTTTTATTTGGTGATGCCAGATAGGGATTGCACTTTTCACAACCGCATCCAGAAGGTCTACCTCTGTTGCGGCAGAGTGCAGCAACATCCCTACCTGAACCTTATTCATTTCTGAAGAGGCTTTGGTGACTTCCAGATTAAGGATGCGTTGAGCTAAGCGGGTCAGTCCGTACTCCAACTGATCTGATAGCCCCTCCCCACTTTCACGATATTGGGCTATAAATGCCCGGCCTTCTTGGATGTAAGCGTCCAAAGCTTCAATGTCACGCGTATAGATTTGCTCAAGCGCCAACAAGATATGCACGCCTTTTTGCGCCTGCTCCAGTATCAATGGGGCTTGTGCCACCAGCCGATCGACACGACGACAATTCATGGTGAACTCAATCATGCGTGTTTCTTTTGACCCCGTCAGGGCATCCCAGATGCGGGACAGGAATCCCGTCTTGCGCTTGAAGTACACCGCAGGGTCACAAGCCTCAAGGTGCTTTACCAAGAGTGCGCTTGTTTCGCTGATTTTCGTATCTTCAGATCCCGATTTCATGGCTTCTTCCAGCGTCATTTTGTTACCGTTGAAATCAAGGATGTCATCGGAATGGGACAGTAATTTGGGACCAAAGCTAACAACGCCTATCGCGTCATTGACGAACGCGGGTAATTGCCGAGCAATCAGGCTGGTGGACATGCGCACTCCTAAAGAACAATAGAATCTACCTTCAAGCTATCACGACAAATTTGCTGACAAAGAAAATGAGGTCAATTTTTATCAGTAATAAGCCCCCTTTTTTTCGTCTTCGTTTTGTCGATGAAAAAACTCAGTCACCGGTTAGGTGTTCGGTATCCTGTCCGCATCCATAAACAGGAGGAAGCTATGCTCCGATTCGTACCATTGATGATCTTGACTGGCCGCCTACGGCTCAACCGCGTATTCACGTTACTGACTGACGGTGCTGTTTCTGTTGCCTTTTGGTTCTGTTTATCGGGGGAATTAACTTGGATTGTCCCAGTCGGTTTGCTGGCTCTTTTCTTACTGGTTTTTGCGGTGATCGGGTATCGCTGTTATTACCTGCCGGTAAAAACGAATCGGGTAATCCGTGTACGCTTTAGTCGTGATGACCAATTCGTCAACTTGTCCCTCATAATCATGGAAGGAGGCGAAGAAATAGAGTATCCATTGGCCGTAAAAATGGCGCAAGGTAGCGCATATCACTTCTACCTGTTGTCAATTTACATACGCCTGGCTGATTCACTCACTCGTTACGCGCGTTCTTTGAAGGCGGTGCATTCATGAATGGGCTCGGTATTTTATTTGTCGGGCTGGTGGCAGTTTTGGGCCGAGATGTCATCAAACGCCGAAAACCGCAACCCTGGCTTGTGATCGCCCTTGCCTTGTCCGTGACGTTGTTTGTCAGTGATCGGTGGATAGGCTCAATCTACAGCGTCCCTACGGGCTCCATGCAGCCCACCTATAAAGTAGGTGACTATGTTACGGCGGTCAGGCTGGGGGGATTGCTGGACGATGGCCGATTAATGCGCGGCGATGTAGCTGTGTTCAAGGCTCCTTCAGTACCTCGCACGCTTTATACAAAGCGCATTATCGGCATTCCCGGTGATGTGGTTGAATTTGACACAGACAAAACGTATCGAGTCAATGGTAGGGTACTGGGGCAAAAAACCGAAGAAAAAGGTGGTTTCCTTGTGTTCTCGGCCTGTGATGAGCGCACTGGTAAACCGTACAGATTTGTGATCGATACACACGCTGCTTATGTACCAACAAAAGGTCGCTGGGTTATTCCTGAAGGCTATTACTTTATGGCCGGGGACAACCGTGATCACTCATGGGATAGTCGTTACTGGGAAAACCCACCTGGCACACCAAAGCCTTTGCGAGGATTGGTCCCGCATGACCGGATTCATGCCCGTGTCATACACACATTGTTCAATTTTAATCCGTTCAACAATTACGATGCGCTCGACGTACAAATGGCAGTGATCCGCCAAGGTGCAGATGGTGCGCGAAAATGATGATTGAAATCTTCTACCAGACAAAATCACCTGAAATGGTGGCTGAATTCGCTCGTGCCGTAGAAGCCTACAATGAGTGGAGAGCTCAGACTCTGGCTGTCTGTGAACGGCTTGGGTTCATCAACTTTTCAGGACCAGACTTCTGCGTACCTGAATATTTTTTCCGCTCACGTTATGAACACATCCAAAAAGTGACCGGCTTTAAGTTGGCCGGGGATGATTCCCTTTTGGCTGAGACTGATCACATTCCCTATGCCTTGCGTCATGACAACCCTGCTGGTGAGGCTGTCTCTCGTGAGCTAATGCAATTAGCTGTAAATGCTTTGACTGCGCTAGGTGTTGATTGTGCGCTATACGGTGAGCCTGGTGCAATGGGATATCAACGCGCTATCTGCATGATGCTGGGCATTAATCAGCGCGTCACGGCAGGGGCTGTCATTGGTTTTTCCCAAATATGGGCAATATCTGACGAGCAAGGAAACTTCTCTCTCGTTTGCTCCATTCCCGTGAATGCCCGTGAAGATACCATGACCTATGAACTACCGGATATGCCTGAAGGCTGGGAGGATATATCGGCTCAGCAGGTAATCCACTTATTCAATAACCACAATTCCATCGTCATGAAGGAGTAATGCAATGAAATATCTGTCAGTTTTGATGGTTCTAATCCTTGGGGGGTGCGCTAACGTCGGGCCGGGAAAGCCGATGCCTGTGACACCTCTGTCAGCCCCAGCGCAACAGAAAGCGCCGAGCAAAGAGGTGACGACGGATCCAGTGACGGAGCTGGATGCACTACAAGTCTTATTTAACGAAGGGCTCGCTGAGGATGCTCAGTATGAAAGCGCCCGATTTATTGAGGGGAGCAACCAAACCATGATTATCGCGTCTGTCCTAAATGTCCCCTGCCAAATGGTTTTTCGGTTTGTTGAAGCAACGAACGGGGATTTTTGGATCCCCAACCAAATCGCATGCGATAACCAGGATGCTATGGCTGGGTACGTGCCTGCGGCCGAAACTGGAGTGATTTCGTCAGCGGATCTGCCGATGATAAACTCGGCACATTCAAATGACTAAGCTACTTTGTTGAGGTTTATATGGTTTTGCGTGTGGTGAACTACGTTTTAATGTTAATGATAGCTGGTGTTTATGCCCTGGCTGTATATGCCAGTAAGAATGAGGCCGAGCTCTTCCACATTATCGGTGTTGGAAACATGGCTTTGTTCTGTGCCGCTGTATTTTTGCTGGCCCGCAAAGAAATTTACTACATCTGGGCAACGTATGTCTTATCACTAGTGGTTTACTATGCTGTCATTTCACCATACCTACCTCTCATCCCTGAAATTGTCGTTTACGGCACGCCATCCGTAGTGGGGTTGATTGCCGTTTACGACATCGTGATTCTAAATTCCAATGAGCTGTCGGTGAGGGCCAAGGCTCGCCGGGCTTGGCCTAAAAAACGAAAATAGGTGCAGTAAATGTCGAAAGGAAAGAAACGTCAGGTTACACCCGAAAAGGCAATGCGGATCCGCTTCTATGGTATGTCGGGCCTGATTATAGTGCTCAATACGATTTTTGCGGGGAGCTCGAAAATTCAGCTGATTTCCTTTCTGCTGACGTTGTCCATTTTCCTGTTTTTCACGTTCTCTGGGCGGGTTGTTGTCGGAACGTGGTTCAGAAAAGAAAATTGGCGCACTTTAAATGCCCCTCAGACCACATTGCTATTTCGTGTCTATATCGGGCTTCCAATCGCGGCAATCACGGTCCTTCTCTATGCTTATGGGTATCAAGGTGCCATCAGCCAGGCGATTGTCGATGTGTTGTTCCCGCCCGGTGAGAAGGTTGAAGACAAAATGGTCTCTGTCATGAACCTGCTCCATGCCAAACTACCGCTGCTAGTGGGTGCTTTCCTTTTCTATATCGGCTTGTGTTTCTTTGTTGGGACGGTCGTTAAATATCTTCAGTTATCGGCTTCAGGGCGTGCGCTTGGCAAGCTAAAAGGAGTCGTCAATGCACGTCAGGTCTTAGAGCGAATGACGTGGGATCAGTTCGAAAAAGTGGTTTGCAAGTTCTTCGAAACTAAAGGCTATCGCGCCCGTGTTACTCAGGCTGGCGCTGACGGTGGTGTGGATGTTGAGCTTCAGGGTTTCGGCCACCGGGAAATGGTGCAATGCAAACACTGGAAAACAAACCGTGTCGGTGTTGCTATTGTCCGCGAAATTTACGGTGTGGTGCTCGCAGACGGCTTTCACCGTGGATTCATTATTACGTCAGGCCTGTTTACCGATGAAGCATGGAAGTTCGCTCAACGCGAAAATGTGAAAGGAAAGGTTATTTTACTCGACGGTACACAACTGATCGAAATGATTAAAGGGAATGGAGAGTTAGAACAGAATCCCCCTAAGTCCCAAGCAACCACTCAATCCATTGATGCGAAAGAGCCGTTGTGCCCGGTATGCGGCGGAAAGATGGTTCTTCGAAAATCTGGCAAGTCAGCATTCTTTGGTTGCTCCCTATTCCCAGACTGTCGTGGTACCCGCGAACTGTAGTCGTTCACCTTTTCTTTCATGGAGCGCCGTTTAGTCGGCGTTCTTTTTTTATATCCACTCCATCTGAAAAGGGAAGCAAAACGCAGACCTTTTCGCCCTTCTGAATTTCGGCAGCGGAAGCAATGCCGTTATAATCACCAAGCAATCCAACCAGGCAGTGAGGGTAACACTGTTGGTCATGGGCTCCGTTCTGCGGGGTTTGTTAAATAGGCTGAACTGCGACGGGGTAAACATAACGAACGTTGCAGTGATCGGTAATGTGCATGAATGAATTTGAGGGGAAATAGATGACTGAGAAACGCGGCACTGGCGCTGAATACGGTCAGGAAATTTTGCGTGAACGCTCTGCGGAAGCGGACACGCCTGAACCAACGAAGAAAGTATCGAAGAAGACGGTGCTTTCCGTGATCGTAGCGGCCATTATCGCAGGGGGTGCGATGACGGCTGTTATTTTAACGAGCGATAAAACTCCGGCTGAGAAAGTCGAAGCTATGTCGGTTAATATCGGTAACGACGGTGTTGCGCTGACTGATAAAGTCAAAGAGGACATTGAGAACAGCGGCACTCAAGCTCATGAGTCTGAACTGACTAATGCCGAAGCCGTAACAACTGATAGCAAAAACGAGCCGCAAACGCCCGCGTTGGAAATTGCCGAACTGAAGAAGAACAGTTTGCCTGAAACTAAAACTCCGGTTGAAGCCGAAGTGGTTGAGCCTGTTATGCCTACGGCAGAAATCCTTCCGGCTGAAGATGTCGTTAAGGCAGAGCAATCTGCTCCAATTGCGGCCAGCAATGAGCGGGAGTATGACCCGGCCAAGTTTGGGATCGCTGAGGAAAATTCACCTGAAGCCGACGTTTCCCCTTCACTGGGCGGTGACGTAAAAGCGGCCCCAGTGGCTGAAGAGCAAGCGAAGGCTGAACTGCCAGCGCCTGAGCCAGTACCAACTCCTGTACCAACTCAGGCGGCTGAGCCTGCACCAGCAGGCTCACCAGAACCTATCCGACCGGAGCGCGTTGAGCTCCCCGCTACTAATCAGTTCGCTCAACCTATGACGATGACGGGTTCGGATCTGAACTACACAGGTTCGGCGTTGAAAGTTGAGTATAAAGCTCAACAACAGGATACCGTTTATCTCTACAGCACGTTTGCTGCCAAAATCTTCCTGCTACCAACGGATAAGGGTGAGAACATAAGTGCCTACCTGTCAGACGAGAAAGGTTGGCAACTGAAATTGCTGCCTGGCGGTATTCTCCGTGTCCAGCGCAGTGAAAATAAGGCCTCCTGGTCGCAAGCAACGGATCTGTTTATCGTTGCAGGCAAGCGAACCTATTCACTGATTCTCCAAGGTGTTGGTGAGCCGGGCCAGCGGACTGACTCCCTTCGTTACATTTCGGCGGAGCCTGAACAAAAGCCGAAATCAAAAAAGTAAGATCAATGGGACAGGCGTATCCTTGATACGCCTTTTTTATCGGAGTAAATATGATAAGCCCTCTTATTGATGGAATCCGTCTCATTGCGACAAGCTACTGTATCAGCATTCCTCACGCCGAATGGACACCACAACATTCATACCTAGTTTGTCGTGCGCTTCTTCAGCGGGGTGTTTTCGGTGGTAAGGCAATGTTGGGAACTCGGCTAACGCGACATAAAGAGGCGGTTAACGATGGTGATCACGGCGTTTTTTCAATATCTCATACGCAGTATGGCTGGTTAGTCCTGGAGGATGGCACCATTCTTGACCCGGTTGGTTGCCTGCAAAATACCGATGACAGTGGTGAGCCACAGTACCGTATTGAGTATGATTCGGCCTGCTATATTGACGGCATCGACCCTATGACCTGCGATCGAAGTGAGTTACCAAAGCACTTCAGTGAAGATGAAATTTATCGAGTTAAGCGCGGCGTAATGCGTGAGATTTGTTCCCGCGCGCTGGGCTATACGTTGCAGGTTGAAGGCTTAACAATGGCAGAGGTGGTGTTTCTTCTGAATCAGCCGCTAAGTGTGTTTGGTGGGCACTCCCGCATGCTCTATGAGCACTTTATGGGGTTGGGTCTGAGTCGTGTGATGCCTATTTCCAAGGTGAATGTCATCAACCCTACCCTGGCGAAAAAGCTATGGGAGGTGTTCTTTGTCGATACTAACGAGAGCGAGCTCACCGCCATTTTGCGTTGAACAAAAAAACCACTCGATATATAGAGTGGTTTTCAGTTCGCTAACTTGACACTTCCAACTTAATAGCTCATCTCCGGCTCGGTCCCGCCTGCCCAACGGCGTTCCCAATGCTCCAGATAAACCTCAGCCACTTCTGGTAAATTATACAACACGATCGCATTTTCACTGTTTCGCTTATTCGCACTATCGCTGTAGTTGAAAGATCCAGTTTCCACCGTTTGCCGGTCAACCACGATGAACTTGTCGTGCATGATGGCATATCGCCCGTTGGTTCGGATTGGGATCTTAGCCAGTCTTACCGTATTCATCGCTGATATAGAGTGCTTGCTCTTATTGCCTTTCTCATCCACCACAATCTTGACATCAATACCACGCTTCTTTGCTGCCACCAGCTCTTTCACGATATCTCTCGATGTAAAGGAATATGCGGCCAGGCGGAGCTCTGACTTTGCCGAGCGGATAGCATTGATGATCGCCTTCTGGGCTGACCCTTCTGGCGAGAAGCCAATTACGATTTGCGTTTGGTGGTTTATCTGCGCGCCTTTCTGTGCGCGTGGAGGGATTTGTTCGCTTTGTTCTTGGCTACTACCCAGACCGTTAAGCAGATCGTCAAATTTAAACGCGAATGCGTTTTGGGCTGATAACGAGAGAGTGAAAGCCAAGGAACTGACCAAAAGCTTTTTCTTGAGATCCATGAGTCACCATTTTAGAAGTTTGTAATTGCACTAACCATTACAACACAGGGAAAACAAGCAACAAAACGTTTAGCCATGCGATTTGTTCACCTTTTTTCTACATGCAGAAAACTCAATAAATCAGATTTTTATCCATTACATCTAACCATTTCCCTTTTTGCATCAAAAAGTCACCTTATTTCTCATGTTTCAAGGTATTTCTGTCAGGCTTTTTTAATGAATCAGGTATTCGGTATCTGTATATTTATCTGCGTTCCCTGCTGAAACCCGTTAAATAGTCAGGTGAACATCCAAAAACTGAAATTTAACTCAAGAAAGGATGTTAACGATGAAAACTATCTCCGCCCGTAACCTGAAATCTGTTCTGGCTGCTTCCGCTGTTCTGGCTCTGGGCGTGACCGCCGTTTACGCGAAAGGTACCGAGCAAACTGGTTTTAGCGAAGTGTGGGCCACAATCACTTCCTACATGCAGGGTTCTCTGGGCCGCGTGCTGGTGGGTCTGATCGTCATCGTCGGCGTTGCTGCTGCGGTTGTTCGCCAGTCCCTGATGACCTTCGCGGTCGCTGTTGGTGCGGCCATCGGCCTGTACTACGCGCCGGATATCATCAACGGCATGATGACTTCCACCAGCGCCGTAACGACCGCCCTGCCAGCTGGCATCTAATTCAGCGGCTACGGCCAGCATCAAGAAAACCCGACTTCGGTCGGGTTTTTGCTTTGTAGCGCAAATTACAGCGAGCTTTGTAGGTCTGCGACAAATGGCTTAATATCACGTTCAAACACTTCAGAAATGACTTCTGATACTGCTTTTACCCTAGCGAGTTCAGCGGCATCTTTATGTACGACTTTCCACACTTCATATTTTTTCTTTCTGGCCTTATCCGGCCATATTCGAATTAACTCAGGATACCGTTGCTCTTGGTAGCATGGCAGTTCCCCTAAAGCCATTCCCGAACGCACAAAGGTTGTGAGTAAGAAGCTTGATGTCAGCCTGGCTACAACCCGCGCATCTCGGCGAGATTCACCTACCATCGTATCAGGTACAGGGCTGCTGAATTTATTGTCGTATAAAGCGATATCATGGTTAGCAAGGTGCTGGCCGAGTTCTGGTGGGCCAAACTTATCAAGGTATGTCTGGGTTGCGTATAGGCCGACATCCCAGCTCCCTAGCCTTTTAGCAATTAGATCTGGTGCCGCAGGTCTTTGGATTCGCACGGCAATTTCAGCTTCACCACGCGACATATCTGCCATCTGTGCGCCAAGTTTCATGGTGACATTAATATTGGGGTAGCGATCTCTCAATATCTTAACTGCTGACATTAGGAATTCGACTGCAAGCCTGTCTGTAGTAGCTATTGATACGTCACCGGAGAATTCACCATTAGATCCTTCACTCAAGCGCAGAAAGGAAACAGAGTTACGCTCCATTTCCTGGGCGATACCTAACACTCTTTCTGCCACTTCAGTAGGAACTAATCCATCTGGCGTGCGGTAAAACAGTTTAGCACCGAGTTGTTTTTCTAAATTTGTTAGCCTTCGACTTACCGTGGTCTGATCCATCGACAAACGAATCGATGCCCCCCTCAAGGAATTGGTTCGAAAAGCAGCAAGGAAAACTTTGACGTCGTCCCATCCCGATAAATACATGCATCCTCCCCATGCAAAATTGCAGCCTAGGATTGTATTTTTGCAATTTACTTTTTTGAAGTAAACAAAAAGGGAGGCGCATTAAAAATGCAACCTCCCTTTTTGGTCTGAAATGCTGGTGATTAGATAATTTGACCAACCCACAAAAAATACCACAAAGAAGCATAGCCAAGCACCCAGGCCCCTACTAAAGCACGAAATCGGCGCTGATATGCACTACGTGTTTTATGCTTGAACATCTGCTGGGCGATGATGCAACCCGGCCAACCACCGAGAAAGGCCAGCGCATCAAGCGTTAATTCCTCTACTCGCGGGCCTCTCTCGATAGCCTGTTGCTTGTCCTTACGATACACGTAAATCGAAATGAGGCTCCAGGCAATCATCCACAGCACCGAGTATGCGTAAAACATCATTTATTCCTCTCATCAATATTCGTGGAGAGATAATCCCGAAGGTTTGTCATCGCAAGCGTAGTGCGATCTTCCACTTCCTCAGCTGTATCAAAGAACTTCGCCAGTTTACGATTGGCCTTTCTTAGTGCTTTTGTTGCTATATCCTGCTGCACCAGAAACGCCTCACTGCGCTGCTCATCCAGACTTTGAATGGTTAGTTCGTTTAACTGCATTGTGGCATCCTGCACGGCCTTTTGCAGTTGCTTTTTCTTTTGTGCCTGCCGGTCAGACTCACGAAGGGCGCGCGTGCTCTTCATATACAGCGTGCGTAACGTTTTAACAAGGCTATCTGGGCTAATGGGCTCGCTATTTAAGGGTTCTTCATCGGGATTCTTCATGCACTTATGGCCTGTTGTTGTGGGGATTTCTAAACCGGTAACCACTACCGAGTTTTACGATAATACCTCCCCAAATTTATCGTCTCTATGAGACACCGAATGAATCCACTAGTCAGCCTTTTTTGTCCCCGATCCGCTCTCCTTTTTTGTGCCAACTCGGTTGTATAAATCGTACCATTTATGTCCATTTCAACCGACAGGAAGGCTCATGGCAGCAACTGACGAGCAACAGAGGATTATCGACTACAAGGCTGAGCCCGGATCGATGGTTTGCGTGCAGGCCTATGCAGGCTCGGGCAAAACATTCACACTAAAGGTCTATGCCGACACGCATAAAGACAAGAAGATGCTTTACTTGGTCTTCAATAAGTCTATCCGTGAAGAGGCGGAGAAAAAATTCCCTAAAAACGTGGAGTGCAAAACCTCTCATGCGCTGGCCGCTGCACGCTTTAAGCATTATCGCCATAAAACAAAGTTGAATATTCAGGTTAAAGAGTACCGCGATCTGATGGAGGAAGAGGATTGGCGCGTGGTCAAACTGGCTATCAATGGCCTTTCACACTTTATGAACTCAGCTGACTATGAAATTAACACGACCCACGTATTAAAAGATCTCGGCAACATTGACAAAATCCCACCTTCACGCGTGGATTCGGCATTGCGCGCAGCGCGTCGGATCTGGAAGCAACAAATCGATCAGGAATCTGACGTGCCTTGCACGAATAACACGTTACTGAAGCTTTATCAGATGTCTAACCCTGCATTGGATTCGGTCTATGACATTATCCTGTTCGATGAAGCTCAGGACGCCAACCCCGTGACACTCGATATTGTGCTCAATAACAAGTGTGCGAAGTTATTTGTCGGCGATAAGCATCAAATGATTAACCGCTGGCGTGGTGCAGAGAATGCGCTGGACGTTGTTGAAGAAAAAGGCGCGTCAGTCCTCAGGCTGACAAAGTCTTTCCGCTTTGGCCCAATGGTTGCAGCTCTTGCCAATGTGGTCTTATCCATGATTGGCGAAACCCACCCACTTGTAGGGTTGGGTAAGCTGGATGAAGTTTGTCAGCCTCATGAAATCGCCGAACATGGCTTCCATGCTGTTATCTCACGAACGTACATGGGAGTCATTTCTTCTGCCTATGAGGCTATCCTGATGGGGAAGCGTGTCATGTGGAATGGTGGTATCGGTAAGTACAATCTGGGGGAGTTGCTTGATCTTCACGCCATGAAAACAAGTAACTATGAAGCTATTAAAAACCCTCGGGTGCTGACAGATTACGGTAACTGGGCCAACTTCCAGGAGATTGCCGAAACGACCAAAGACACGAACATGATGCGGGCTATCAGGTTGATGGAAAACTACGTTGATATCCCCGGCATGGTCGATACGATGCGCCTGAATGAGGCTCGTACCCACAAAGATGCTGATCTTATTATCACCACGGCTCACACATCCAAGGGCATGGAATGGGATAACGTTATCCTCAATGATGATTACCCAAGCATTATTGAAGCTTTGATGATGAAGAAATCGAAACAAAGCATTATTGATGAGATGAACCTGCTTTATGTCGCGATTACCCGCACACAGAGCCGCATCAACATTAATGGCTCAATGATGGAGCTGCTGGAACAATATAACCATAGGCGAGAACGAAACGAATCCATCATTATCGTGTAAAGAAAAGGCCCGTAATGGGCCTTTATTCAATAAGACTAAGGTCTTGATCGGATGATATCTTTTCTGCCTTCACTATTGGTTTTATTAATATCTATCTCTGGGAATTTATTTTTTAAATTCTCTATTAAAGAAGCCAATTCCATTTGCAATGACATTGAAAGCGAGCCAATAACATCCCAAGCCATCTGAGCATCGCTGCTTTCGTACCTTTTTCTCCCTGGAAATATATAATCAAGTCCATTCTGGTGATGATCATAAAAAAACTGACCAGCTTCAACTAATTGACTCCAGTTTTCATAAATATTGTTCAGTATTTTGAAAGTTGTAGTGTCATACAAATAAAATGCACTTGACTTGAATATCGCTCTAAATGATTCCCAGCAGGTTGAGCCATCAAAATACATTATGTTAGGCAATGCCTCAAAATAATAATCAAGTATATTTGTATCGAGATAATTCATTAAACCGGTCAGGGTATTAATATCACTCTGGCGCTTGATTTTTTCTGTTATGGCTGGGTCAGATTCATTAGGGTATGCAGGGTTATTAGAGGTGATCAATTCAATGGCGAATATAAGTAACTTTTCTAGGTTTTTCTTTCCGTCATCTCTATTCGAATTATATAGTGAAACCCTCTGCTTATTGATGTCAAATGGTAGGTCTTTGGGGCCATGCCCTTCGCTACTATTCAACAAAGTAATTATTCGCCCCCAACCTATTTTTGCAACTGCAAAACCCAGTTCAAACATAACGTTAGGATTTGGAAATTCATTTTTAGGTGTCCCATTTTGAGGTATCACTGTCACATCGCTAATCACGATTTGTGATGCCGATATTTTAGCCAATATAGTTGCTAAAATGTCAGGACTTCCTGATGAGTAATCCGTGGCTTGATCCCATTCATATATGAATGTTGATTGTTTTTCATTCAGATGCGTCACTGCTTTTGTTAAAGCATCACGAATATAGAACCTATTTTTGCGTTCGTCATAGCTTGATTGCCAAGAATAGAAAATCTTGACTTTTTCCTTTTCGCCTTCCATTCATTCCACTTATAATTAATGTTTTAATGACTAATTATATCAACATTTAAGACGATTTGAGACGGAAGATTTTAATAACCTTTAGAATAAATCAATGGCTTTTCTGGGATACTCAATGAACATTAAAAAATGCCCGGCGAAACCGGGCATCAACATTTATTTTTTGGCCTGTGCCGGTGCGGGAGCTTTCTCTAAACCACCTTTCACCATTCGCTCAATGACGTCAACGAAGCCTGCGAATGGTCTCGCGCCGACAATGCTTTCACGTTCACCGGTTTTGTTGTCGATCACGATGGTAGTTGGCGTCCCGTTTACGCCGTCTTTGGTACCGGCATCCATATCACGCTTGATGCGCTGGATGATTTTCGGATCCTGCATACAGGTGTCAAACGCTGCTTTATCCAGCTCAAACAATGCAGGGATGCCTGCGCTGTCTTCAAAGCCTTTGCCATTGCCCTGCGTGTGCTCAAACCAGTAGTTGGTCGCACCCCAGAAGCCTTTCGGTCCTTTTTGCTCTGCCACGCACTCTGCTGTCATTGCCGCTTTGGTTGCCATTGGCTCATGAAAAGCCAGGTTGAAGTGACGCCATTCCCAGTTCACCGCGCCATTATTGGCCGTATCGACCAGATATTTCGGCGTCTTATGGAACTGCTTACAGAACGGACATTCCAGGTCTTCATAATTCACCAGCGTGAATCGTGCGTCCGGATTACCGTAGATGTAGCGCCCGTCTTTGTTGACACTGACCTGTTCCCAGCCTTTGTATAGTTCAGCGCGTTTCTCTGCCAGCTTATCTTCCTCCAAACCGGCTAACGCAGCTTGTACCGCCGACTTAACATCACCGTTAGCACCAACGCCACCACCACCGGATTTAGCCAACTGCGCAAAGTGCCCCTCAACACTTGCGGATATGCTTTTGCTAAAGTTTTCGACTTCAACCACCTGCGATTGAAGCGCGTTAAGTTTGGTCTTGATGGCGCTCGTTTGCACGGCAGTGTAAAGACTTGCGCCCATTGACACAGCAATCATCACGCCAATTGCAATTGGCCCAACGACTTGAATTTTATTGACTTGCTTGGACATTATTTTCTTACCCCACTTAAGAATTAATTAGTCACTTAAAATTTGGTGAACTGGTTATCGACATACATCTTGAGTCGATACTGACGCAGTTCTTCCGGTTCGCCACGGGTCAGCACGTCAATTTCATGCTGGCTCAGACGGTAACCTGGTGTAGAGCAATAACGCTCTTTAATTTGCAGGTACTCGCCACGTTTGGCAGTTTGCTTATTGTTCGGCAGCATGAACGAATTTTCATCGCAGAACCTGGGTGACTGAGTAAATGTCCCGCGCGGGCCGTTAGCATAGGCACTGCTGGATACACTGGTCAGTAAAATCTGGGTGTCCAGATCGTGTGCAACATACCGCTTACCCGTTTGGTCATGAACGGCATATGGGCTCACAAGCGTATGCTCATAGCCTGGGTGGCGCAGTGCAGCACCGCCACGTTCAGTGCTGTAGTAAGACTCTGAAAACTCATAGCCTTCAGGGTAAGTCGCCTTGACCACCGTCACCTGCGTTTCATCAACATAGGTGCGTTCAGGGGCCTTTGGTTCATCCGCTGCACACCCGGTCAAGGTGGCTATGACTAAGGTTGCCAACAATGGCAATGCGAAACGTTTACGGGTTTTCATCACTTCTTCTCCGGTTAGAAAGCACAGACATTATCCTTTTTTTTAAAATTGCCAGTTACCGTTTTAGCCGACAAAACGATGGCCTTTTCGTTCCTGCACACCCCCAGTCATGGGTTATCGTACTTGCACTACAACGGAGAGCTTTAAATGCTGAAGATCATCAAAACGCTGTTTGGCAAAAAAAATGAGGAACAGAGCGAGATTAACATCCCCCTGGAGACCCTCGAAGAAATCGACTCTATGCGCGACGGTGTGGATTCAATGGTTGTACGGGGTGACATTTTGCGCTACCCGCCTGCCGAAATTGGTTTTCCAGCACTGATACCGGGAAGCTACATTCTGCGTGAAAAGCAGACCGATATGATCCAGGCCATTAAACGCGAACTGAATATCCGAGATAGCGAATTTGAGCAGCTGATGATGCCGATGCTTGATAGCTTTGCGAACTTCGTGCAGCTGTTCCCTGCATCGGAACACCACCACCACCGAGCGCAGAGTGGACTGATGCGCCATTCTCTTGAAGTATGTTTCCAGAGCATCCGTAAAGCCAAAAACATTGAATTCGATTCGATGGAAATGCCCGTGGTGAAATCCAGCCGCATGTTGGCCTGGCGTCTTGCGATTGCGACAGCGGGCCTTCTGCATGACATTGGCAAGCCGTTTACCGATTACGAAGTCTGGGACAAATCCGGCACCTATCACTGGCCTCCGGGGCGCACCCCGATCCATGAATGGGCAAAAGCCAATAAAATTGAACGTTACTTCCTCGTTTGGAAGAGCTCGCGCCACCAGCAGCACCACTCCAGCACCACCGCCATGATGATGATGATCATGCCGCAAATCCTGCATGAGTTCCTGCTGAGCGAAGGCAACGACATCTATAACGAGCTGACTCGGGCAATGGCCGTGAGTACCGTTCGCCTGGATGCCACTGAAGAAAACGCCCCTGAAATGAAAAACAAGATCCTTAAAATTGTGAAGGAATCTGACGTTATTTCTGTCCGCCACGACCTGCAACGCTACGGCGGTGATGCGGTACGTGCAACGCAATCGGGTGTGCCTGCGGTCCAACGCATCGTAGATGCCATGCGCCACCTACTTAAGAAAGGAGTGTGGCAACCCAACAAACCCGGCAACCCGATTTGGGTCACCACCTATGGCGTGTTTATCGTTTGGGGTACTGCGGTCAAAGACATCACCAACACCGTGAAGAAGTCCGGTGCAGTGATCCCGCAGTCGGCCAACAGTCTGGCTGATCTGATGATGAGCTACAAATTGTGCATTCCGAACGTAAATAAAAACGAAGATACCGCATATTGGCGAATTGCCCCACACATCATGAATGACCGCGATTCGCGTAACAGTAAAGAGCCGAAAGTAGCGCTGAGTTGCCTGCGTCTAATCTCTCCGGACGTTCTGTTTGTGGACACAATGGAGCCGCTGCCTATTTCCTCCCGTATCCGAATTGAGAGCGAATGGCGTGAATTCCAGACCAGTAAAGGGAAAAACATCCCTGTGCTGAAAGAAAGTCGTCCTTTCGTGGGGAATAAAGAGCCGCGTGAAAACAGCATTCCGGCTGACGTCGATCCTGAAATCCTGAAAGGTGGCACTCTGCTGCCGGATGAGAATGACAATCCGCTGGATAATATGTTTGGAGCCTCGAATCCGGTGACCTCTGATAACGCCCACGAGCTACTGCATCACTTGAATCTTCTGTCTGATGCTGACTACGAAAAAGTGAATGCCCGTCAGGACGCGAAAGCCAAAGCACAAGCGGAATTGGCTAATCAAAAACCAGGGGTAGCATTCCAGACTCCAATTGAACAAAGTCAGCCTGTTAAAACCTCTTCGCCCGAAGCAAAAATAGCCAAAGTTGGGCCACAACAACGGAGCCTGAAAGACGTTTTGAGCAAGCAAGATACCTCTGCCGAAATGCCCCCTCCAATCATGTCGGAGCCAGAGCATTATCAGGAGCCAGAGTTTGACCGTGAAACCTTATCTTTGTGGGAGACTCTCAAAAACCACGCTGTCGCTGATGGGTATCAAAATGACGAACAGAATCTGGTTGAGAAAAAACCGGCTATCGACCCTATGTCTGATGCAAGAGCAAAAATCCAACGCGTACAGGACGAAGTGGACAATGGGAATTTTACGCCAGTGACCCCGGAAAATGATTTTGGCTACAACAAGAATAACGAGGTGGCATTTGGTACCGAACAACTGACTGCACTGCACCAAGACCAAAGCCCATTGTTCCGCAATGCCTCAGATCTTGCCAAGGACAAACTCGCGTCCTACGTGGCCGCGAATCAGTCTGCCCTTTTCCATGAAAGCGGCCACTGCTGCATCATCCTGGAGAACGGGGTTGAGGACTCACTCTTCGAACCGATGCGGGATGCAGATTGGATCTGGTATCCGTTTATGGAGGCTCCTTGCGAGTATTACACCCATCGTTCGCAAATGTGTTTCTACTTGCGTAAAGAGCTCAATACTGACATCGACCAGCTTTCAGGTCACCGTTATCGTGCCAGCCTAAGTCCGTTTGACCTGACCGACATCAGTGTGGATATGACCGAAGTCTATCGCGCCATTGCCACCAAAGGGGCAAATAAAACTGCGTTCAATGGCGACCCAGTGATCGCCTTGTCCTCGCTGCAAAAACGCCGTATTGCACAAGATCTGAACATCAACGCAAATCAGTTCCAACAGGTACTGATCGATAATTTCGACTACGTGACCCGTACTGGTGTCGATTACATCCTCGTTAACAGCAATATTCAAAATTTCATGGTGAATGATAATGAGTGAGTGGAGTTATAACATGCGCTGGCGTCCCAACTTTGAGGCGCTGGAAATTGCAGGCTGGGGTGTGGGGATTGCTGCCTCACTGGCGGTCAATGCCGCATTCAATATGCCTGCGGTTCCTTGTTATTTGGCTGTTGCGGTACAAGCGGCCTATGCGGCTCGTTCCGTACCTTCCGCATGGGATATTTACAAGCATAAGAGCCGGTTAAAGCGAAAGCCTAACGTTCTGAAAATGGAGTTGGAATCCGTTATTGATGTCATGATGAAATTCCCCGACAGCTACCTGCTGGGGTATGGTTTTGAATGGGGTCAACCTGAAGGTCAGTTAGCCTCCGAACTCATCAAGCGCGACATCAAAAAGTTCGTTAGCAAGGTGCCAGAAAACTTCATGGGTTTGGGTTGGATCCATGCGCTTGGTGAAAAGCAACAATGGATACGAGTCGCTGAAGATCTGCTGTCATTGCATACCCTGGTGACCGGTACAACCGGTTCAGGTAAAACAACATACTATAAGTTACTCATCCTTCAGGCAGCACTGAAGAAACAACCGCTCATTCTCATCGACCCGAAAAACGATGAAGAGTTGGCTGACTGGATGGAAATGTGTCTGCGTTTGGTGAACCGCGAAGATAAATTCAACTACATGTCGCTGGCGCACCCGGAGAAATCCGCGCGCATTTCTCCGATCACCAACTACACTCGTGCAGGTGAAGTAGCTAACCGTATTACATCCGTTATCCAGCGTGCCGATGGCACCAGTGACCCGTTCGTATCGTTCGGTATCATGTCCTTAACCACAGTCGTAGAACTGATGAAAATCTGCGAATTGAAACCCACGCTCAAGAACGTGAAAACCCAGTTGGGGTCGGATGTATCATCTCTGGCTGATCTCATCATCAAATCAGTGACCAAAATTGGCCGTCAGGTGCTCGGTGAAGATGACTTTGACCGTATTTTCGCCATGCGCATGGATCGTTATGCAAACAAAGCGAAGGGGCCAAAGGAAATCGCTGATATTTGCGCCGAAATTTACCGCAACGACATCAAAGCAAACCGCAGCTTCCCAAGCATTGAAGCAGGGCTGGATATGCTCGGCCACCAGCGTGAGCACTTCCAGAAGATGATCCTCAACGTGATGCCTATCCTCAGCCAGCTGACTCAGGGTTTCATGGCTGAATTACTATCCCCGGACAGTGACGATGAATCCCAGTTGAATGACTTCCGCCCTATCTCCAACGTGCGCGACATCATCACAACCGGAGGCATGCTGTACATGGGGCTAGACTCCTTAGCGGATGCAGAAACTGGTTCGGCGGTGGGCTCTATCTTCTTGTCAGACATCACCAGTGTGTCAGCGGACGTGTACAACTTTATGAAACCACGCGGGGATGACCTGGCCCCAGTGATGGTTCTTATCGACGAAGCTGCTGAGGTCATTAACGATCAAGTGATCAAGATGTTGAACAAAACCCGTGGCGCGGGCTTCCGCCTATTTATTTCATCTCAGTCCACCAGCGACTTTGAGGCGCGCCTGGGGTCTGAAGCCAAGATGAAACAAATCGTCACCAACACCAACCACTTTACTGCGTTGCGTACCCCCGATCCTGATGCGCAAGAGGCCGTCATGAAGCGTGTACCAATGACCAAGTTCAAGTATGTCATGCGCGGGCATGGCTCCAGTGCTGGTGCTGACCCTGAAATGATCTCTGGTTCGGTCAGTGAACGCATTATGGAAGAAGAAGGCGAGTTGTTCCCTTCTCCGTTGCTGGGCTGGTTACCAAACCTTGAATTTATGGCAATTAACCAGGCGAACAAAATCGTCAAAGGTAAAGTGCCCATCATTATGTCACCGAAGGGAGATAAGGCCTTCAACCAGGCCAGTAAGAAAGCCCTGAAGTTCCTCAAACTGTACGAGAAGAAAGTTCGGGGTGAGAAGTCGCGTATTCGTGTTGGGGGTAAAAAGTCATGATCAAAATGAAAACCTATTTTTTACGTAAAGAAGATTGCAACGCGTATGACAGCTTAACGCTGGTGTGGCCGTGTGTTGAGCCTATTACGCAATCACTCATCTCCTTACTGCCTAGCACCCTGACTAAGGGGCTGGTGGCCGATGCGGTGCAGTCCTCGGTGATGGCATATAACCAACAGGTTGATTGCCCTCTAAATGACTGGGAACGCCTGGCGGTTTATTTCATTACGTTGGCTAATTTCGTCACCGAGCACCTTGGCGGAAAAATAGGGTTCAACGAGCTGGCAACTACAAGTCAGTTACCCCGCAGGCTGAATAGCGAGCTCATTAATGCGGTGGCGGATAAACTCGCATTAAGGATCTTACATGCTTGACCAATTAACCGAAGAGAAATGGCCCCAGACGATAAAGATGATTATCATCTTCAGTACGGCAATACTGTTCGTCATTTCCATGTTTTTCCCGGCCTCGTATTTTTACGAGAACGTGAAAAAAGAAGTTGCCTGGGGCCAGCGATTGATCGGCGATACGGATTTCACACCAGTGATCTCGGACGTCAACAAAAACTACCGTTCATTCTTTGTAAATACTGGAGTGGATGGCTTCTTGCGTGACTTCTATGAGCTCGATTCATCCGATATGGCAAATCAAGGTGGTCCACTTTTCCTTTTCGCTTCCATCTTCCGAAACATGGCCGAAAACCTGAATTACTGGTTTTATATGATCGTGTATCGATTGACCCTGAATATATACTGGCTTCCGTACATGCTTGTGGTCACACTTCCCTCTCTCTTTGCTGGGATCATGCGCTGGAACGCTAAGCGATACACGTTTGCCTATTCGTCACCGTTTCTTAACCGCCGCAGCATGGTGCTGATTGGTTGGGGGATTTACAGTATTTTGCTGTCACTGTTTGTCCCTCTGCCAGTACCGCCGATGATTGGTGCCCTCATCATGATTGTGATGATCCCAATAGGCAGTTCGTTGCTCATCAGTAACCTTCCAAAACGCATCTAAATTCCTCCCCCGAAAAGCACCGCGTTTTGCGGTGCTTTTCATTATCAGCGCCAAAACCGGAATGGTAAATTATCCCCCGAGGTGAACTATGAATGAACTGAAGCACGTCTATCTGTCCGGACTCTTGTGTATTGCCTTTTCAGTCTGTCTGGGCGCGGGTGTTCTGCTTACTGATAAGTCTGAGCAGATCCACGAGTTGAATGCGGTCCTCCACAAGTCCAGCTACTTAACCGACCGGGACAAGATGGACCGTGAAATGGCTGAAGTATTGTTGCCACGGCTACAAGCCCAGCAGGAAGAAATGAAAAAACGCGGGGCAATAAAGAAACCTGACATGGTTTACGTCCCTGAACAATTACAGCAATCCCGAGGTTATTAATGGCTAAGCGTACAGGTTTGAAAAGCGTCATTTATGGCATTCCATTGGCTGTCATGATCGCCACTTCGGGGTTCGTCGCCTACACGTTGGATAAACAAACGCGCCTGCTTAACGACTTGGCCGTTGTCGCTGATATGCAGCGCAATGTCATCAGTAATCGGGGGGATTTGGAAGCAGCGTTCGACCGTTATATTGCGGCCTCTGGGCTAAAAGTCAACGAACAGTCTAAAGGGGCAAATTCGATTGGCTTCAGTACCGGTAAAAAACCGTCTGAGTCTTACGCGCCGTCTACAGATAGTGAGCGTATTTACGGCAATCCTGACGCACAGTTTTACGTCATTGAGTATTCCGATTTTGAATGCCCGTACTGCAAAACCCATTTCCCGCAAATGATGGATCTGGTGGATTCCTCGTCCGGCAATATCGCGATGGTGTTCAAGCACGTTCCGGTACACGGCCAGGCATCACGCACCGAATCTCTCGCCTCTGAATGTGCCGCAGAGCAAGGTGGAAATCCGGCATTTTATAAGATGGCACGGGCTATTTTTGCGGATACCCGCTCCGACGGTCACGGTATGGCAACGCCATTGGACAAATTGGCTGAAAACAATGGGCTGGATGGGCAGCGCATTATTGAGTGCGTTAACGCCGCTCGCCCAAGCGCAAAAATTGCGGAAGATGTGAAAGAGGCCGCGCGACTCAATATTCAACAAACGCCTGCAAACATCGTGGTGTACGGCGATAAATCGGCAATGGTGCAAGGCTCGGTCAACGGGACAGGCCTGATGCAAATGATGGCGCAATTGGCCCAAGGGGGTGAGAAGTAAAAGAGTCCGGGCATTGTGTTAAAGCACCCGAAGGGGTTCGGGTATTTCGATTCATAATTGGGGGTAAGAATGAGTGAGCCAGTCCACATCTCGCATTCTGTCGATGATCCGCCGAAGTTCTTCTTCTGGAGCGTTGATGAAGCGATGCCATTTTTCGTTTTCCTGGGTATCGGGGTCTTTACGGGCCGTATCTTTACGATGTCACTCATCGGCATCGTGATCACTCGGTTCTATGGCAGCTTTCTGCAAAAGGCGTCAGAAAAATACTTTCTGCATCTGTGTTACTGGAAGTTCGGTGTTTCTTTCGGGAAAAGCACCATTGTACCTAACGCATTCGACCGGGAATTTATTGTATGAAGAGCAAAGATTTTAAAAAGGGTTTGCTGAACATGAAAGGCGAAAACACCACGCTGAAACTGGTGTTGGTTGTTTCGATTATCTGCATCGGCATTCTCTCCAGCACATTAATGAACCGTTCACAGATCGTGACCATTGTTCCACCCAACCTGACCGAAACCACTTGGTTAGATGAAAAGACGGCCGGACAGCCTTACATGCAGGCATGGGCTATCTATTTGGCTAACTCTATGGGTAACGCAACACCTGAGTCAGTGGACATGCTGAAGAAATCTATCGGCCCATTCCTGGATGCGGGTATTTACACGCAAGTCATGAAGCGCATTGATGACCAGATTGACCAGATTAAGCGTGATCGTATCAGTCTGAGCTTTACACCGACTCGCGTATACCACGACCCCAAAGCCCCTGGCACCTACTTCGTAGAAGGCAGTCAAGGTCTTGAAGGGATCGCCGGTAACCCTATCGTGAAGCCCGTTACGTTCCAAATGACAATTGATGTGAAAGGTTACCGACCTGTGCTGACCTTTATCAACATCAAGCAAGGTAAAGCCGAATTGCCGAGCGACAAAAAAGGCGACAAATAAATCCAGGGAACACTGTCCCGTAAATTTCGTCACCCGCCTCGTGCGGGTTATAACCACATTGAGCGCTTTTACGATGACGTAAAAGCTAGGTAAACAAAGTGAGCAGCATTAACAAAACCGTCGCGGTAACTTCCTGTGTATTGCGTCTGTCACTGTTCGGGGGAACAAATGTTGAATAGTAAACACGTTAAAATATTGGCGCTGATGATTGCGTCAATCACCGCCGGGCCATCCATTGCGAATGGCCTTGACGTTAATAGCAATACACTGTCAGTCGATAACGGCGTCGTACTCCAGCGTTCTGGGGACTCTGCATCTGAAGAGCCTGTTGTCGTTGCATCGAAAAAAGGTAATCACACAGCAACTGCGGGCGCATCAACCAATGCCAGTTCCAGTGATAATCCTGCCGTAGACGGCATTAACGTCCAACCGGTCCCTAACGCCATTGTTCAGCCTGTCCGATTAACTGATGATGTCATCCCTTCTCGCCAGGATCTGATTGTAGAGCCCGGCGTAAATACCCTGATCCCGATTTCTCTCGGCCAGCTTAACCGTATCGTGACGCCGTTCGAGAGACCAACAGTGCAGCGCTTGCAACTGACTGACGTAAAAGTCAGCGTACAAGGCAATGTGATCTATGTTTCAACGACCTCAACCAATCCGGTCGCACTGTATATCAGCGAAAAAGGTGACGAAAGTGTCGCGCTGTCTTTGTCTCTGGTTCCGCAAAAGATTGCACCAGTACAAGCTTCGTTAATGCTTTCGCGTAAAGTCGGTAATGCTCCGGCCGGAGCGGGGCATGCGCAGTCAGCAGGGGTGATGTACGGCGGTAACGAAGCCAAAGCTCGTAAATGGGAGCAGAAAGACAACTACGTCGAAACGATCCGAAACATTCTTCGGGCTGTTGCGTTGGGCGATATTCCTCCTGGCTATGCAATGGGCAATTTAGGCTCTGGTCATAGCATTCCAAACTGTAACTTCAGCACAGGTACAGCGCAGGACAATATCAAATACAGCTTTGCTGGCGGCCAATATATTCAGGGCAGTCAGTTCAGTGTCATCGTGGGCGTTGCGCAGAATACCGGCGCTTCTACCATCACGGTAGACGAGTCACTTTGCACTCACCCTAACCTCGCCGCGCGCGCACTCTGGAGCCGGAACACGCTCCAGCCGGGCCAAAAGACTGAAGCCTACTTTGTCATTCGCAATCAGTCACAGCAGGCACAGGTTGATGATTATGTACGTCCTAAATTAGCGGAGTAATAAAAAGATGAGTAAATTGAAAGAACGCTGGGACACGCTGGACGCCAAGAAAAAACGTCTTTTTGTGTTGGGGGGTACGTTTGTTGTACTGATCCCAGCTATCCTCCTGCTGATGCCTGAATCGCGCACACCTGCGGCGCGCGGGCCATCAGAGCAAGTTATTTCCAGTGTATTGACTGACACTGACACCCAGGGGGTTAGCCAGAACGCGATCGCTGCTCGCCTGCGCGCTTTAGGGGAAGCGATTGAAAAGCAAAACTCAAACATCACGGATTTGAAAAAATCCATTAACGTTGACGAAATCAACAAGCGCCTGATCGCCATTGAGCAACAACAACGCACCGACCGTATTGAACAAGAAAAGCTGAAAAAACGTGTTGCTGAAGGCTCTACCGTATTGCCTTACTCCAAATCAGTTCGGTCAAAAGACGTCTACAGCGGCGATAATAATGCTAAGCAAGGTGTAGAGAAGTTAACGTCGGACAGTGTTCACGAAAACCTGAATAACGACGGCACGCTCCAACGAGTGTACGAAAACACCCAGCAGCCGAACCCCGCTGATTTTGCTGCGGATAAAGACGCCAAAGGTAAAGACGGTAAGGCGGCACCACAAGCAACGCCGGATATTATCTCTGTGCATGAGGACATAAAAGAGGTCGCTGCCGCTGATCCTGATGATGATCCAGCATTCCAAACCTACCTCCCAGCGACCTCAATCCTGAGTGGTGTCTTCATTTCAGGTATGGATGCACCGACGTCACAGAACGCTCGCAAAGACCCCTACCCAGCGCTTATCCGCATCAAGAAAGACGCCATCCTGCCGAACCGCTTCCGTGCGGACGTGCGTGAGTGTGGCATGTTGGCCGCTGGATTTGGCGAGCTGTCGTCCGAACGCGGCTACTTCCGCTCTGAGGTGATCACCTGCATTCGTGATGATGGTGCTGTATTTGAATCTCCACTCGATGCGTATGCAGTGGGGGAAGATGGTAAGGCTGGTGTACGTGGTCGTCTGGTTACCAAGCAAGGTCAATACCTGGCGAAAGCCTTGACCGCAGGCTTTTTACAGGCTGCGTCATCGTTGTTTAGCGTCCAGAACATTCCGACTATCAACGTTACCCGCGATAACAACAGCGGTAAGAAAAACAACACGCCTTATGAGCAAGTGATGAGCAGCGAAGCCCTTCAAGGTGCTGCTATCGCTGGTGTTGGTGGAGCATTAGAACGCTTGGCCGATTTCTACATGAACATGGCCGGTGATCTGTTCCCTGTTATCGAAATCGATCCGGGTCGCAGTGTCGATTTTATCGTTCAAAAAGGTGTAACGCTGAAATTTACCCGCGTCAAGCCTAATGGCAAAGCAACGCCTACCACTTTCAATTCTAACGGGACTCACTAATTATGTGGAAAAAACGTCTTTTAGCAATCTGTGTCGCAGTAACTGGTCTGGCCGCATTGTCTGGTTGTTCGCTGGTGGATGGGAATTCAGAATACGGCTGTAAAGGTATGCCCAATGCTGTCACTTGTATGAACATCCGCGACATCCACCAGCTGACCGATGGTGATGACTACCAAGATCGCATTGATGCGGTGTCGGAACAACAGCTGTCTGGTAAACCAGTAGATCTGAAGCGAAACAGTGTTGCAGGTACCGCCGGGGCTGGTGGTGTGGCAACTGGTGGTCGTTATGTACCTGTCCCTGCTGCTACCGCAAACCCTCAGCCAATCCGTACTCAGGCACAGGTAATGCGTGTGTTGGTTGACCCTTATGAATCCGCAGACGGTGATCTGAACGTCCCTGGCTATGTGTACACCGAAATTGAACCTCGCCGCTGGGAAGTTGGCGCGTCACATGCATCGACCCGGAGTGCTGTTATTCGACCAATGAGCACGCCTCCAGTGGCGGCACAAGCCCCTCAAACACCGAGCAAATAATGCTCCAATTGAAATTAATGCAAACTGAATGATTTGATATTCCCCCTCAAATACAGTCAGTTGTGTTATAAAAGCCGCCTAGTGCGGCTTTCTTTCATTTAGGGTCTCATTGCTATTTATAAGGATTGTGATTAAAATTACAGACGCATGGTAACCATACCGCATTTTGCCAATGCTGACATTCGATGTGTGACTTACCCCTCGCATTGGATAAACCCCACTCAGACATATTGGTAAATGGATTCATGCGCAAGGCCGTTCCCCCTCGAACGGCCTTACCTTTTTCTAATCCTGCAAAAATCCCCCTTAAAGAGAACGCTGTTTTTTGACCTCGTTTTGCTGGCCTTTTCGCTGTTAATCCGCCTTTTCACCATTGAAAATGTAGCCTCATTCACAGGAGCACTCCAATGACGCTACGCAAGAAAGTATTATCCCTGATTCTGTCCGCCAGCTTCGCCGCTTCCGCTTTTGCCGGTGCAGATGTGAACGCTGATACTGTGTTTAACAACAAAGCCTTCATGAACGCGCCGAAGGAAAGCAAAGACGTCAAGCGCTTCGTTGTGCCAACCAACGGCATTATCGCGCTGGAAGTTGACGGCAAAGTCAACCTGCTGTCGTCAAATGGCCGGTACCTGTTCAAAGGCACCATGTACGACACTTGGGCCAAGAAAGACCTGACCACACTTGATGAGATCACCAAGTATGCCAGCATCATTCCGATCAAAGAGCTGAAACTGAACATCGCTGATCTTCAACCTGCCGTTTGGGGCGACGGACCTAAAAAAGTCATTCTATTCACTGACCCGAACTGCGTGCATTGTGCCGCAGCCCTTAATCAGCTGGCTGACCTAGACCCGCACGAATACACCGTTAACGTTCTGTCCCTGGGTGCCCTCGGCGAGCCAAGCCAAATCCGTAACAAAGAGCTGTACTGTGCTTCAGATCGCTACCGTGCCGACCGCGCTATTATCGCGCATGAAAAAACCAAATTTGACCAGGTTAAAGACTGTGATATGCAGGCATTGGCACGCCGCACAATCACCGCTCAGGTGTTAGGCGTCAGTATGGTGCCATTCATCATTCGAGACGACGGTGCTTTCAGCATCGGCGCACCAAAACAAGGTCTGAAAGCCTTCCTGGCTGGTCAATAAGTTCTTCTTTCTGTGGGGTTAGAATGAGCGAATCAATCATCATACAGCGTTTGAAGTCTATCAAACGCTTCTCAGATGTGTGCCCGGTTCGGGCATACGATGAGAAAAACCACATTTTCCTATGTGACAATAAATATATCGGTTTCGGCTTCCTTTGCCGTCCCTTATCCGGTACCAGCGGTAAAGAGATGCAGCAATTACAAACATTGCTGTCCTCAAATTTCCCGGCGAAAACCATTGTGCAGTTCGACCTGATTGCCAGCCCGAATATCGTTGGCAAAATTAACCAGATGGACGTTCTGCGCATGGACTGTGATGACGAAGTATTGCGCGATGCAATCTACAACCGTTCTAAATTTCTGCTTCACAGCACCGACTATCCTATGAAGGGTACGGGTACCCGTGTCCGCAACTGTTTGTTGCTGATCACGGTGAAGGTGCCGGTGAAAAACGAATACGACATGCGAGAAGAAGAATTCAACCTGATTTCTGAATTCCGCAACACGTTTGACACCACGCTGGGGATCATGGGCTTGTGCCCTGCTACACTGACGCGCGACCGTTACATCGATGTGCTTTCTTCCATTTTAAATCAGGGGGAAACTGCTTCGTGGCGTGACCGTAATCCGCTACAAGTGCAAGACGATTTGATGATCTCTGAGCAACTGGTTGACCCTGACCGAGAGTTCTTCATTCGCAATAAATACTGTGCCTTCGGCAATCCAGAAGACGAAGACCAGCGAGGTGAGCGTCACACAGGCACAACATTTGTGCGCACATTAAGCGCCAAAAAACTACCTAAGCGGTTTTTCCCTGGGCAAGCTCAATATTTCCTCGGCGATATGATGAGCGGCGCTACTGGTATTAAATCGTCCTGCATTATCTCCATGAGCATGATCTTCTTCGACCAGCAAAACGCGAAGACCAAGTTCACGCAAAAGCGTAACTGGATCGTGCAGCAAACCGATGGGCCAATGGTGAAATGGATCCCATCGTTGAAAACTATCCGAGAAGGTTACGACCTGCTGAGTGACAAGCTGGACAACGGCGAGCCAATTTGTAAAGCCAAATTCACAGTGACTATCTTCTCAAACTCCAAAGACGGTGTATTCCGTGCTAGCCAGGAAGCGGCCAGCTACCTCAACACCTATCAATTCAAAATGATCCCGGATAGCTACTTTGTTGCGCCTATTTTCCTCTCGTCCCTGCCTATGTTCAACGAGGCTGGTGCTGAGAAATCAATGGGCCGTTACCGCACGCTGGCACTGAGTGAAGCTTTGGTTATCTCACCACTTTACGCTGACTGGCAAGGTACCAGTAACCCGGCGTTAATGCTGACTTCCCGATCGGGGCAGGTGCAGATGCTCGACCTGTTCGACTCTGATACAAACTACAACGCCTGTATTGCGGCAGAGTCCGGTTCTGGTAAGTCGTTCTTAACCAACTACATTATTACCGCTTATCGCAGTCTGGGAGCGAAGGTGTGGTGTATCGACGTAGGGGACTCGTACAAAAACATTTGTGAGACCTACAACGGGGACTACCTGGACTTCCATCCGGATAAGAAGCCATGTCTCAACTTCTTTGAACTGATTGAAGACTACTTCGGTGAAAACCCGGATAACGAAGACGGCGGTGAAGAAGACCTGATTATCGGTCTCCTATCTGTGATGGCTGCGCCTAAGGCTGGTCTGAACGACTTCGAAGAAGCTCGTATGAAAGAACACGTTGCCAATCTCGTTCGCAAGCACGGTAAAGAGACTACCGTTGATATGGTTGCGGAATCACTTCTGGCGGATGAAGAGAACGACATTAAACGTTTGGGGCACCAATTGTACCCATTCACCAGCCGGGGTCAGTACGGCAAGTTCTTCGTAGGCAAAAACAACATTGACTTCCGTAACCCGTTTACGGTTCTGGAACTGTCGCGCCTGGAAAGCTCTGAGCACCTGAAGCAGGTTGTGCTGTTACAGCTGATTTACCAAATCCAGCAAGACATGTTTATGGGCGATCGCGGCCAGATGAAAATCGTGGTTATCGATGAAGCCTGGGCTTTACTCAAAGGAAACATCGGCGCGTTCATTGAAAAAGGTTACCGCCGCTTCCGTAAATACAACGGCGCTGCCATTACGATCACGCAATCCATTAACGATATTTACAAAGATAGCGTCGGAAAATCTATCGCCGACAACTCTGCGTTTATGCTGTTACTGGGTCAGAGTGAATCTGCGATCAACGAAGCTCAGCACCACCAGCGCTTAGCACTGGATGATGCAGGGTACCGTTTCTTGAAAACGGTGCGTTCAAGCCGAGGGGTTTACTCCGAAATTTACGTTATCTCCAAATCCGGTCAGGGGATTAGCCGGTTGATTGTGGATCCGTTCTCCATGCTGCTGTACTCGACAGCGCCGGATGACGTGGCAGCTATCAGAAAACGTAAAGCACAGGGCATGTCCACCCAGGATGCCATCAATTCAATTCTTGAAGAACGACAACGAGGTATAGCCGCATGATTAAGACCGCAGCTGTTTCATTACTCTGCGGGTTTCTGGGAGCCGCCCTTTATGGGCGGTTCGTCCCTCCCGCTGCACCAACTGACTACATTGCTGTGGTTAGTTATACCGGGGCAAATGGAAAGGTTCTCAGCGACCCTCAAATCAAACTGGTTCATGCGCGCGCCGAGGCAATGGCGAAAGCTGGCTACATGGTCCTCAATGAGTCCGCTCTATACAAATATCCTGCCTATATGCAGATCCCGCAAACAGTTTCTTCGTCAGGCAACTAACCGGGGGTATCGTGGTCATGGCCGCAGCGAACTCACTTTGGAAGAAGATTTATAAGCAAAAGCGACCGTGGAAAAAACATGCTTTGCTGATGTTGCTGGTGGGGGCGATCTCTGCGCCATCAAGTTATTACGTGTTGCATCGTTTCGAAATTGGTATTGACCCTCAAAATAACCAGTGCTTACCCCCTTACCGTATTTATCTGGTAGATAAGCACGACACTACCCCCGTTAAAGGCACTACCTTTGCTTTCAGTTCGAAATACATGGGTGAGTCAGGGAAAGGCATCAAAATGGTGGACGGGGTCGGTGGGGATGCCATCTCTGTGAATGATGAAGAGACCACAGTAAATGGTTCGATGGTCGGTGAAGGCCTAGCGCTTGCCACAGAATCAGGTCACACCCCTCAAGAACTTACTCGCAATGGAGTTATCCCTGAGGGTCGGATCTGGCTTATGGGCCGAACAAAACTCAGCTTCGACTCTCGCTACTGGGGATCGGTGCCGGAAACACAAATCATAGGAAGGGCCTACCCGATATGGTAATCCAACTAAAAGTCACGAAGTTTCGCAAAGCTCTCATCGCATTGGCCGTGTTTAGTAGCATGGCCTATTCTGTCAGTGCGGCATCACTGCCTTTGACGGATTTACCCTCTCGCCCTGCTGAGGTAACGGATAATGAGAAGGCCGATATTGATAGCCTCATCCGTGTAGCAAGAGAGCAACAAAAAAATGAAGAAGCTAATGCAAAGTCAGCGCGTGAAAATAACCGCGAAATGCTTCGAAAAATGCCAGAAACGCGTACTGACAATGAAATGATAAGTGACACTGTCACTGGCGCAATTGCAGATGCTGACGTTGCGGACGGTAAACAAAACAAAATGGCCGGTGATTTTTACTATGTGCTAGTTTCTGCATCACTGTCTGATAAGGAAATTAAAGACATGATGACCGACTACGATGGCCGCAGGGATGTCTCGTTGGTTATTCGTGGCGTTACTGATAAAGCAAAATTAATGGACGAACTCACTCGCTGGCAACAGCTGGTGCTCGACTCCGGTGCAGAAGTGACAGTTAATCTGGATCCGGTCATCTTCAAAGATAATGCCGTTACCGCAGTTCCAACCATCATCCATGAGAAAGATGGTGAGTTTGTAGCCAGCGTATCTGGCATCTCGAATATCGACTTCCTGAAGGGTAAAACCGGTAAGCTGGGTACCGCAGGCCCTACGAAAGAAGTCGTGGAGCGCAGCCTGCTGGACATGATTGAAGAAGGGGTTAAAAATCTCGACTTTGAGCAAATGAAAAAAGACGCTTTGAACAACTATTGGCCTCGCCAGCGCCAGGAATTTGAAGTGTTCCCGACAGTTAAGAAGCGCGCAACCCACACCATCGATCCTACGGTAATCATTCCCCAAGATATTGTCACGCCTGAAGGGGTTGTCGTCGCTAAAAAAGGAAAGGTGAATCCGTTAGATGTGATTCCGTTCGGCCAGAAGCTGATAGTGTTTGATGCCAGCGTGCCGTGGCAGCGTGACTTTGCGCGCCATGAGTACGAAAACACGGAGCCAGGCATCAATCCCATTCTGATCACAACGAACGTATACGGTGATGGCTGGGATACGTTCAAAGATGCAGCGCAGCATTACGGTGAGAAAGCCCGACTCTACATGATCCTGCCAGGTATGTCTGAGCGCTTTGGTATTGAAGCGGTACCCAGTATCGTCACTGCTGACAGAAAAGTATTCATCATCAATGAGTACCCTGAAGCCAACTATGCTAATAAGGTGGCAAAATGAAATCCTTACACAAAAAATTAAAATCATTCAGTTTGCACCTAATCGCTGCCACGGCTGTTTCCTTATGCTTTGCAGGCAATGCAATGGCTGATAAAACAGCCGAGACTGCGCCTGCGGTGAATGAGGTATGCCGTGATAATCAACTTCTTTCCTTCAAGCTTTTTACCGACGTATGCTGGGGGTGTATTTTCCCAATCAAGGTTGCAGGAATTACAATGGGCCCCTCCGGTAAAGTGCCAGACAATGCCGCTAGTGGTATGGCGTGTGCTTGCCAAGACGGTCTTGGGGTGTATCACCCAGGCGTGCTGACAGCTATGTGGGAGCCCCGCAAAATCATCGAACTAACACGCACGCCAGGCTGCATGTCTTCGCTGGGAGGGGTTAACCTTAACCTCGGCAATAACCTTCAGTACGGCATCCAAACCGACGGCGGTGATGAAGAGCGACGTAATAAGTTTTCAATCAGCTTCTATAACGCCCACATGTACGCTCTTCCTCTGTTGCGTATGCTTGACCTGTATTTGCCGGGGCAATGTACTGCTGACCCGTACAGTGACTTTGATGTGGTTAGTTTCTCTGAGATTGACCCAACCTGGAACAACACAGCTTTGGCTTTCTTCCAGAACCCGGAATCGGCTGCGGTTGCAAACGTCGTGGCACAGCAAGCTTGTGCATTAGAGGCAGCGGCTCAATTCGCGGGGAAACAACCAATGGACTCGCTTTGGTGGTGTGCGGGCTCTTGGGGAGGGCAATACCCATTGACGGGATCGGTGCGCAGTATGGACACGACTCGAACAACCAGCTTGGCCGGTATTCGCGAGCTTGCTGTTGAACACCGTCGTGGTTTGGCTTACCGGACTATGGGGAATGATACAGTCTGCCGGTCAAAGATCTACCCGACCTTACCTAAGCAGCAATACAAACTGAATATGTTCAGTCCGACACCTGAAACCAAAGAAGGCCATGAAGTCGGTGAATCCCCATATCAGTGGCAAGGTGGAATGTATCGCTACCCCACAGGAAAAGGCCAAGACTCAACATACATGATCTATCAATGGATGGATTGCTGCCGAACTATTTAACTCGCAGTTTTGATTGAATCAGACCCTTGTATATCTACAAGGGTTTTTTATTACCACCCTATTTGTGGAGTTACCGTAATATCACATTCTTTTGAAGAACTTTGTCTGCATGAATCTTTCAATTTTTCAAAAGCGATTATGTATTCTTCAGCTGGCTTATACCCTTTAACCTTTGCTTTATTAATCAGAAAAATACCGAAATCAACATCTTTGGGAAATCCAGCACCATCTATATACATTGTTCCTAATGTAAATTCCGCCCTGGCAGAGCCTTGACCTGCGGCCTGGTGAAACCAATATCCTGCTAACCGATAGTTAACCTTACCGTTTTTTCCGAAGTAATAATGTAACGCAAGGGATTCCTGGGATTTAAGATGGTTTTGTTTGGCAGCTTTAAGAAATGATTGTTCTGCGAGGTCGAACTTACCCTCGTTCGAATACCGCCAACCTTCTTGATACAGATTTTCAAGATCGTTCGTGATTTGCGTGTGGGGGGGATTTGTATTTTGTTGCTGTGTATTTGCACCTAGGGCAGGAAGGCACAAGGAGAAAGTTAGCAGAGCAATGGCTGTCTTCTTCATAGAAACCTATTTGTTATTTTATTAATTAAATCAAACAGAGGATGCGAAGAACGTTAACAAATATTTCACTAATTGCAAGCAAGCGCATACAGAAAAGGCAGGTGGGTGGCCTGCCTTGGTGAGGGGGCTTGATGAGAGGGTAATTACGCTTCGGTATGGCTTTCGGTTTGCGTGGCTTCAGCTTCGCTTTGCTCTTTGTTCGCTGGGCTCGCAACATCTGCATTCTTGCCATTATTGTCGTTCAGTTCTTCGACAGTGGCCGATGCGTGCCGGTCAAGGGTGTTAACCATGTTGCGAATACTGTCGCGCAAGCGGGTTTTATAGTCATCCACTTCATCCTGATTAAACAGGTTGTTCAACCACAAGCGATCAAGCAGCGTTATCAGCTCATCGAAGCTACGGAACAAACGCACTACACGCATGGCATCAGGAGTACGTACTCGAATGCTGTAGTCGCGCGGGGCCGTATACGAAACCTCTTCAATACGACTCGTTCCAGAAGCCTCGGCCTCTTCAAGAACTTTAGTCAGCGTTGAAATGCCGAAGCTAATTTCTTTTTCTGGTCCCGCCAGGATTTCACTCACGGCTTTTTTGGTGCGGTCAATCGCCCCTTTTACACCGAGGCGTTCCAGTCCGGTGCTGTTAATGGTCAGATTAAACAGCGCCTTTGACATCAAATTGTAGTGGCGTTGCTGCATGCGAATACCTTCTTGCGTTTGCAGCTGGAACGGTACGGTGATCTCCGGGTTAGAGTATTCGCGGCGTTCGCGTGTAGGTGCCTGCCCTTTGTTTTGCGTAGGCTCCGGCGAACGTGTACGGTTGCCACGGTTGTTACGTTTGATTTGACCCTGCTTTGCGTTATCAGTCACTTTAGCCTTCTCTGTAGTTGCCATGATTTATCCTCACATTTAGTCGCATTTAAGCCTGACTATTTAGTCATACGAAAACGGTCAAGTCATGGGAAAAGGCCAGCATTTCGCGGAAGAAAAACAGTTCTTGATTTGACTGGTTATCTGAAGTAGGCTTTTGTAACAGCCTAGCTGATGGCCTACTCTCTTCTCAGCATAACTTCAAACGCGAACCCGTAACTTCGGTGTGAATATACCACCGCCCCCTGGTAGCCTAACTGGCTTTCCTCACGGGTTTCGCACGCCTAAATCAGGCCAGAGCATCTCTGACGTGTTCTTGTTCTTTGAACAAAACATGTCACCTTGCCGCCCTAGCAAAGGGTATTTTTGGATCTCAATCCAAACCAAAAAAATTGTTAACTTCCTCTTATCTCAACTCCTGCGTTTTGTCTGTGTCCGGACTTCGTTTTTACGATGTCTGTCGCTTTGTTTACATCCATTGAATCCTCACATTTCAGGGTGTTTCTCTGTGGCCGGACTTCGCATATAAATTTATGGTGAATATTATGTCTTCTTTCGAATTGCAAGGCTTTGTTTATATTGGCATGTTCCTCTCGTTGTTCTGGCGTCCTAAGAACGCTTCGTTCGTAGTGCCAGCTGGCATTGCTTTTTATATTTTCACGGCTGGATTTGTGCAATCCACTATTCCTTTAATCATTGCCTGTGGCTGTCTGACTCTGTCAGCTGTTGTTCTGGCTGTTCAAATCATGTCTCGTTTCTCTACTGAAGATGACGAACTTGATGAGTCTGACGATTCTGATGATTCCACCACTTCAAGCGCCAAGCGTCCTTCTCGCACTGTTATCACTGAGCACGAAGGTAAGTTGGTTTCTTTTGGTATGGCTCATTGGAAAAATGACCGTTCAAACGATATGTCCTTCTATGTTGAAATCGAAGGGCAAAATAAAGTTTGGGCTATTGGTCTTAAAAAAGCTGTCGAGAATTCTGGTGCTAAAATTGGTGACACTGTTGTTTTCTGGAAAGACTCCGAAGTGCGCACCAGTAAAGCTCAGGTTCTTGATCGCAAGGGTAATGTGACTGGTTATCGCGACCTTGAAACTGACAAACGTCGTGGTCTCTGGATCATGGAAGTTGTTAGCTGATATTCACTAATCTCTCTTAAACAAGCCCAGATTCCTGGGCTTTTAACTATTTTAAATCTATTAATTTCAAGGTGATTTATGATTATCATTAATGCTTCCACGTTCGAAAACTGTATTCGTTGTGGTAGTCCTTGTCAGTTGGAAGGCTTTGATGCTTCCCGCAATACCTATACCCTCAATTGTAATGATTGTGGATGGCATTGCTGTCACCATGAAGGTGCTGATGATTGCCCTCTTTGTATCAGTCAAAATGATGATATTGCACTTCGTGAATGCGGCGTTAAAAACCGGACTGAAGCTATCAAGTTGATGGCCAAAGTTAAATTCATGTTGGCTTCAGTAGCATGCAATATTGGTAAGAATCGATTGAGAAAAAAAGATCGTTCACGTCTAGAAGACGCATTCATGATCTTTGTCCATCTGGATGGAACGAGCTACTCCAATAGCTTTACCTATCGCGCCACCCTGGACTTCATTCATCGTCGATACCTTCAATTAGCTGCTGCGTATCATTGAGTTTCGAATGTTCTTCTATCATTTTTCATCTTAACCTCCCAAGAAACCCAGCCTATGCTGGGTTTTTTTTTGCCTTTCGATTGACCCTTACGCTCCTATCGCTTACTCTGTTCTGGCGATTACATCGCATAACTTCCGGCAATAGCCCTTAACCAAAACACCTAATTTCGGCCACCAGCGCCTCTACGAATGAATCCCGCATTCATTCTCACGGCTTTTTCATGCCTACAAAACAGAATTCGACAGCCCGGTGCCCTATAAGGCTCCGGGCTTTTTGCTGCTCGTCGAACCGGTGTTTTTCCTCACGCTGAGGAATATCAGTGCGTCCAGTCACTCTACTGGGCATTGCAATACCCTTAACTTCCCTTCCTAAACAGACTGTACCTGAGATTTAACCTCAGGCTAGTCAGGCCTTTCCAGGCATAAACTTTCTAAATATTTTAAATCTATTAATTGAGGTATTAACTATGTTCTCCAAAGCTAAAGGTAAAGTAGCGATCGACCCTCGTTATACTCCCGCTAAAAACGGTAATGACTCTGTCATTTTTTTCCGTTTGGGTTGTGAAATGAAGATCAACTCGCAAAAAGTGATTGAGTTTTTCCCTATCAAGGCTTTCGGTAAAGTTGCTGATTTTCTCCACAATACCATCAAGAAAGACTCTGAGATCTCTATCGAAGCTATCGCTCGCACAGCTCGCTATGTGAAAGATGGTTCCGATGTTCAGCGTACTGAGTTCCATGCATTCTCCGTTCACGATATTGCGACCAACCTGGTCGTTGATACGCGAATTAATGATGCTAATCCTCAGTCTTACGTTGCTCCAATCACTGCTTCGACACCAACTCAACAACCACTGCGTTCGCCTGAATTACAGGCGCGTCTGGATGCTGAGTTAGTTGTTCAGAAGATGAGTTATGACGAAGTGAAAACGATCGGTAACAAGTTCCGTGCAGCACTCCAGCAAGCACAGAAAAGTGCCGCAGCCAAGAGAGAAGCCAAACAACAGCCGCCCGCTCAACAACCTACCGTTAAGCAAACTGTGACAGCTCGTAGCAGTGCGATCTTCGTACCTTCTACAAAGCCTACCGTCACAGACCAACTCATTGCAGCTCGTGCAATGGTTAGTAATGGCAGTTATTCCGATATGCGCGGTTAATACTCCGCAGTAAACGCCACTCGTTGAGTGGCGTTTTCATATCTGTTTGGTCAATTTTTAAATCTATTAAATATGAGGTACTACCATGTCTTATTCGAACAATGCCCGTCGCGCTTATGACAACAATAACGCGAAAAGAGCCAACACTGACATCACGGTCAGAGTTGACACAGTGACCCGTCACATGATGACTCTAGGTAGTCAGTTTGAAAAGGCTGCAATGCACCCACATATCTCTTTCCAGAGAGAGTGTGTGTTTGCCAAGCACATCATTAACAACAGTGACTATCTCACTGGTATTGCGTTAACTAACCCGCGTTCTTTCGAGACTGCGTTTTTACAGTTAGCGAGTTCCGGTTTGACACTCGACCCTGCACAGAAACAGGCATATCTGGTTCCACGCAATAATCGGGTGATCTTGGATGTCTCTTATCTCGGCCTGATCAAAATGGCTACAGATGAAGGACTCTGCCAAGACATTGTTGCTGAATTGGTGTTTGAGAATGATGCAGTATTTAAGCCACAAGGTCGTCGTAATAGTCCGATCCATGAGTTTGACCCATTTGCTAGCAAAGGGGATTTGATTCTGACGGTGACGGATAAAGGTACCTTAGGCGCTCGCGGTAACTTCCGTGGTGTCTATGTGGACTTTCTCATGCGAGATGGCCGCAACCTCGTTTACTTTGTAACTGTTGAAGATTTAGCCGCTGCTCGCGCAGTTTCTGAATCTTGGAAAAAAGTTGATAAAAGAGCATTATCTCCGTGGACAACATTCCCGTGGAAAATGGTTCTGAAATCCGCCCTTAAACAAACCGTTCATTTAATCCCAGGCAACCGAACTCGAATCAGCGCAGTGATTGATTATCTCAATACCTACGGTGAAGAAGGGTTCAAGTCTTCCGCTCATGTCCCTGTTGAAGCTGCTGCTGCTGAAATGGCTCAACGTCAAGCTGCTCAGGCTGCTAACAATGATGTTGCTTCATCTCAGCCTATTGTTGCTGACGACAGTGTTATTGAGGGTGAAATTGTTGCTCATGATGACGTCGCTCCCCCTGCGCAATCGGCCCAACCCGTTGAGAAGGCATCTCAGCCTGCGTCACAGGAAGCTCAGTCAGCTCCAGTTGATGTTCAACCCAAGTCTGATGCGGGTGGATCTCAGCCAGAAGAACTTCAAGTTCCGATGTCTGAAATTCCAGGTGTTCGTCAAAGCAGTTTCAAACGAATTGCGAAACTCGTTACCCGCGCAGAAAAAACGCTGGCTTACGAAACCATGATCGCCGAACTGAAAGACGCATTTTCTTTCAACGACAGCGAATTGGCTTACGCAAAACGTCAATTGGAACAATCGCGCCGTGACCTGCTCAGTACGAAAGTTTCTGAGTCAGTTCACATGTGTGATTTTGGGATCGCAAATGACTTTGTTAATCGTCTTGCTGACGGGGAGTTTAAAGCCAGTGCAGCCCAGTGGGTTTCTTCTGTTGAAGCTGAAACTAACTCCATGCAAGTGCTCTACTCTCAAGCTCTTCAGTCCGGTCAATTCGACGAACTTGAATCTGCCTTGAATTCAGTCAAACACAAAGGTCTCAAAGAGATGTTGTGCAACCTGATTTCAACAGCTAAAGCAGCATAAAACATAACCGGCATTTATTGCCGGTTTTTTAATTTTATAAATTTATTAATGGTGATCGTATGTCTGATTCAATCTGTGAAATTGTCGATATTGAACAAGGAACTCCAGAGTGGCACAAATGGCGTAGAACAGGTGTTACGGCAACATGCTCCCCAATTCTCTTGGGTGCGCCTGGAGCTATGAAAACGCCTTATCAGTTATACCTTCAGTATGCAGGCTTGCTTGCTTCTGAAGATCTATCTGCGATTAAGCAGGTGGATGCCGGTAACAAACTCGAAGCGCTTGCGCGGTCTTACTGCGAAAGTGAATTGGGGCAAATAGCCTCACCCTTTTGCGTTCGACATGCCAAGTACCCGTTCATGATAGCTTCGCTTGATGGACAGCTCGATGACCGTTCTGTACTGGAGATCAAGAATCTCTCAGAGAAAAAACATTTAGCTATCCTCGAACAAGGTTCAGCCTCGCCGGAATTTAAATATTACTTCTGGCAGGTGCAGCATCAGTTATTCGTAACAGGTGCCCCGCAAGCTTATCTTGTTTTCTGGTCCGCTAAAGATCAGCCGAAGATTTTCCTTATCAAACCTAACCAGGGCGCTTTCACACGTTTGTTTGCTGCATGCAAAGAGTTCTGGGAACGTTTAAATCAAAAGGTAGCTCCGGCTTTTGATAAACAGCAAGACATCCTGCTGGTTTCTGATGCCGATATTCTGGCCCAAACCAGTGAATTTACTGCTCCAGATGATCTCTCTGCTCGTATCGCTGACATCCGCCGTCAAGTTGCGAATGTCCGCGCCAAAGAAGCCGAGTTTGAAGCCGTGAAAGCCCAGTTGTCTAATCTTGAAGAAACGCTTAAGGCGTCGATTCAAGGTCTTGCAACAGGTCTTGGTTTCAAAAGCACAGACCCTGTCCGTATTGATGGGTTTGGTTTTCGCTATCTGGAAAGTAAAGTCAAAGGTCGCACTAACTGGAAAATGATCGCTGAGCGTCTTAATGTGACTGCTGAGCAATATCCGGACTGTGTGACTCAGGAGTCTCTTCGCTCCAGCCTGTCTGTCTATGAGTATGAAGCTTCCCCAGAGGACAGCGTTTATATTCCACCTGAAGCCATCAAACCTGTTGTGGCAGAAGGAGATGCACTCACCGGTGTTGAAGACAATGCCTTGTTGTTGTTTTAACTCTCTCACACCCGACTTCGGTCGGGTTTTTTCTTGTTGACCCAGCTGTAAGAATTGATTATTGTAGCGGTGCGGTACACACCGCCTAACTTCTGGCAACCTGCCCCTAAACACCTAATTTCGGCCATATCGCCATTCTGAATGCGTTTACTCTCATTCACACGGCACACGCATATCTGTACCAAATTCGATAGCCCGTTGCTTTTTAAGCAGCGGGTTTTTTTATGCGTCGAAAACGGTGTTTCGTTCTCAAGCTGAGAACAACAAGTGCCTCCAGTCACTCTACTGGAACTTTGCAATACCTTAAATCTCGCCTCTTTTCTGAGGCCTTAAACCTTTTAAATCTATTAATTTTAGGAGTCTCTCCATGTCCATCGTTAATCTGACTGCATATAAAGCATCCGACGCACAACGCGAAATGGGTGTGATTGATGTTGAACGTGACATTTCACAAATCATTCGTGAAAAACTCTCGTTCAATGACTGCCCCACCGTTTCGTTAATGCAGCAACGTGCCGACGAACTAGCAGATATCGCTTTGCTGCTGTGTTCCCGTCACCAGGCTGAAGGTGTTTTGGTTTATGCCAAAACCTACTTTATGCCAACCCTGATCACCGCGCTTTCCGAGCGTGGTATTACGGCGTTTGCCACTTATGCACCTAAGTCGATTGTCTGTGAACAAGGACAAATGAGTAGCCGGTATACACATTCCAATCTGGTTTGCTGTTCTCCTGCTGCTTAATTCGACGACTCTTCACTTTTAAATTCCCTAACTCTTTTAAATCTATCTAAATTATTGAGGTAATACATGTCTACTTTTAACACTACTCTAGCTGCTGATACCCTGGTTCGTAACGTCGCAATCTCTCCGGAATTATTCGGCGTTGTCATTCCAGAACACATGAAAGCGCAGGTTAAACCGTATGCTGGTTTCGCTGCGGATAATGCATTCAGTGCTGCCATCCCTAGCCGAAATGATCATTACGTGTTTGAGCCGTCTCTGCGTGCGTCTGTCCTGATGTGGATTAACTACCCTCAGGGTCAGTCGCTGTGGATCTCCGGCCCTACAGGCTGCGGTAAAACCAGTATTGTTGAGCAAGTTGCCGCTCGACTGAACTGGCCTTTGATGAAAACAACAGCTTCTCAGGATTTGGACATTAATAGTCTTGTCGGTGGTCTTCGTCTCGTTTGCGACACAATGACCGGTGATACCCGTACAGACTTCCTTTATGGTCCTCTGGCACTTGCTTACAAATTTGGCCTCATTTTCCTTTTGGATGAATACGACCAACTTGACCCAAGCTGTGCTAACGCTTTTAACGCGATCTTAGAAGGTGGGAATCTTGTTATTCCTGAAACCAACGAAGTGATCAAAAAGCATCCTAACTTCCGTTTTGTCGCTACAGCCAACTCGATCGGCCAAGGTGATTTAACGGGTGTCTATGGTGGTGTAAAAGTGCTGAACGTCGCGAACCTCGATCGCTATATGTTCATCAACGCGAATTACATGCCAAAAGACGTTGAAACCTCGTTAATCAAGAAGTTCATTTCAGATGAAGTGCTCGCAGGTAAGTTTGTTGAAATCGCTAACATCATTCGTAAGTTGTTTGTCGGCAGTGATATCGCTGGTGATTTTAATCAGTCCAATGACAGTTCTTCTGTCAAGGTATCCGCTGTTTCGCCAGACACGCGATTGTCTGTTACGTGCTCTACTCGCTCGCTGATTGCCTGGGTTGAACGTTTCTCGCTGATGAATAAGGCCAAAATGCCTGAAGCTCTGCAAGTTTCCTTCGACTTACAAATCGGTAACCGTGCCGGTGCTGATGATAAGCGTGCTCTGCATGCCATCCTCAAAGCGGTATTCGGTTAAACCTTGTTAACACCTCTCTAAATGCAATTCTCTAAATAAATAATGGCCCATTTCTGGGCCTTTTTAATATTTTAAATTTATAAATAAAAGGTAACTAATATGTCTACGAATAACCAAACTCACACTCAAGTTTTAGACCAATTAATCCTGGTTTCTCTTTCTGAGATTTCCTGCATTAGCGGCCGTAAAAAGCTGCAACGTCAAGACTTAGGTGAAAATGCCGAACTGCCACCAGAAGTCATGGTGTCTCTTGGTTCTAAGAAAGTGATTGACCCGCAGTTGATTAACCCGTTTGAACGCTTTAAGAACAAGGCTAAGAAAGCTTGTTTGTCCTACGGTGTTGCTTTCATGGGCGGCTATGCTGTCCCAACGGATAAGGTCAATGCACTCATCGATGAACTGAAGGATGTGAAGCAAGAGTTTTATGACTACAAAAAAGAATTTTTGAAGGCTGATTTTAATGGCTGGATTAATTCATTTGAGGAAAAGTATCGTGCAATCCTTGTGCGCGATGCCGCGATTGATATCGGCTATATGGATTCCCAAATTCAATTTGGGTTTACTGCGATTCATATCACTCCTTATGGCAATGCCATCATTCAAGATGGTTTTGCAAGTCAGGTAAAAAGTCTGGCAGATGAAGTCTATGAAGACGTTGCCTCCGTTGCTGACAAGTTCTTAAAGAACCTGAATAGCAAAGATGCAATCAGTCAACACACACTGAATCCGCTACGTCGTTCTGCTGAAAAACTTCGTACTCTGGCGTTTATTGACCCCAGTGTTGAAGGTCTGTGCGAGTACATGTCTCAAGTGCTTGATAACTTACCTTTGACAGGCAAAGTTACCGGTCAAGACTACAACAATGCATTATCCCTTCTAAACAACCTCCGCGATCCACAAGCTGCTAAGTCGTTTGTATCGTTGCTTTCAAATCCGCAAGCTGATTCTGGTTTGGATGCCTCTTTGGTTCTCGACGCCTCTTTTGAGTTGCCGACTACCGATTTGGTTTCTCCACCAGCACAACCTGCTTTGGAAACAACACCAGCCACTCCTGCTGACGTGGTTCCACACACGAACGCATTCGCTGTTGCTGAAACGATTGATGATAGCTTCTTGGCCGACCTGCCACTCGACTTGCCTCCGGCCGGTCCTGTTGCAGACCCGGTTGTTACAGTGGCTGATACGTCAAGCACTGTTGAAGTTAATCAGCCTGCTGGTTCTGTTGAAGTTGTTGATGATAGCGCGCTGCTGAGTTCTTTCGTCGTTCCTGCTGCCGCTGTCGATTTGAATGCCCCGGCTTCTGCTACTCCAGTTAATCTGGATTTTGCTGATACCGATTCAGACGATGGGATCATGATGTTCTAAATCTAAGGCCCCTTTACGGGCCTTTTTTAATTTCCTAAATATGGACTTGGTTATGCAAAAGTATCTTTTGTGCAACAACGAGTTACTTGTTGAGTTTAGTAAATACGGTGAGCAGCTTCCTATGGCTTTTGCTGTGTTGTTTGGTAATACCCTGCCCTGGCTTGGTGTTTCTGAAACTGATTTCGACATCCTCCGTTTAGGCCCGTCTCACTCTCTCTACCGCTTTACCTGGCAACAGGTACTGCAAAACGCCTCGGTGACTTTGGATAGCAAAACGTTTTTTTTACGTTTGGCTGACAACGGTGACCTTCGCACCTGTTTGAAACGTCCTTAACGACTCGTTTTCGTCCTTTTAAATTTATATTAAATCTATTGTGAGGTAAGTATGGGTATTTATAACTCTCTGCCCGTCGTTGCACGCGCCCTGAGCGATCAGCTCGGAGTGAATGTAACTGTTGGTGGTTCTACGGCTTGTGCTTCTCAGCAAGGTTCTTCATTCACTATCAACATTCCTTTCTATAAGGATGCTGAAAAATTGTCTGACGTCCTTCTGGGTTATTTGGTTCACGAAGCTGCGCATGTCAAATACACAGAATTTCCGATTCTGAAAGAAGACATTCCTGCTCGTGCCAAACAAGGCTACAACCCAAGTGTTCTTGGTAAGTTGGTAAACATAACCGAAGATCTTCGTATTGAACGTGCGATAGGTCGTCGCTTTCCCGGAGTGCCTTCATTTCTCAAAGCGTTAAATCACTTTGTTTTTAATGAGGACACGAAACCAACTGATGATCCTGCTGTAGCATTTATCAACGGTTTACTCTTGTGTGGTTTCAAACGGTATCACGCACTTAACATTCCTGTTGATCAAGCCCAATCAGACTTCATTCGCTTATTCGGACAAAACATGTTTGATACAGCGATGGACATTCTCGGTTTGGCGATTAACGCGCCTTCCATTGCCGACTGTCTGGATATTTCCTGTCGTCTTTACGATCTTGCAGTAGATGCTTTTAACGATAATCAACAAGACCAACATGATCTGCCTCCTGAGACCGGTGACGATTCACAATCCGAACCAAGCAGTGATAACTCACAGCCTGGCGAAGATAATGATAGTGCTGACTCTAATGTAGATGCTGGCGATGGCTCTTCTGACGGTCAATCGTCTCAAGGTACTTCCGCTCAGCCTGGTAATGAACCTGAAAATGGTGACAGCCCTGCTTCTGGCAGTGATGTTTCCACCAGCGTTTCTACCAGCTCAACACCGTCTAAATCAGACCATTCAGACCCTTTTGCCAATGTCACTGATGATAATCTCAACGAGGTTATTAAAGGTGCTGGTGAACGCTTGAATGACTGTATTAAAGACAACGTTTCTCCAAGTGAACGCACACCTGCTGCTACCCCGTTCGGTATTGCTCCGGCTAAGCGTCACGCAACCAGAGAAGCTTCGGTTCTCCGAGGTGTTCAGGCTGCGTCTGGCCTTCGTCAGTCAATGCACGGGCTACTACAAGGTATGCAACAAACTCGTCGTACACACAAAGAAACGGGTCGTGTTATGGATACGCGTCGGCTGACTTCGGCTCTTTTAGGAGAAACCAAGTTATTCCGACACAAATCTAAAGCTGTTGAGTTCAACTCTGCCTTTACTGTTCTGCTTGATTCAAGCAGTTCATTGGGTTCTGACATGGTTGAAGCTGAAGCCGCTGTTGTCTCCTTGCTCTTTGCGTTGGACGGCATCAAAGGTGTTTCGACTTCGGCCTATCATTTCCCACATGCCACCGCAAATAACGTTGGCTTGCTAAAAGCGCGTGAACAAAGCTTCCGGGCTGCGGTTAACGCTAAGCAATTTGGTATTAGCGCAAATGGTTGTACGCCACTGGAACAAGCTTTATGGCCTGCGTTCAGTGACTTGCTAAATGCGCGCGCTGATCGCCATGTCATGGTCGTGGTCACTGATGGTAAGCCCGATAACTCCGGGCCTGTTATTCAGATGGTTAATGACGCGAAAAAAGAAGGTGTGATTGTTATTGGTATTGGCTTCGGCGGTGCTAATTCAAACATTATGACTTCTCTATTCGATGATACTGGTGTTGCTGTAGGTTCTGTCTCTGCCCTTCGCGGAAAGCTTCTCGAAGTCTCCCGCAAAGCTTTAACTCGTTAATTTTAAAACCTTCCTAAACAAATCCTTAGCCTCCTGCTTTGCATGAGGCCGGGTTTTTAATTCCTAAATTTATTTTAAATCTATTAAAGGTGATCAAAATGACTATGTCCAAAAATGCATTTGCTCATGAAAATCAGCTGTCCTTCAACGAACTGTTTGAAGCTGACGACCGGACTTATGAAGCAATTTGCGCTGCCAAAGATGATCGTTATGAATTGCGTTATTCGCAACAGATGGCTTACGAAATTATTCGTGACTCTCTGTACATCATGACGGCCCCCAGAAGCAACGTTGAACAGCGTGTTGATGAAATTCTCTGGATCTTCTCTGATAAAAATCAGTCGGATCTGTGCTCTTTCACTAGCTGCTGCTTCTTCGCCAAACTGGACCCAGAAGAGACTCGTATGAGTGTTCTGCATCGCTGGAAGCATGACCTGGCTGAACAAGATCGTTTAATTCAGTCGAACCACTACGATGCGCCATCAAATATGGACTTCGTTGAATCACAGCGTCGCGGTTTCGAAAAATACAAGAAGGCGTTCTATCACTACTACCCGAACGAAGCTGCTCGGAAGTGTGCATAACCGCTTAAAGAATAACGCTGGCATTTGTCAGCGTTTTACTTTCTCTTGGAGATATTCATCATGGCTAAATATATTAATTTTGATACTTCTGTCGTTGAACCACAAAGCGGCTTTACCGTTGAAATGATTGATGACCTCATTGGTTACGTGCATGGCAATTCACCAAAGCGTAGTGTTAGTTTGTTTGAAAACCTACCCGTTTTTGAAGAGTCTTTCGTGATCAATACGTACCACCCAATGGCCCCGGATTCACTAGAAATACACTTCTTCCGTGATGAGACAGGTAATTGGTGGCCGTACATGACCGTTGATGCACTGTGTTTAGTGCATACGTTAACGACATACGGCTACGGTCTGATGGGCTCAGAGGGTTAAGCAATGCTGATACCTTATGTGTCTTTCACATCAAATAAACGGTCATATTTAATCCGCGAAACCTCAATTTCTCAGTCCTGGCCTGATAGTCGCCATGCTGATGTTGAGACCTTTGTGCTCTCTACTGGCAAAGTGCTTCGCGCCACCAACATTAAACGTTTTAACTTCATCGATATTGCTGCACATCAGGATCCTATTCCTGTCACAGTAAACGATAATATTAACTTCTGAAAAGCAAAGGCCCCGTAGCGGGCCTTTCGTTTTGGTGAACTGTATGAGTGCTTGTGCATTGATTGAATACAATAACGCTTCCGCGAAACTGCGTGGCGTTGTCGTTCCGGGTGATGAAGCTTGTATTAAATATGCTTTATCACGTTGGGCAGTGATTGCATTTCGTATCCGCAATACAGACGACAAATTCACCCGCATACCGGTTGAGGATTGGATGGAAGGCATTCAGGCAACTGTTAGCCCCTCCCCTGCTCGCGAACGCATTCTGGCCGCATTGGCTCGTTGCAAGCCCGGTATCTTTTAATTTTCTAAATTCATAAATCTATTAAAGAGGTACGTATGTCTCATTCTGTCGAATTGAGCATTTACGGATTCGTATCTGAAAAGATGCGCCTTTGGCCCACTTCTGATGTTCAGGAGCAAGCTGACTTGGCGTTAATTCATTCCGATATGTTAACTGTGAAATTGCTTAACGATCGTGGACTTGGCATTGCCAATACTGCGTTTGGTATTAATCAGAACGAATCCCAGGTATTAAAGCTGGCGACTCGTTTTGCGTATTGTTGTGCATGTGGCCGTTTCTCCGACCCTAGCCTTGACCTTCTCAAAAAAGAGATAGTCATGCTTGGCCGGAGTTTGTGTTCCAGGTTCTTCGACTCAACGATGGCTGAGGCTGTTCGTTTCGTGGCACATGAGCCCGAGTTCATGAAAGAACAATGTGTTTGGTAATCCTTACCCTTCATTTTTATCTACAGGAGTATTTCTCATGCGTTACGTTACCTCTGACAATAGCTACACCACAACTTTCCCTATCGCTGTTCGCAACATCCTTTTGGAAATTGTGCCCGTTGATGAAGAAGATTACTCGCGCGGTTCTGATTTACGCGATGATCTCGGTGTGGTGATTAATGAAGAAACCTATATTGACATCAATCATCGCTTTGCTGATTTGGAAGGCGAGGTTCGGACATTGCTTGCAATGAACCGAATTGGTGTTGGTACGGAATCGTTCAATGACCCTGACTGCCCTTCGCTGTCTGTTAATCAAGCATTATTGATTAACTTGGCGATGGACTTGAATGGGGTGATTCATACCAGTTTGTACCGGGATTTGTTTAAGAAAAACTCATTCTGCGCGCAGATGTTGGTGAGTATCGTGGAGATGGCTGAGGCTGTTTTGTCTGATAATGAAGAACCGGATGTTTTCAAAGATTCTCTCTTTGGTGGTATCTACTCTCGTTACACCATCGGTTTAAAAGCACACCTGTTTCACTAATTGCTTTTTTGCTGTCCACAAACTCTCTTTCACTGGTGATGTATGAAAAACATATTTAAATTCCTGCCGCTGATTCCTGCGGTAATCATTGTAGCTGCAACGGTATTTTTCAGCTTTGATGTCATGACTATGGTAGTTGTTATTGTTGTCATGTCTGTCATTGCTGCCGGTTGTGTTGCATTGGCCGCTTATTTCATCGTGCTCATCCTTCAGGATGTCTACGGTAAAATTATGAAACTGCGTCACTCTCTATAACTTCGATTTAACTTCCCCTCCGCACAACATCCTCGTTGTGCTTAACTTCCCTCAGTGAGCCCTAAAATGAAACTTAATACCCTTCGCTTCTTCTCTCTTGTTTTTACTGTTGCAATTGCTGTCATGGTGATTGTTTTCGGTAGTCACTTTGGCATCAAGGTGACAGAGGACTTTGTCATCAAAGTTCTTTTGATTGTCTCGATGCCGATCGCGTTTACTCGCAACAAGAGCAAATCGTAATTCCAGCCTAGGGTAACCACCCAAAACCCTGTCTTCGGACAGGGTTTTTTTTTGCTTTTTTTTACCAGCCATAACCGGAGCTGCATTCACAGACAACGGAAGGATGGTAAACAAAACGCAAGCACATGCGATTCCTTCAACCCTTTGAGAACACCGGTTTTTGGCCTCATTTTGCTGGCCTTTTTTGCCGTTTTCCTTGCCTGTGTATGACAAAATGACCGCTCATTGATTCATCAGATGAGGGATTTGATGAAACTTCTCGTATGTGCTCACAGCCGTTCGATGCTCATGCCTGTTTTTAAGCTGCCAGCCATACTCTGCACTGACTCTAACCGTCTCAGCTTGCAGCGTGAACTTGAACGTAAGTACGGCGGACGCATGACCCTCGATGAGGCCTGTAAGGAAATTGGTATAAAACCCGAAAGCATCATTAAGAAGATCGGGCAACAAAGATATAGACACTATCAACTGTGCCAACAGCTTGAAAAAGCCAGGGTTTTTAAGGGGAAAAACTCCTTTTTTTGGACTGACAGGATAGCGGCAATTCTTACCAAAGGTAATGAAGATGAAATTCCAAAGTTTCAATAAAACAGTCATCGCTACCCTGGTATTTGGGGTGCTCTCTGCTCATGCGGTAGCAGAGGGTGGCAAAGATAATAAACCAAAGGCTTCCAACGGGCAGGTTACCGCTGGAGGTACCTCGTTTCTGGATGGAAAAGAAGAAGGCTGGTTCTGGAAAAAAATGCCTCCTGAACCGCCGAAAGAAATCGAACCTGAGACTACTGTTGCTAAAGCGGACAAAACCGAAGAGCAGGACAAGCAAATGCCTGTCCCTGAACCTTCCGTTGCGGTTACTCCTGAAGAGGGGCCTGAAGCCTTTACCGTGGCCTGGTACCGTGAAAACGTACAGAAATTACGTGACCGCGCAATTGACGAGCCAACCCAGGAAAACGTCCGGGCCTATTACCTTGCGCAGCGCATTATGTTGGACAAGGCGAGCCGGTTTACTGATATGGCGCGCTTAGTGACATCTACAGATCCATTGATTGATGAAAGCAGTCGTCGCTCTACGTCTACCTTCGGCGCTATGGACCAGTCTGCGGAGGCTGAAAAAAACTCACGGCTTGTTATAAAAGACATTGCCACACGCGCTGGGGTTTTCTTTTTCTTCCGTGGCGAAGATTGCTCAATCTGTGTGAAACAAGCGGCGATCATGAATACGTTCACTTACATGACCGGTATGAAAGTTATTCCAATTTCGATTGATGGTAAACCAATGCCTGGAAACATCATGGAGAACTGGCGTGCAGATACTGGTCAAGCAGCAAAATTGCAGATCACCAACACTCCTGCGCTCGCACTGGCTATTCCTCCAGAGGCAACGCGGATTCTTTCATTCGGGCCTCTCAGTGCCGATCAGTTGATATCCCGCACAATCATGATTGCACATGACTCGGGGCTCATCACCAACGAGCAGTACAAAAGCACGCTTCCATATAACGACAATGGGTATATCGATTCGAGCATCCTGAAAGATATGCCGGAAGAGTACCTGGAGAACTCGGACGACTTTATCAAATACATTCAGAAGAAATCTGGTTACGCAGCATCTACAAAGGCGAAATAACAGTAGCGGGAGTAACAAAAAATGGTTTTACAACATCAAAAATCTAAAGGGCTCAAACGCACTATCTTAGCAATATCGATTGCTCTGTCGGGTGTGTTCACGTCTTCTTCCAATGCTGCGGATATCAGTACCCAGCTCGATAGTATGTTCGGTTCAATGTCCAATGTAACTGGCGCGGGAGATTATCACAGCATTACTCGTGATGGGTACACTGGTGGGGGCTTTGTTCTCCGAAATAAACTAAGAACTCTTACGCCAGTCACAATCGATCTTCCTGCCGCGTCGGGCGGCTGTGGAGGGATCGACCTTTTTGGTGGGTCTTTCTCATTTATCAATGCCGAGCAGTTTGTTCAGATGCTACGTAACATCGCCGCTAACGCGGCTGGTCTGGCTTTTCAGCTGGCACTTAACGCAATGGATGCAGTTCTGGATAATGCCATTTCAAAAATGCAGGCTGTTGTTCAGCAAATGAACGATCTGACCGTTAACTCCTGCCAATTAGCAAAAGGATTACTGGTAGATACAGCTTCCGCATTTGGTGAAAATGCCAAAATGTCCGTGTCATCCCAACTCTCGTCTGATGGTGTTGTTGACCAGTTCAAGGCAATGTGGGGTAACTCAGGTGGTGGTGAAGCCCCAGAGAAAGTCAAAGGTGATACAGGGAAACGTAAGCCTTGTGGCGACTATGGCAACCTCATGTGGTGCTTGCTGCAAAATGGACAGTTCTCATCTCAATTCGAAGGCTCTGAGCAACAACAGAAAGAATTGGTTATGTCTCTCACTGGTACGATTATTGTTGGAAAAGATATCAGTACAGACAAAGACGGATCCATTAAAAAAAGCGTTGTTCGACTTGGCCCTCTGGCAACTAGCTCCGTGTTGGATTCTATTATTCATGGTGACCCCGCCTTCCATATGTGGAGTTGCGTAAACCAAACCGAAACGTGCGAAAACCCAGTGCAACAGCAAATTGGCTTGAATGGCGTTGCTAACACCATTAATAAATTCTTCATTGATGATGGGTATCTGGTTTCGGCAAAATCGGGTGGTGAAGTATCTAGAGAGCGGCATGAACAGGCTGGGTATTACAACGTTGGTGGCGCTGGTAATAAAGCTATCATTTTGGCAAGGCATGACCTGAACGCCAGTCATTCGTATATTCGAGCCATCTCACCTGTCCTATCCTACTCGGCTGCGAATCAATACCTCAGTGATCTACTAACGGCCGCAGCAACAGGGGCCCGTATGGCGCAGTCTAACGATGATTCTGCTTCAGCTTACTACGAAGAGATGTATAAGTTGATAGAAGATGCGCGACGTAATTTGGCAATTTCCTATAGCACATTAGCGGCCAGATACGGCGGTGAAGAGAAGATCCAGGAAACCTTCCAGTCCTACATGCAATCCCTGCCTTTAACTGAATATCAAGGTGAAGGGTCGGTAGACGGCGCACTCTAAGAGGATATGAGTAAATGACTCAGTGGAACGTATATACCGTTGGTGACATTGAATTTATGCATAATGTTTTCAACGCAGTTGCAATGCTAATGAATAGTGGGATGTTCTCAGATCTATTTCGCATTGCTGCATTGTTAGGGGTGATCGGGATTGTTATTTCATCGGCTATTTCAGCAGGTAAAACCGTCTCCTTCCAAAACATGGCCGTCTGTATTGTCATGTATATGGTGTTCTTCCAGGTTTCGGCTCGTGTCAACATCGAAGATGTTACTAGCGGACGTTTCCGTGCAGTTGATAACGTTCCGGCAGGCCTTGCAGCATCGGCCTCCATCATATCCACTGTCGGGTATTCAATTACAGAAAAAATGGAGCAAGCATTCTCCACTCCTTCAATGACTGAGTATGGTGCATTGGATCCATTGGTGGCAATGACGTCTCTTTATGACACATTAAAAAACCCAATGCGCTGGTTTTTAGCCAACGAAAAACCGCGTGTAGATTTCGCCAGAAGCGTGGAAAGTTATATGAAAACCTGCGTGACTAAAGATGTTATTCGGGGGGCGAAAACCTACTCAACTCTTTATAGAGGCACTCAAGGCGTGCAAGGGCTGAGATCTGATGACCGCTTCCAGCACGTCGTGCTTTATGATGGCAATATGGTGGGCTGGGCTCCAGGAATGGAAGATATGAAAGGTGTATCTTCACAATATTCTTGTGCAGATGCTTTTGATAAATTGATCATGCAACATGCATCCTCTTCTGACATGTTCCGTAAAGCCTACCAGCGTTCTTATGCCGCTTTGGGCCGGACTTGTCAGGGCGATGGTGACGTCTGTAATACGAGCAGAAAAGTTCAGGAGATCATGAATTTTTACAACCTAAGCGGTACAACGATGCGTGATTTCCAAATGACGATGATCATGTACCCCTACCTTCGTGATGTGCCTAAGTATGGATATGAAGCCTCCTTCCGAGGTGCCGCTGCTATCACCCGAACTCAAACGCAAACCCAACAAGCCTTCCAGTGGGCATCCTCCGGCGCGTCTTTCCTGTCTTGGATGGCGGCGTTTATGCCAATTTTCCAAGGGCTAATCTATGCTCTTACGCCATTCATGGCCTTTTTATTCGGTCTGGGCATTATGGGTGTTCGCTTGGTTATGAAATATTTTCTGGTCATTATCTGGACTCAGACTTGGATGCCACTGGCAGCAGTTGTAAACATGTACGTGCTTGTTCACACTCAAACTAACTTGTCTGCCATTTTCAATGGTATAGATCCGATTTCATTCGATAAGCTATATCTGATGCTATTTGAAACTCAAAAAAGCATCGGCCTTGCTGGGAATTTATATGCGATGATCCCTGCATTGGGTGGCTTTATCGTATGGGGTAGTTCGGTCGCCTTTAACTCACTGGCAAACTCCGCCGCTGCGCCTCACGCAGCTGATACCAAGCAGATGGCTCCTGATGTATCGAACGCGCCAGCCATGAACAACCGAAGCGCTGATGTGAACTTCGATCGCTCCAGTGGGTCTGTCATGGGTGGTGCATCTTCCGCATTGCCTAAATTTGATATGAAGCAATCTGCTTCTACTAACCTCGCCAGCGCTAAACAGAACGTCGAGTCAGCCTCGGTTGAACGCTCTGCATCAGAAGGGAAAATGTTCCAAGAGGTTGCTTCCAACATGCGAAATGGAACCCAGTCTCAACAAAGCCAGGATGCCATGCAAGCTGCTTTGGGTTCTCTAACCTCTTCCCAGCGTTCGTTTGTTCAAGATGTCGCTTCGCGTAACGGGACTTCCGAAGCTGAAGCATTGACAGCTTTGAATATGGGCTCTGTTCAAGGTAGCGCTGAGGCATCTGCTGGTTTGAAAATTGGAGGGTCTGGTGCCTCAGTTTCTGGGTCGGCATCCTTACAGCGTAATGAGTCAGCTTCAAAAGGTAAAACTCACACGGCGGACGCGAGCTACTCAAGCAGTGATAACGCTTCAAACAGTGACGCGCTAAGCTCGCAACTCAGTCAAATCAGGTCACAGTCTTCAATGGCTTATTACAGCAGCATGCAGGCAGCAGGACAAAGCACTGCGGCAACCCAACAATACGGTGAAGCTTATAAAAAACAGGAGTCGGCTCAAAAATCCTATTCTGAAGCACAACAGTATTCGATGAGTAGCTCTCTGGGCCAAAACATGAACTCAGCACAGATTGCGCAATCCATTGGAGGTAGCAACGAAGCTCAAGCCGCACTAACTCAGGTATTGGCTGGTCGCGAAGACTTATCTCAGCGGATCAACGAAGATACAGCACGCCTCTCTTCACTAGGGATGACACAGGAAGATGCGCATACATTCGCTCAGTTCAGCGCAGCGGCTTCAATAGGTCAAGCTGGCGAAGTAGCTAAACTGTCAGGTTTCGTTAGTGGAGGTTCGCAACAACCAGAGGTCAGCGCTGATGCTGCCAGGGCAAACCAAGGGATCGCAGCTAACGCAGAGCAAGCCGAAGCGCATATCGATAGTATTGCTGGTGGTGTTAATAATGGTTCAAGTTCTACCCAGGGTCAGGCAGCAGCAGGCATAGCTGGTAATTATGCCCAATCAGCACCAGGCACAGCCCAGGGGCACGTTATTGATCAGCATTTCGATAATAAAGGACAGGTTGAGAATCATGAATCCCGTTCAACCCAAGAACTCAACACTATGAGAGGCAATGCTGCACGATATGAACTGGTGAACAAATCAAATTATGGAATGACGGGGGATGCGATGCCTAAGGTTCAAAGCGCCTTAGACAAGGTTTCAAACGGCATTAAGCCGGGGGGGTTCTCTTATCAGGAAGGTTACGGTCAGGGACAGGAAATGGCTTCTCAAGTAACTGGTGTTGGAGGTGAAAGAGGCGAATACGCTAAAAATGCCATCTCACACTTGTACGGTACCGTCAAAGACAAAGACAATACGCCAGAGCAAATGGAACACGCTCGTATTCAGGCCTTCCACGCTGTCACCCTCGCAACCGGCGGTGAATATGTGAACGGTAGGCTTGAAGGCGGCGATCAGCAGCTAGCAATGGCGATTATTGGCAAGGTAGAATCCACGAAGAGCAACATGCATCGTACTGATGCTCATGTCGTAAAAGAATCTGTCGAGGCGCTGATGTCTGATAACGAGAAGAAATAACCCTTAACATACAAAAGCCTCCAGTCGGAGGCTTTTTTTTGGCCTAAAAAACTCAACCGATATAGAGCATATAAGCAGCGGGAACGCTGAGTACCAGCCAAAACATGCAAAGCGCAATGTCTCTTTGGATCCCCGGTGGTTTGGGTGGTGACTTTTTCGTGCTTATTGGAACTCTGTGAACCACAATGGGGGGTAGATAGGCTACGCCGTGTGCGCCAAATGTACTCATGTTTTACTCCCAAATATCAGTAAAAGAAAAGCACCTCGTTTTGCTGCCCTTCTTTGTTGCCCGTATACGTCATTGATTTATGCTTGCTCAATGGCGTCTCTATGCATTGATTCTCTCACAGTTCTTTCAGGTGACGAAATTTTCTGTGATACGCCTAGCCATCAATGCCTGCAATCTACAAGGTGATTACGAATGATAACCCTTTTTAGGAAAAATTGGTTTTCAAAAACGGTCTGCACGTTGTTCACGATGAGCCACTTGGTTGTAGCGATGTATGCCCCCTACGCTTACTCGGCAAACTCGGCAGCAAATGCTCAGTCAGCGGTTGAATTCTATAAGTCTCTACCCGGTCTTTCTGCAAATAGTAACGGCACTGTTCAGTATGGGGATGGTGAGGCCGTTAACTTAAATAACGTGTATCCTGGCGAGGCGTCATCCACCTCCCTGGATCAGCTGAAATCCGTGTATGGTAATGATGGTGAAACCCAAAAGTTAGGCTTTGATACTGGTTCTGCACTTGCCTCTGAATCGTCATTGCGAGGCGAAGCCTATCGCGCCGTTTCAGGCTCAACGAAAACGACTGCAAAACTGAAAGCCACGGATTCTATCTTTGACAAACACAAAGATTTCTTGGCGAACCAGGATAAATACATGCAGGATCTGGATGACTGCTCAATGACCTCCGAACTGAATACGGACGGTGTTAAGCAACACATTCCTGATTATAAAGAGTGCACTCGCACCACCAGCGTCAGTGGCACCTATCGTTTAACCCACCCTTACGTGGCAGGCTTCCTGAGCCATAGCTCCGGTTCTGCCAACATTGAAGGTTGCGGTGAAGCCTGCGTAACTCTTTGGGTGGGTAGAGTCGGCGATAACTACTGGGATGGTCGTTGTAAAATATATGAAGAATATACAGGTGTTCGCGTTTACAACCCGCAAGCCATTTCCAGTGCAAAACTGACTTACGCAACCTGGGATGATTATATGCAGATCTACCTTGGTGAGAAAAAAGTATTTGCGGGCCCTGTTGCAGGAATGAAGGATGCAGGTACTGATGGGAAATACCGACCTTGGAACTACAGCAAAGGTGAGTTATTCCCACCAGAAACCGAAGGGCCTTGCGAGTTGGATACCAGTTGGCGTGTTGATCCACAGGCTGACGTGACTCAGAACTTCCAGGAAGTACAAGACGGCGATGAACTGATTTTCAAAACACGCGTTTCAGTTTATGGCAATGGTGAAGGCTATGCGAAATTGGAAGTTCGCTACGACCCATCTAAGGCCGTTAGCAAAGATGAATGGATTGCCGACAACCAAGAAGGGTTCAATACTTTTCTGGATGCAGTCAATCAGGGTTATTGCCAAAACTATTCGGTCACCTGCAATGAAACAGTCACACCTGACGCGAATGGCTGCGCTTATATCAATGGGGTTACTGTGTGCGAAAAGGATCTTAAAACACCACCGATCGGCGGGCTTTCCCCATTCTGCCGTAGTGCAACCGTTGTATCTAACTGTGGTACTGATGCCGGAGTGAATAACTCATGCAAAGACTTTGATAATAACAATGCCTGCAAATTTATTAAGTCTTCCTGCATCACAGGCGCAGCTGGTGGGCAAAGCGGTTGTTGGCAAGCTTCTGAGACCTGGGACTGCGGTCAAGATGTTACAGTGCCAAGCACTACACAAACCGAGACTTACCAGTGTGCTGGAGCGGTGCAGTGCATCAACGGTACCTGTTTAACGCCAGAATCGGAACCTAGTGGAGACTTCCAAACGGCAGTCGCAATGCTTCAAGCGGCGACTTACGCGGTTAACGAAATGACCTGCGGTGATGAAACTATCAACGTCAATCGCACTTGCACCTTATTCAAAGGTGAAGCTGCTACTTGTAAATCAGCACTGGGTGGCTGGGTCGATTGCTGCAACCAGCCTGTTGATGTCAGCTGGATTGAGTATCTTCAGCTAACCTACTACACCCTGAAAGTTTCAGATGCGCTGGCCGTTAAAGCGGGCATGTTCGAGCAAGGTAAAGGCATGTTCGACATGGGTTCTGAATTGGCTAACAGTGCTATTGATGCAATCACTAAACCTGCAATGTCTGCACTGGATAGCTTAACTGGTAATGCAGGGTCAGCGGTTGCAGATAAAATTGCAGATCTCGGTATCGGAGAAATGATGGATCAGGCGGTGGGCACTTTAACTAAACAAGTTGCTCAATGGACTTTGGACACCTTTGGTTCGAGCGTAACAAATGCGTTATTCCAGGCCGGGGGCACAGCTGCTGGGTCAGAATCGGTTGCTGCGGTCGGGTCCGACGGCGCATTAGCCAGTTCTGTAGAGCTGTCTTCCACCCTTACTTCCGCTATTTCCGTTGTCGGTTATGCCTACATGGCATATCAGGTTGCAAACATCTTGGTAAACATCATCTGGGCTTGTACAGCAGATGAATTTAAGCTTGCTGTGAAAAAAGAAACCAAACTTGCGACCTTCATCGATAGCTGGTGCCAATCCAAAGTGTTAGGGCAGTGCATTGAAAAACGGTCAAGTTACTGCACGTTCAACTCACAGATTGGGCGAATTTTCCAAGAACAAGGGCGCGCCCAGTTGGGCATTGGTTGGGGTGATAACAAGAATCCGGATTGCCGTGGCTTAACGTTGGAAGAGTTTGGTCGAATTGACTTCCAAAAAGTCGATCTGTCGGAATGGATTGGTTCACTTTACTCAGCCGATTTACTGCCAACGCCCGAATCAGTCAATCTCGACAGCATTACCGGTTCAGGCAGCATTCTCAACGTTGACGGTAAACGTAAAAACAGCCTCGACCGTTTCAAGGATGGCGTTGATAGCGTTGATATAAATGACCTGAAGGATAAAGCAGGCGCTTCAATACAAGTGCGTTAATCATAAAAAACCCCGCTCAGTTTTGGCGGGGTTTCTACTTTCGTCTGTAATATTAGTTTTTGAATTCAAGAACCTTACCGTTGTAAAACACATACGGAGCACTGAGAGATCCCCTCATAATTTCCCCAAAACGTAACCATGTGTGAATAGATTTTGAGTAAGCAGGGTTGCAGCCACGAGTGAGTCTTCCCTTGTTATTGTGTAGCCAGAATGCCGCAAAACTTCCATGCCTAAGCGAACTGTTGAGAGTACGTTTCGATTTCTGACTGTGTTAGCCTGGAAGTGCTTGTCCCAACCTTGTTTCTGAGCATGAACGCCCGCAAGCCAACATGTTAGTTGAAGCATCAGGGCGATTAGCAGCATGATATCAAAACGCTCTGAGCTGCTCGTTCGGCTATGGCGTAGGCCTAGTCCGTAGGCAGGACTTTTCAAGTCTCGGAAGGTTTCTTCAATCTGCATTCGCTTCGAATAGATATTAACAAGTTGTTTGGGTGTTCGAATTTCAACAGGTAAGTTAGTTGCTAGAATCCATGGCTCCTTTGCCGACGCTGAGTAGATTTTAGGTGACGGGTGGTGACAATGAGTCCGTGTCGAGCGCTGATTTTTTCGGCCTTTAGAGCGAGATTTATACAATAGAATTTGGCATGAGATTGGATTGCTTTTAGTCAGCCTCTTATAGCCTAAAGTCTTTGAGTGACTAGATGACATATCATGTAAGTTGCTGATAGGTTTCCAGTTTTCCGCTCCTAGGTCTGCATATTGTACTTTTCCTCTTACTCGACTTAACCAGTACCAACCCAGCTTCTCAACGGATTTATACCATGGCACTTTAAAGCCAGCATCACTGACAATGAGCGGTGTGGTGTTACTCGGTAGAATGCTCGCAAGGTCGGCTAGAAATTGGTCATGAGCTTTCTTTGAACATTGCTCTGAAAGCGGGAACGCTTTCTCATAAAGAGTAACAGAACGACCGTGTAGTGCGACTGAAGCTCGCAATACCATAAGCCGTTTTTGCTCACGGATATCAGACCAGTCAACAAGTACAATGGGCATCGTATTGCCCGAACAGATAAAGCTAGCATGCCAACGGTATACAGCGAGTCGCTCTTTGTGGAGGTGACGATTACCTAACAATCGGTCGATTCGTTTGATGTTATGTTTTGTTCTCGCTTTGGTTGGCAGGTTACGGCCAAGTTCGGTAAGAGTGAGAGTTTTACAGTCAAGTAAGGCGTGGCAAGCCAACGTTAAGCTGTTGAGTCGTTTTAAGTGTAATTCGGGGCAGAATTGGTAAAGAGAGTCGTGTAAAATATCGAGTTCGCACATTTTGTTGTCTGATTATTGATTTTTGGCGAAACCATTTGATCATATGACAAGATGTGTATCTACCTTAACTTAATGATTTTGATAAAAATCATTAGGGGATTCATCAGTACGGAGCATGCTCTTGGGAGGCTGGCACAAACAGAGCTCGTTTTGCACCAAGGGCCACAGATAGTTCCTTCATCAATGGCATGTTTTCTTTTTTCGCCGCAAGATAGAAGAAACAGGCCGATGCGTACCCAGAGCGATACTCTTCAGGGCTGACTAAAACAGGCGGTTTTGGTAGGTGCCCGGTTTCTTTAGCTTTACTTAACGAGAACCAACTCCAGCTCTTGTCCTGCCCGCATAGTTCATATTCATTAAAACCTGCCATTTTAGGGGCGAAGGTTTTAAAGGCTTCAAACATTTGAGACTGATCTACTTCCCGGTCTCCCCCTGCCCAGGAACCGAATAAAACAACCCCATCAGTATAAGGCTGAGGTCTTTTCGCGGTTAAAAAACCTGTTAAAGCAATGAATGGATCTTTAATAGCCAACCCACCAACAACATCTGCCGTACCGGCACCTGACCGTTGAGTTTTGGCAACCTCTCCTGCTCTTACTGGATTCTCAAGTGGGAGAATACGCCCGCCGTCAACCAGCTTGTTATAGATGACATAATTATCACCTGCATCTGTAATTTGGCGCATCTCCATTGCACGGGCAAACTGTAAAGCCTCCGACGGATTGGTATCCACCGGCATCGGAACAGGTTTAGAAGCACAGCCCGTCATTGCCATTGCCAGAGTAATCAAAGAAGCGGTCAGAATCTTTTTCATGTTCGGTACCTTATTCGTAGAGTTGCAGGTAAGTAGTTTTTCGTGTTGAGAGCATAGTAACCCCGCCATGACAGCTGACGAAGAAATCTGGCTAAAAAAAATCCCCTATTGTTTAAATAAGGGATCTAACACTGTGAATTTGATTTAAATTGAATCTTTCCAAGCGGTTAGCACTTGCTGGTGGCTGCATGTCGCATCTTTCGTGCAAGGTACTTTAAGGGCTGGTTCGAAATTTCCCGGAATAAATTCCCCTTCCAGAGGGGGGATTTCTGTCTTCAGTTCCGGGTCGTAGAAAACAAAAGGTGCATTCACTTTGTTTACCACCCATCCCCAACCAACAGAATCTGGAATGATATACCCCGCCGTGGAGGAAATGTCTTTCACGATCAGCCGTTTCTTGAACTCGCCAAACTTCGACTTGCAAAGCTCGGGCGAGTCCAGCTTTTGGCACAGATTCACGCGCATATAACCGGGAGCAACCAACTGGCTGCCAGGCAACGTATGAAAAGTGCATCCCTGCAAAGCTAACGCTGTGAATATTCCAATCAAAGTTCGCGTTTGCATTAATGAGCCTTATCTTCGCAGAACGGGCACTTATGCTTTTTATTCGAACGATCACCATCAAAGGGAGTGATAAAGGACATTTTACAATGTACGCATTTCACCATTCGGATCTCATCAGAACGGAAGTCACGCGCCAGTGTCCAGGCTTCGTTCGGATGAAGCATAACATCCGCCGCAATAGTCGGTCTGAATCGCATATTTAACTCGCGATACACTTCAAACGAATCGACCACTTCACTGATGTCATCCTGATTGCTAGGGTCCTTCGCGCGACGTAGATAGATGCTCATAAAGTTGGTTGCCTCCATCTTTTTTGGCTGCGAAGCCAAGAAGGTTTCCGACAGTTTCAAGCGTCCGATTGCCACTTCTTCCTGACCGAACTGTTTTTTCAAATGGTCAATGAGTCGGTCACTTGCATTAAGCGACGTGGTAATGATACGACGACGGAAGCCCAGTTTGACCATCCGCTGTGCCAAAGCAAAAATGTCTTCATCTTTTACGAGTGCGGCTTTCATAGATCTGTGCTCCAATGTTCAAAACGTAATTGCAAATAAGCTGGCAAAGTCATGTGCGGGTTATCACTGCCAAAAACAGAGCTCCACTCCCCAGAAGCGAGCTCCCGCAGCGAACGAACCGGTTTGATATACAGTTCGCCCTTGATGATGGCGTCAATGGTTTGACTATCGTCAAGCCGCTCAATGAAATTCAACGCTTCATCGGAGCCCAACCAGTAAAATGACTCGGCCAGCGTGCCGTTGAGAATTTTCACCCTGATGCTGTACACGAGAAGTGCAAGCCGAAGAATATAGGAGTCATGCCGGACGAAGTTATCCACTTCTGTAAGTTTGCGTCCAGGCATGTAGTCAACTATAAAAACAGGTACGTTGTATGATTTAACAGATTTTGTCAGCTGCGCTAGAAGGTCTTTGTCTTTTAACACTAAGCGATCATCTTCAGACAGAACAAACGGACTGCGGAAAAAAGATTGCGCGCGTGTTTCCAGTGAAGCAGCGCAGCTCAATAGCGATATGTTTTCATTAACCATTTTCAATCAGCCTCTTCCAGATTCTGAGCACATTCGTACCGTACCAACGCGCTTTGTCACGCAGTTCCGGGTTCGGAGTGTGATAACTACCTATTGCTAAAACGATGTCATCTGGGGAGTTTTTGATAGCGTTACATAACACTTTCGCGCCAACCCGAATGTTAGTGTCTACATCCAGAAGATCCTCTGGCTTGCTGACATACTTCCCGTTCCAGCGATAGTTGACCTGGGCGATACCGATATCGGTTACTTTAGATGCGGCTATGTAGCGCTTAAGCGCGCGCTTCGCATCTTCGTAGTTTTTTGGATAGTAGGCACCGTAAACTGCATTATTCAGTGCCCAAGGGCTTGGGGCGACATAACCGCCGCCACCGGCACGCTGTTTGCTTTCCCACAAAGCAACGGCGTATAAGAGATGCGGGTCCAGACCGCATTCATTCTTGGCATGTTTTTCCCATGCCGTTCCTTTCAAATCAACCACCCCAGCTTGTGCCGGGAGTATTTGAGATGAGAGGATTACTGCTGCCACACTGGCGCTTAACAGTAATTTACCCATTTTGTTTACCCCTAACCCAACAGAGTGGCTTAGCCTAAGCGGAACCGCTTACGCGGCAACGCGGTCTCTGTATGGATCGATTTTTCAGCGTTAACATCGGTATCCCTCTCAGTAGATTGAGTATCTACTGATACCGACAATGTATTTTCGCTTCCTGCCTCGCTCTTCATCAACACCGCCCCACGCGGCTCCGAAGACTCAATATTGCTTCCTGGTATAACGGATACTGCTTCTACTGCTTTTGATGCCAACGGCTGAGCTACTTGCTGCTTTGCTAACTCAGGTTGGTTTTCAGAATAAGACGATTGTAGACCGGTCCCCACCGGCGACGAAATATTCTGCCCTGTTTTTCCTCCTTTTGCCAATTTTTGTGAGCGCGGCTTCTCGCTTACCTTTCCTTTCTTGTAGATGTTGGGCGTTGCCTCACGCCCTAACCCTTCAAGATAAGCCCTGTTCGCCAGGGCAACCAGTGCGCTACTTCTTTTGCCTGGTGGACAGGACTCAAGGTACGCAGCGAGCTCGGGACAAAGAATGTCATTAATCGTCACCCGTAACTGCATTACGTATCCTTATCCGTTATTCGTCACCGTAGATGACGGTGTCAACGCCGTAGTTCCAGAAGCCAATTGCGTTGCTTGCGACCGGATTTGGGCTCGTTACAATACGGGCATTCTGGAACGCTTCGCGCACGGCCTGCTCATAATAAGGAGCTCCACCACCAGCGGTCACAATGATGTGAATAGCCCCTAACGCACGGACATTTTTGCGCAATTCTTTTACTACGCCACCAGCGATTTGCGGAATAACTTTGCTTAGCAGCGGTTTTACTTCAATGTGGCGGGCACCATTGAAGAACGAAGCCGCATCTTTGCGTAACGCAATTTCGACCATTTCAGGAAGATCATCACGCCGCTCATGCGGGTTTTCTTCATTGAGAGTGCGAACAATTCCTTCAATGATCGTGCTGGTGGCTTTCAGTGAAGAGCCGCTGGAGCCCATCACGCGGCTACCATTACTGAAGGCCACATAGTCCATCGAGAAAAAACCAGGGTCGATGACCAGAATATTAGATTCTGACAGTTCATCTTCACTGATAAAGCCTTCGCGGTTCGCGACATCGTTGATAACACCAACACCTTGCGGGATTACCATCACTTGCTTGACCGTCACTTTTGTGGACGGATTAATCGTGAATGTACCTGTCAACCTGGCGACCAACTTGGAGCGCTCGTTATCATCACTGGCGAGCCTTACAGGCAAACCAGTTACCAACAGGTCAATGGTGCTACCGACCTTCTCGGCAATTTTTGCCAACGAGCCAAAGTACAGCGCCAAGTACATTTCCGTGGTGTGATAACTGTCATGTAGTTCACGCCCATCTGGACGATCAGTAAATGCTCGCCACATGTTTCCGTTCGGGTAGACGGTGACTTCGTGGTCACGATTGCGCTTCACCAGATTTACATCCTCTTCTTCTTCCGTGGTGGCATACGCTGGGAAGATTGAGACGTCTGGTACAGAAGCAAAAGCATCGCCAGTCGCAATTTTGACGTTGCTATAACCAATGTCCACACCACATACGATCGCGTTTTTCTTACTCATTTGTTAACCTTTTATTAACACAATTACAGCTTGTGATACCCTTCCGTCCCCCCCATCCTTGCCACTTCATGCTGCTAACAAAGTGAGACAGTCGAGATATCACCCCGAAAAATTCGTTCGCCCCGAGACAATCGGAGCACATCATAGCCATTCGAAAATCACAAAACATCCTTTTTCATCGACAAAACGAGGACGAAAAAGGACATGATTTACGGCTATATTTAGCCAATTTTTAAGGCCAGATTTAGCCTTCATTCATGGCCTTTTTTATCCCTGATTTACGGCTAGATATGGCCGTAAATCAGGGCTATCGACTTAAAAATAATTCTTGTTTTTGGTACGGATTACCCCTCTCGTTTTATCATGGGGATAACCGCTGACGAAATTAACTAACCCAAATACAGGTCAGAAACTCACCGATTGAACCAAATTATTTTGAGTGGCAACACCTGCTAATCTTCATCTCTTTTCCACGATGTTTCGGCTGTTACCAGGATAGATTTTGATGGGACGATTTCGATCGCAAGCCGGAAAAGCGCCTCGTTTCGGGGACGAAAAACCTTGAGTTGATGTGCTGTTTTAGTGCTTAGTGTGCCTGGTGACTGGATTACGTAACGACTATTGAACTCTTATGCCTTTCTTTTCGCCATAAGAGTGTTAATCAAGGGAAATGCCACAAGATCACTCTGCTGCCATATTATATACGGGGTTAGTTAAAAGGCAGTGATTTAGCCTCTTTGCCCCCCAAAATCGCAGTCTTGCTCAAAAAGGTATTTTCATGTGTTCACCCAACAACTCTGATGCCTTTCTTTTCGCCATGAGAGTGCAAAAGAAGAGAAACAGTCCATGAGATCACTAAGGCGGCGTAATAATATTACCGCTTTTTTTGGGGGGGCTGAGTTTTTGAACCTATTTAGGGTGTTTTTGCTTTAGCCGGAAGAGATCTCATGTGGGGTAATAATAGGGGTTCCGTTTTTTTGGTCTTTTTGAATTTTTAAAGTGAGGGTAACTCTATGGATGTGGAAAGCTACATCAAGCATCTGGAGGAAAGCGTCAAAGCCTTGGACAGATCGGCTGATGTTTTGACTGCCGAAGCAACGACGCTGAGAGAAGATTTTTGGAAGCTGGCAACGGCCGGTGGTGAAAAAGCGCATTACTCATTCAACGTTGTTAAGCAGGGTCCATCCGTTCGGATCCGCTGGGCGAGGATGACTCCATTGCGAAAGGCGGGAGGGGAAATTGCAAGGGTGGTTCCGAAGTATTTGAAAGTGAACAAAGGGGAAAGCTATCCAGCGAAAGTTTTCACGGATGCTACACCCCGTGAATTGACGCTCATTGTTACTTACGAACCGCAGCTGAGTTTGATCCGTTCTGAGATGAAAAAGAACCGGGCAATTCGCCAGCTGTTATCCCGGCGGATAACAGAGAGTAGGAAGCAGCTTTAGCGTGGGGTTATAGCTGCGTAAACAAAACGACCGGTATGGTTAAAATCAACTCAAGAGGAATGTTGAGAATGTCTCACGAAAACGTTAACAGACACGCAACAATTGCAATCAGTGAAGTGTGCGCAAATTTCACCCGCAACCTGGGTACAAAACACGAAGAGTTACTTTGGGGACTAAAGGCGACCCATGAAGTTTTGGACGGTACTGTCGAAACGGTAATGACAATGGCGAATCACAAAAAGATCGCGGCCGTTAAGGTGTTGGCTGATACCAATAGTGATCTGGCTGCACTTGAAGTATTTGCGAAGGGTCTGCAACGCAACACTCTGGTGTATATCCATCATGCTGATGAATGGGATCAGGACGTTCTCTTGAAGGTGATGGCATTGTTCGGGGCGAGGGAATCGAAATGCATGCTGGGCTTCACTGAGCCTTCACGCTTGTGCTTCGGGATTTACATGTTCCTGGTCAGCTATCAAGTTGATGCTGAGAACAAGGTCTCCCGCTGGTCTCTCAATATGAGCGCGCCAATCCATGAGCTTGCCTCTATGAGCTAACTTAACGCATCGCCATAGCACATCTGAAGCCGGGCACCGTCCCGGTTTTTTACGCCTAATTTTAAACACGTCTCCCTCTGTAAAGTGAGCCTTCAGGCGATCAGTTAGTGAGCCTTTAGGCGACTCTCGGGCTTTCAACGGGCGCTGGGGTATCAAGAATGAATTCGGGATGGCCGGGTTTGTTTTTTTTGCGGTGACTATTTGCGATCGGGAAAGGTGGGAAGGTAAACGAAACAAGAAGGAGCGATTTTGTTTTTGTTTTGTTCTCGATGTGAATGTAATTCGGGTAAACAAAGTGAGAATGAGGTACGGAAATGGCGCTTTGTTTTTTCTCAGGGATTGCGGGCAATGATATGGGTGGGATTGTTTAGGGTGTTGAGTTAGAGCACTTCGCGGGTCGCGGATGGCGGGTTCAGTATGAGGTTTAGATGAGCAGGATGCCTCGAATGATTTTCCTCCGGGGGTTGTTGAGGGGTGTGAATGCATTTTGGATTTTTGGAGTGAGTTTCCTCCGGGGGTTTTGGGGTTTTTTACGGTTTATTCCACTGGGGGTGTTAACGGATTTGGTTTTGAGTCCGTCCCAAAACGGGCGCAAAACGAGGCCGATAACCTTTGCCTGATTTTTTTGGCTCCCGTACTCTTTGAGTCGTTTCTCGGGTGTGAAAGAGGGTTCAGCTTTCCACCCGGTTATTTGAGAAGGAAGCCCTGAGGGAGAGTTTTGGGGGTCCCCATAGTTCACGCTGTTGAAAAGTGTGGAGCCGAGCTTGTCGGATGCGGCGGAATTGCCACAGAGCGATCGGCGCAACGAGCATCTGGGGTGGGAGAGCGCACAGAGGTAGTTGCGTTGACGTTGAGCCTGGCGCTGGTGGATGAGATAGGTTTGGTGAAGTTACTTTGTGATTTCGCGGGCAAGGCATTCAGTGACGAAATTGGATACTCATCATTGGCTTCGTTAAGCAATTTCGTCACGGAGCGTATGGGTCTTAATATTCATCTGGTGATGTTGTGTCACAAGGTGGGTCACTCTGTCGGGGGCGAAGAAAGTGGCTTTATCGCGATTTGGTGATGAGGCTGGGCAGGGTTTTAAAGTTCTGAGTTTTGCTCTCGTTATCCGTGGGGGATGTCGAGGGCTCAAGTGATTGGATTGGCCGATCACGAACTAACAATCAACGAGGGGTAAGCATGAGCATCGAAGCGGCAAAGGCACCGAGTGAGTCTGGATTGTTTGGCACTAAAATACCGGCACCGGGATCTCTGTACTGGTTTAACGTATCGTTACTGTTTCTGGTTGTGGCGGGGATGAATGCCCTGGCTGATGGAGCGTTTCCGAGCCTGTTTATCTGTTTCGCTTTATTTGGTTGCGCGGTGTATGGGTGGCTAAGGCCATTGACAAACGGAGAGCAACGTTTGGTATCCGTTCCTGGTTTTCTGTGTTACGCCGGTTGCATGTGGGCGATCATGAACATTCAGCAGCATGTACTGCATGAACCAATTGGGTTTACTGGAACCATGTGTGTGGTGTTGAGCTCGTTCGTCGGGTTCTATCTGGGTCGCTATACCCGGATTGGGCGTTTCTCGTTGAAGCCTCTGACCGAGGAATAACGCGAGCAATATGCTGGATTTGAAACCGCCTTCACTTGGGCGGTTTTTTCATTTTGGGAACCGTGAACAGGAAAATAACTTGTTGTTCTCCTGTGAGGGGTTGGCCGAGAGAATCGCTGGCAAGTTGTGTTAATCCCGCTTTGTCGGAGGGTGCTTGGTGGTAGGATTGACCACAGACAAGAAAACGACACAGGAGAAGCGTATGGAGTTGGCAGGCAAGGTAAAAACGGCAAATGGTTATGCGCATGTTTCAGTGGAAGCGAGCTTCAGCCGATCGGTACATGGTGAACAAGTAGAGTTTCTGGTTACCCGCTCCATGAATGACCATCACCTGGTGGTCACCCATAAGCTGTCTGGCCGCATGGTGTGCCCGATCGACTTCCTGGCAACGGCATTGGAAGGGGCTGAGTTAGCGGGCCGTAAAGCGCTGGACTCGTTCTTGTTTGGTGTTGGGGAAAAACGTTTTATCGACGCCGTGAGTCGCTCCACGGCGTCGTAAAGTAGATCGGAGAAGGATCGGGATCCCTTCTCATTCGCCATGAAAACGTCTCAGGGCGACTTTTTGATTTAAATCCACATACGATTGCACTGGAAACAAAGAAACGCCTCTGGGAGCCGCTGAGGCGTTTTTAGCACATTTTAAGATCCCTTGGTTCAGTATCACTACATAGGGTGGAATTATGTCTGGGTGTATCCATGCAGTACATAGCAAAAAGCGGATTGAAGCCACCAGCGACGTGAGTACCATCCTCGAACGACTGGAGTCAGTAGGCATTGTGGTTGAGTATCAGTGCCGGGAAGGTTACTGCGGTTCGTGCCGAGTGTCTTTACTGGCCGGTACGGTGGAGTATGTGACTAAGCCCCTGGCCTTTGTGAATCCAGGCGAAGTGTTGCCTTGTTGTTGTCGTCCCCGAACTGACGTTGAGCTGGATATCTAATCGCTTCCGTCTGTTCCGTTCGATAATTCATACACGATATGATTAAGCGCCACCAGCAACAGTGGCGTTTTTTTCTGGTATCTCTCATACGTAATCAAGCGCTCTCACTTACCCAAAAAAGACGTTCTACTGTGGCCGCTCGCTATTCGTCAGCCAAATGCACCGTGCTAGCTTTGTTTTAAGATTAACAACCGGAGTATTTACGATGGCACTCTACGACCCCTCTCAAGGTGTTCTCCTTTCCATCCGGGATGACCGCTTCAGTACCATTCGCCCAATCATGCGCCCAGTAGTTCTATTGGTCATTGCGGTGCTGGTGGTAAAGCTGTCTATGTGGATTAACGACGGCAGTTCCTCTATGCCGATGACATCACTCCCAGCCATTTCCTTCTCGCTGATCGGTAGTGGGGTATTGGTATTTGCTCTCTTTGTTATGCGTATACAGCGGCGTGCTCGCTATCACCTCTATCTCGATTCCATTCTGGAGGAACAAATCACATTGCAGGCCGGTGACATGGATGCTGATTCTCAAAGAGAGATTGAGGCCTGGCAACAAATTCAGAAGAGCAAAATCAGTCAGTAAGCAGTAAAGACCCGTTACAAGTTGGCTTTAAAATCTGCGCGTTAAAGCGTTTATGAAATCGGAGAGAAGATGACTTTGCCGAAGTACACTAAACAGCAGCTTGAATTCCTTCAGGCAGATACGTCTGGTAATTTGACTGTGTTGGAGCGGTCGCTGGTGGCGCAGTTGTTGGCAGCTATGCACGTACAAGTAAAACAAGGCTCCGCCCCGGATTGGATACTGACCCACAGCGGGAAACGTTTTTCGTTCCAAGATATCAACCCTGATGCGATTAATATTGAGGATATCGCGACGGCTCTGTCCAATATCTGTCGTTTTACCGGTCACCTGGATCAGCATTACAGCGTGGCTCAGCATTGCGTGCTGGTCAGCCATTTGGTTGAACCGCATCTTGCGTTCGAAGCCTTGATGCATGATGCCAGTGAAGCATACTGCGGTGATGTGAGCAGCCCTCTTAAAGCGCGCTTGCCGGACTACCGTGAAATCGAAGGTCGTGTCGATCGCGCTATTCGAGCAAAGTATGGTTTGCCGCTGGTGGAGTCGCCGGAGGTGAAAGTGGCTGATTTGCGTATGCTCGCAACTGAAATGAGTATGTTCGGCCGACATGGTGCCCAGGCGTTTCCGGATCCCGCTAAATATCCACCAGCGGATTTGATGGGGTTACGACTTCTCCCGGCGGAGGAAGCCCGCGTTGCTTTCCTTCAACGTTTCGAGTTGCTTTACCCTGGCGGATAACCCAAAAAAACAGAACCGAGGTATATCAGAAATGATATGCTTCGGCAGATTATAATCCCAACAGGTTAATATCCAATGAAAAGATTGCTTATTTTATTGTCGCTGACCCTTGCGTTACCTACATTGGCTCAAGCTACTACGGCTGAGGGTGAGTTGCCAAAACTGCATCTGAACGAAGAGAACGAGCACATCGCTCGCAAGGTTGCATTTGATTATTTAGCAAATGCAAAGATTTTCATTTCCCAGGGTACGGTTTCTAAAGACACGTTAACCTATGAAGCCATCATTGCAGACCAGAGATGTTCCATTGAAATGGAGTTAGAGACCCTCCCGGTTCAGCGCTGGCTCGTCAAAAAGCTCGACTGCAAAAACTGAGATCTGCTGCGCCATTCATATCGGCAGACCTAAGCATGATGTGGTTTGCCAATCTCTTTGCAATTAATCCCCGTTTTAACACCTTCCAAATTTGTCGTCCTTTTAACTTCGTCAGCGGTAAAGGTCATGGTTAACTATTAACACAAAAATAATTAACACATGGAGTTACAATGTTAAATCTGATTGCTCACCTGGCAGAAAGTGGTCATCAAGTTTGGTTCGGTGAAAACGATACTGTGACGGTGACACAGGTTCGTGGTGATTCGCGAGTGGTTCTTGAAAGCATCCTCGCTAAGGAACCAGCGGCCATCCTGAATCTGTTATCCCGTTATGGGGCTAGCGTTAAGGCTGTAGATGATAAACTGCTTATCTGGCGTGACGTAGATGGTGATGACTGGGCCTGCGATCGTGGTCACCTCTATCGTGGCATCAGAGGTGAATATGGTGTTCGCTGGGAAGTGAAGCTGATACATGGCATCAATATCCACTCCCCATTCGATGCCGTGTTCTGGTTTGCTATACCTTGGGCGTCCCGCGTTGATGTGAACGTCCATTTCTCTATCGGTAATTCGCTCCTGGTTGCCGCTCCGGCTTACATCACCCTGAGCGGCCAGTTGGACAAAGAACAAGTTATGGCCTGGGTGAAACTTTCCGGAATGCAAAATGCCACCAGCATTACCGAACGGTAATACGCCATCTAAACTATGGGGGGATCTCCCCCATTCTGTTTTGCCCTCCCCTCTCAAAAAAATATCTTTTTTTCCTTCGATTTGCTTCGTCAGCGGTTACCCGTGGGTGATACTGTTTTTAGAGGCAGTAAACAAAACGAATAACAGTTATCGAGGTCATTACTATGAACGCTATCAACCAAAAACCAAAACGCCCGAGCCAGACTCCGGCTCAGTTCATGCGCATAGCAAACGAGTCCGACCTGTTCAAGAAAGGTCGCACGTTGTGGTACCACTACAGCAGCAGCTTTGGTTATGAGCGTGAGCTGGTTCGTTCTAACACTCAGCGCCTGGCGCATGGCAGTGGTCTGCCGGTCTCGTTCGTTGAGCGTGCCATCAACCATTATCTGACCCACTGATCCACCAGCGTAAGGACAAAAGCGATGAGCGCAATCAACGGTACATACTGGGTCAAGAACGGCCACACATTTGGTTATACCTTTCCTGAGCAACCGAACATCTTAGGCGTTCTGGCAAGCAAGCCGCAGTTAGGTGCGTGCCTGTCTATGGAGCCGCAGCTGATCACCCCATCGGATGACATGCGTAAGGCCACCGTGCAGGACTTCGATTTTTTCCGCGTTGTCGTCCCTTCGGACTTCAAGCCTGAATAAAACCCTCGGTGCTCTTCGGGGCACCCTGCATTGAGAGTTACCTCCATGATTGACGAACTGAAGGGCCTGATCGTAATGCTCCTGGAAGATGCAACGCGTATTCAGCAGTTGGAACCAAACGCCGGAACATCGGCACGCATTCAAGCCGCTAAAAAAGCCTTGGCCTCTGGAGTATTCGACACACTGTTAATGCTGGTGGCTTCCAATTATCGCTTAGCAATTGCAGAAGCTGGGTATGAGTATGTCATTGGCGCTGATGGTTCGCTGATTGTCAGGGATCCTGTCCAATGCAGTAACGGTGCTTTCAAGTGGGTGGAGCACAAAGACGTTGTTCTGCGTAGCAACGATGATGCTATGCAATTCCTCATTGAGCGAAGTTAGGGGGTAGGTATGTTTCCTCAGGGTATAGAGGTGCGCGCACACCGTTACACTCAGGCGGGTGGCAAGCGCATGGTGCAATACAGCACCCCAGGCACCAATGGTTGGCTGATCACTAACGGCAGCGTAAGTGACTTGGCAGATGTACAGTCACGGCACAATGCTTTGCTAATACATGCCCGCGATAACGGCCTATTGGTGAAATCCCTACACTGATTAGCCATTTCAAAACTCGATACCCTGCCCGAACGCGCGTCGAGCGGGGTATGTCTGCTTGCCAATTTTGCGGCCAAGAGTTTGGCTCTGGTTTTCCTGGGGAATGGGATGAAAGGGCGCGTATTTTTTATCGTGATTCACTTCGTCAGCAGTTCGGGTCGTGTGAGAATTTAATGAGTAAACAAAACAAATAACACGAGGAAAACCGATGCATACTTTAGCTGAGTTGTTACGTTACGCAGGTATCACTTCCCATAAACGTACCCTGCTATCCATCCGTCAGCACACGACCAATTGGGGTCGCTCCGGTCGCGGTGTGCGTCAGAAGCCTCGTTACACGGTCTGGTACGACACCGAAGACAATAACGACCGTATTGTCTTTACCTTCGATGCTGTGCTTAACCTCAAACGTACCGCGCCGGAAAAGCTGGCGGATATCGATATTCAAATCAGTCATTACAGTGGCTGGGATCCCGTGAAGCGCAGATTGACCGTCACCCACCCAGAACGCTACCTGAAGGTCGATGGCATGGTTGAAGGTGGCGGTGAGAAGACCAAAGCCCTCTGGCAAGAAATCATCGCGCTGACTGAAGGCATGGAACGTGACGATAAACTGAGTTCGTATGAGATCACGTTCCTCGCAGCTTAATTGACTGACGACTGACCGCTCCGGCGGTCACTCCCCCTTCCCTATACCAATAACGAGGCAATAATGGGATATGAGATAATCATCACCTCTGACGAGGTACAAGCTGTTTTCGATTCACTCTTGGCAAGCGCGCTTACGGGTGTGGCATCTACCCTTTGGGACAATAACCGTCCATCGGGGCCGAGGGATAGCGAAGCGGCTAACGTGGCATTCAATCTTGCTGAAGAAGCCTTTAAACTCAGACAGGCATATTGCCGTCGAGCGTAATTGTATCGCCTCCGGTTACGGGGGCTAATTTCCCAATCTGAGGAATTTGTATGAATTTCGGCACTCGTGAGTACCTGATCAATTATCTGATGAGCAATTTCAAAGAAGGCCAGATGATTGCCATCGATACACTGACGCTCGAAAACGTCGCGGATGTTGCTTCTGACCTTTCCCTGGAACGCGCCCTTACTCCAGCCGAACAGGTACAGGTGCTGAATGCGGTAGTCAGTGATTATGATGTGAATACTGGGGCTGGCTTTGACCATATTCGCAAAGAGATCGCAGCTCTGGGTATTGCCCAACAGGACGGTGACAAATGAAAAAGGGGCTGCGCAAATTTTACTGCACACTGCCAAATGGCAAAGTGCAAGAAGCGGAACTGACGTGGAAAGCTACCCATGCTGTTGCCTGCCGAACTGGAGAGCGTGACTGGTATGCGCACTCGTGGTGCTCTGCAAAATCTGCGGCGTTGCGCTGTGTCGAGTTAACGCAAAAGGAACAGGGCGCTGAAGTTGAGATCTTGGTCGTTAAAGAAGTTCCACCCGCTGCGTAGCGAGTGAATCAAGTCGCGTGAGGTAGAACAATGCTGATACTTACAACCGATCTCATTCCTGATATTTATGCCATACAAAAAATTCATGGGATGGTTCAAGTCATCGCTAATTTTGAAGCCAATAGGCGGGGAGTGATACCGTCAAGGCAAGCTCGCGTCGCATTGGAGGAATTAAGTGCGGCTGCATCCGAGGCGTCAAATGGCGAGGCGAATGCCGTGTACGGTGTTAAAGCAACACCACTCCTGAACGGCGGCATGCTGTATATCGGAACTGCGGTAACCCTCAAGTGATGCAGCGGTAATAAATATGTTTTTTTCATCCTTTTGCCTTCGTCACCGGTTGGTGCTGGTGGATACTGGAAGTCCAACAACTGATAACACAAACGAGGATACACCATGTCTCTGAACCCAACTCTGGTCGCGATGTTCATCTTCAGCAGCTTCAACGAAACCCGCGTCCCACTCATCGTGAATGATGACACCGCGCAGGAACGTATCGACTTCAACGTTGCTGGTGGTGGTGAAATCGAATGTGCCGATTGGATCCGTGAACTGGCTATCGACATCGTTGAAGAGTGCGATGAGACCTTCACCGGGAAAGAAGGGCCGGGAACTCTGCTATGGTCATTAGCAAACTGAAGGTGGGCGATACCGTATGGTCTATCACTCGCCACAAACTGGGGAGCACGAATATTCCCACCGTGTCTGTACACCCTGTCCTGATCGTCGAGGTCAATGAGACCAGTGTTATCGCAAGCTGGAATCACAACAAGCCGAAGCCGTTTGGCTTGAACTCCATCAAGGGATGGAAAAAAGAGAAACCTGTTCTGATCAAGGGGTTGTTTGGTAGTCAGCGCCTTGCCACAAGAGCGGAAGTCGCTGCGTTACAGACTCAATAATTCGTCAAACGTACATTCCCTCTCAAACACAGTAATGCCAGTGCATTGGAGGGGGTGACCTATCTTTTAAATGTGAAAACAACCCCCTTGTTCGCCAACCCCCACCCTGACATTCACGATGCGAATATTTAATAATTATGCATTACAATGCACTTTTACCTTGTCTTGCGCTCAATTTGCATTAATAATAATGAAAAACAATTAGAGGGCTATTTATGTCAATTCTTGATCAAATCCTGGTCATCGGCCAGCGAATGAAAGCCGAGCAAATTTCTCTGAAAGAATCCATCACCGAAGCCAATACCATCAAGGTCACTGATGAGCAGGTAGATGGCTTAGATAGACTCATTTATAACCATTGCCTGAACAAAACGATGCTCGCTGATTTCTTCGGCAAGTCACGTAATACGTTCACTAAAATTCTGACCGAGTTACAAGATCAGAAAATTATTGGTGAGCCTATCTTCCAAAACAAAAACCACCTTTACACACGATTTGACGTGCAGGCCATCATGAATGAGTTGGGCGCGCCCCGTTACTCCGACATGTATGAGTCTCGGGTTATCGTCGTTGAAAACCACAAAGGTGGTACAGGCAAAAGTACCACGACCGCGACGATCGCCTTGGCGTCAGCTTTGGATTTAAATCTGAACGCGCGTTGCTGCATCATTGACCTTGACCCCCAAGGGTCTATCGGTAACAACCTGATCCGCTCCACCAGCGAAGATGATATCTATCTGACTATCACTGATGTGCTGTTAGCCGAATACGAGCCTGAGGGTGATTTCTCACAGTACATCAACGCCGGTTACTCAGAAGCGGACATCATTGCCAACATTCCGTTTAGCACTCACCTGCCAAATATGGACGTCATCACGGCCTTCCCTACTGATGACCGTTTTACTGATACCTATTGGCGGTTGAACAAGGAAGAGCGCAATACGCTTTTAACGCGCTTTAGAGATGTTGTTATCCCTGTGCTGAAACAGCATTACGACCTAATCTTCATCGACACCCCACCGCAGGACTCACCAATTATCTGGTCTACGAACGAAGCCGCCGACGCCCTTCTCGTTCCTATCACTCCGCGTGAATATGACTTTGCATCCACGACGAACTACATGTTGACGATCGGCGCTCGTCTGCAACAACTTCCATCCAGGGGTGAAAACATCAAATGGATGAAGGTGCTGGCTGTTAATGTCGATGATAAAAGCCAGCACGAAGTTCGCACTCTGAATAAGCTGGTGCGAACTGTGCAGGACAAGTTTATGACTACGAACATCAAACACTCTGAAGCGTTTGTTGCTGCGGCCGAACGAGGCCGCACCGTCTTGGATATCAAGAAGTCAGAAGACCTGTGCCCTGCAAAACAATTTGACATGGCAGAAATGTCAGTCACTTCTGTGTATCAGCAATTTATTAATGAAATCAAAAGTTTTTCGGCGAAAAGTGAGAAATAAAAATGACCGACGTAGAAAGAGGCACAAGCAAGGATATGTATCTGGGTGCAGGCAAGCGAACCGGCTTTGAGCAAAAAAGCGGATTACCACCACTGCGGGGTGCAGGCGCACCTAAGAGAACATTCACCTTAAAAGATGGCCGTAAAGTCGATGCCGAGCATGTTGTCGTTCCTGGCAGTAAAGTATCTGAGCAAACAGTGGTTCACGCCCTCAACCCACGCAACCAGGAAGCGCTCGACGAGAACTCCATGCGTGACATCCTTGAGCAGATCAGGGAAAGAGGGGTGGATACCGAAGGTATCGCTGTCCGCGTAGATGGAATCTATCAACTCATTGAAGGTAGCCGACGCCGCTACTGCTGTGAAAAGCTATCAGCTGATTTACCGCTGTGGGTATTACCAAACGATATCTCAAACGAAGATATCTTCTCTATCATCAGCGCCGCACAAAGCTCTCGCAAATTCTCGTATCGCGAAGTTGGTATGCAGTATTTGAAACTGATGGAAGAGAATGGTTTCACGACCAATGAGGAACTTGCGCAGCATATCGGCATTAGTACCGAGTCTGTCCGTAAGCGGATTCAAGCTGCCCAAATCGACCCTCGCCTGATCGCTCTGTTCCCAGATTGCGAAGGTATCCCGAATACTTTCTATAGCCGTTTAGCGAAGGTGCAGGGTTCGGCGAAGAAGGAAATGATCGACATTGGTGAGCTGTGCCAGGAAGTCCAAGACAACCGTAAGGACAAGCCTGTTGAGAATATTCAGGAGACGCAGAAAGATATCCTGGAAGAAGTAGCCACTATGTTGGAAATCATGGCTGATAAAGCGAAGCCCGCCGCTGCATGGAAAACATCTGATATTGTCGCATTCGAGAACAAGGATCAGTATGCACGAATCAGTTACAGTGGTAACGGCCGGAAAGTCCGCTTTGAGTTTAACAGGCTCAATCAAAAAGTCGTCGAAGACATAGAGCGTCTGATACGTCTGAAGCTAACAAAAAGTCTTCAGGAAGACAGTGAGTAAGTTCTTTTCTAAGCCACCTACCCCGGTGGCTTTTTCTTTACAGCCCTCCCCTCCCCTCATTTCCTGTAGCAAAAACCATTTTTTTCGCCAAAAAAACCAAAGTTTAAAATCGCTTAATAAACAGCGTGTTACGATAGAATATCAACTAAAGCAGAAGAAAAACCAATAAAAACCACCCCCTTGTTCGCCAAAACAAAAAACACCTCCATCCCCCTTCGTCAACTGTAGAACTGCTGGATAATAGAACTCAATACCGCCCTTACTCGTGGATTAAAAATGCAGATCTCAAAGACAACCCATAGCTTTGCCGAGCGTCGCGGTTTGGAACTGACGACCGAAAACAACGACGGTACCGAGTTGCTGTGTATTTGGGAAACCAATAACGATTGGGAGTGGATTTGCAGCTTCCAACCAACTCAAGATCAGCTGGTATTCTTCGGTAATATCTACCTGCCCCAGGAATGCCTGAACGCCATCCCGGCTATCATCGCCGATGAAACTCAGCTGCGTGCGGTGCTCACCAAAATTGCCGAATCACTGAAAACCAAATCCTGACGCTGGAAAGGAAAATCATGAAGACGTGGACGCCGAACGAGAACATCACACAGGTCATTCTGGCATTTGGGCCTCCGGACATTGAAAAGTTTCTGCCAAAATGGGATCTCATCCCTGACGAATTCAAACAGGGAAAGAACCCCTGGATTGTATTCATTGAGCGTTGGTTTTACCACGGGCTTGAATGCCCACCAGCAGCCAAGGAAGGTGTCGAACTGAAATGGGCGCTGGCGCATATCGTGGTTATCCTGAAAAGCTTCGACCCGAAGCACGAACAAAAGATTGCCGGGTGCGCCTATCTTGCCTCGCTCTGGTTTGTGGAGTAAGTGAACTAAACCGCCTTTGTGGCGGTTTAATTTTGGATGTCACTTTGTCAGCGCTGGTGGTGCGATAAAATTAAATCAGTAAATAATAAATCTATGGGATAGAACGATGAGCAGCAAAACCAAATTGACCGCCGAAGAACAAACGGCAAAAGCATACAGCAACTTCCTGGAATCCAAGGGACTGAAGCCGCGTGCTGGTCAACAAGACATGATCCGCTTTTGCTCATCCATCATTACCAACATTCCCGAAGATAACGACAAGCCTATTGTCGGTGTAGTTGAAGCCGGTACCGGCACCGGTAAAACGCTGGGGTACTGCCTGCCGCTGATCCCGTTGGCGATGGAAAAGGGAAAGACTCTCGTTCTGTCTACAGCAACCGTGGCGCTTCAGGAGCAAGTTGTCGTTAAAGACCTGCCGGAAATCCAAAGCCAGGGCGGTCTTAAATTTTCATACGCTATGGCGAAAGGTCGTGGCCGTTACTTCTGCCGACTGCGCTACGATGCGCACGTCGATGCCGAGCATAATGCGTATGGTTACGTTCGCGACGACATGACGAGTCTGGGTAACGAATTCGCAAGTGGTGACTGGAATGGTGAGCGTGATACATATCCGCTGGAGCTTGCCGACAAATCCTGGAACAAAGTTAATGCGGTCGCCAGCCAGTGCCCTAAGATTAAATGCCCGCATTACAAAAACTGCCCCTTCTTTGCCGCGCGTAGCCGACTGGAAGAAGTCGATGTGGTGATAGCTAACCACGATATCGTTTTGAGCGATCTGTCTTTGGGTGGTGGTGTCATCCTGCCACCGCCGAAAGAAACCATCTACGTTTTCGACGAAGGCCATCACCTTACAAGTAAGGCCATTGAGCACTTTGCCGCAAATGCCTCGTTGGATAACACGGCGCGCTGGTTGGGTGACGTCAGTGACATGGTGATGGACATGCAGACCCCTTACGGTGAGAAGATGAATGACCACGTTTACAAGCTGGTGGCGCTGGCATCGGACACGGCTGCCGAGATGATGACAGTTCGCGGAACTCTTTTATCTTCACTCAACTTCCGGAACGACCACGGTAACATTGACGTCTATCGGTTCCCTGAAGGTGACGTACCCAATGATGTGCGCGCACTGTTTAAAAACGGGCTGTACCTGGCAAACCAAATGCAGAGTTTGGTTGAGAAAATGATAATCATCATTGATGAGGCAGGCGATAAAATTGTCGCTGAGGATAATGCCCGCCACAAAATGGCTATCGGTGATTTAAAGAACCGTGTAGAAAACTTGCTTGAAGCGATGAGTCGTTTTGCTGCCCCGGCGAAGAAAGGTGAGTTTGCAGTACCGGTAGCGCGCTGGGTAAACATCAAGCGTGACAATAAATCCGAGGTCATTATTCATAGCAGCCCAGTGCATGCTGGTGAGCAATTGGATAGAGAGCTGTGGAACGAAGCCTATGGGGTGATCATTACTTCAGCGACTTTGCGGACAATGGGCAACTTCAATGCCTACCTGAATGAAGCGGGTTTGAAAATGGACACGCCAACGTTGCTGGCGAGAAGCCCGTTCGACTACGAGAACAACGGTGTTCTGTTCGTACCCAGGATGCGCAGTACCCCAAAGAATGCCGAGGCGCATACCGATGAGCTGATCGAGTTGATGCCTAAGCTGATGTTACGGCGTAAAGGATGTCTGGTGCTGTTTTCATCCCGCAAGCAAATGACAGAGGTGTGTGAGGGTATGCCGGAGGACATCAAAGAGCACATCCTCATGCAGACCACGATGCCGAAAACGGAAATCGTTTCCCGTCATAAGCTGCGTATTGATCGTGGCGAGCCAAGCATTATCTTCGGCATGGCCTCTTTCAGTGAAGGCGTGGACCTGCCTGGGGATTACTGCGATAACGTGATTATTGCCAAGCTGCCATTTAGCGTACCGAGCGATCCGGTTAGTCAGACGATGACTGAGTGGATGGAGAAGGCGGGGCGTAACACCTTTGAAGAAATAACCGTTCCTCAGGCGTGTATCAAACTTATCCAGGCTGTGGGGCGACTCATCCGAACCGAGACCGATACAGGTGCAGTGACGATACTGGACTCTCGCATCAAGAACACACGGTACGGCCAGAACATTCTCGACTCGCTTCCGCCGTTTCGCCGTGTGATCAGATAGTGGTATCATTCGGTAAACAAAACGAATGAATAGGTGTGTAATGGAAAAGTATGAAAGTGTCATCACTGTGGTATTTCAGTTTGTAGGCAAAGTGCCCGCACCTTTTTCCACAAGCAGCCTGTTTGCCGAAAACCTACTGAAGGGCGAGAAACTGTGGAATGACCCTGGGACAGCAGGCAACCTGATGCTGCAAAAAATTCTGGCAGAGCAGGGCGCAGCCGATCACGACGATGGTAAAATTCATACTCGCACTACGGAGCTGAAAACACACGATGAACGTATGGCTTTCCAAAAGCTGGTGGGTTTACCGCCTTACAGCGATTTGACCAATGCCGTAGGTATCCTGATCGGTGGACTGGAGAAAGCAGGGCGGTTGATTAGTGTGAAAACCACTTCAGCCACCCCGCTACCAAACGGGGAAACTATTATCTCTACCCGTGATGCACAACGTCGTTTGTTCTTCATGAACCAGCACGGGATATGCTTTACGGTAGATAGCCAGTTACTGATCGCTGTCGATAAACTGGAAGGAGCAAAGTTCTTCGCCACAGAAGAAGAGCTGGACGCTGCTGGTGTTAAGCTTTGGGGTGAGAATGGTACAGGTCGCTGGCGCGTGCTGGTGGCTCCGATCGGGGAAGAGATTTGCGGCCTCTTTGAATTCGGCGAGATGACGACCTTGGGTAAACGGCCGGAGGGCAGGATTAACGAACTGTCGTTGTAAGGCAAATCCCACTATGCATAGAAAGCACCTTTTTTGGTGCTTTTTTTGTTTTAGCTATTCGTCAGCGGGTGGAGTGGGATGATACTGATTGCAGGTAAACAAAACAAACAACATAAGGGAATCATCATGAAAACTCTTCTTGCTGCTCTGCGTGTTACTGATCAGGTTCAGCCTGATATTGCTATCCCGGCTTCAGGTAAAACTACTGGCTTTACCTACGACGCTGCCAAGATCGGTTCGTTCAAAGGTGAAACCATTGCTATTTATCCGGCCTGGTCAAAACCTAACTCACACGGCGCGGCCGGTAACCCAACTGAATTCTACGGTGGCTTGCCGCTGTATTCGACCAAGCTACTTGCCTATCAGGCACTGCGTAACGAAATCGAAAAGCGTTTCGCTGCACAGCTTCAGGCGATTGATAAACAGATCCTGGCACTGGAAGACCGTCCATAACCAATAGGGCAGGGGGGTTCCCCCTGTTTATGACAACCACCAGCTGAGGAACGAAAAATGAAAGAACAAGAACTGGTCACCAAAGCGGAACAGCTTATTCAGCGCAATGATGGTTCGCAGGCAAAAATTGTTGCTACGGCAATGTTTGGCGCTGGCCTGCACATGTCGGTCGATGTCTTCGTGCTTCGCCGCGATAGCGCTGACCAGAATTGGCAGCTTTGTAACGACAGGCCACATCCGGATTACAAAACCATGTCCCGTGAGGATTACGTTAAGTTCGGGCGCTCCGAAATGCTGCGCACAGTCACCGCTGGAGAACTGTTGAAGGTCACTGGGATGATCGGTCAACCACTTTCCAATTATCAGTAAAAGCACGGTTGCAGCGCCCCCCATTTTTCCACCAAACATCATGCGGGCCTGGCGTTTTAAAATACCAAAATAAAAGCATCTTTCGAGGTGCTTTTTTTATGTCAAATGCTTCGTCAGCCGTTGGGGGGAGGGGATACTGGTTGCAGGTAAACAAACTAACCGATAACAGGGGTCACCATGAAAGTCATTATCTTCAGCCTCCCAAATTGCCAGCCTTGCCGTATGACCAAAGAGCGCCTGGCCGCAAACGGTGTTGAGTTCGTAGAAGGCAGCATCGAAATTCATCGCGAGCTGTTCCGCAATATGGGCTTCAAGTCTGCGCCGGTTGTGCTGGTGGAGCCTGATGCAGGCGAAGCGGTGTCCTGGTCGGGTTATCGCCCCGATTGTATCAAGGCGCTGATTGACGGAAAGCCAGAAGGCGATGCTATCTCTGGTTATACCCGGATGTGTGTCATGATCGAGATGCGCGAGCCTGAACTGTTTTCGGCTCCTGGCGAAGCCAAGTAAGAAGGTGAATGCCGTGAGCTATCAAACCGTCGCAATCCCTCCAGCCTTAGGGCTTCAACCACCAAGCGGGGCTGACGTTGTCTTGCTCGCCGAGCTGACACAAGCGCTGGTGGATGCAAAAGTCGAAATGAAAGTGATGCTGGAGCCTATCAACTGGACGCCGCCTTCCGGCCGTCCGGTGATGTACCGACAGGACGCTATCGACGTACTGTTTAAAGCCGGGGTTCCTGTTGATCCGGGCGAAGTAGTGTCGGCCACCAGCAATGCCGTGCAGCCGATCGACGATGCCGAGCTGGAAGCGCTGCTGGATATGCGTGACGAAATGGCTGGCACAGATTCGTTTTACAAAGCGCTGGATGGCGCGCTGGATGGCATTCTGGCTCGCCTGTATGCCGCTGAACGTCAAACCAATCACTAAGAGTATCGATAATGACTGTACACGACTTTGTATCAGGAGCGAGTGGCATTTCACCCTTTGCCATTGTTATGTTGGCCTTTTTCATCCTCTTTTTCGTCGTAGCGTGCTGTATCCCTCGCCCATCATTGGGTCTGATGGTGGCGGGCGGAATTGCTGGGCTGGGTGCAATTGCCACAATTCTTTGGATTAACTTTGCTTAGACCTTAAGGCGATTTGTCATTAATGGGCCATTTAAACCAGATTTTATCGGCTATCGGTAAAACACCAGAAGGGCACGCTACCCTGGGTTATTTTCTTCTTGGGCTGATGAGTGTGATATTCGGTTGGGCCCTTTTTCAATTCAACAGCGAGAATGACATTCCTAAACGTTACCGCGTGATGTTGTCACTTTCTCTCTGTGCAATATGGCTGAGCATAGCCATAGAAATCATCGACCATCTCTGAGGAAAGTCGAATGTCACCAGTTCTGATGAACAGTTATTTTTGCGGTGCCGGGCTGATGGATATCGGCCTGAAGAATGCCGGTATTCAGATCGCCCAGTCTTTCGAACTGGACGAAGATGCCGTTAAGACCTATCGCCACAACCTGGGCGACCATATCAAACACTGCGATATCACACAGGAAATGGTGCTGGAGCAGGATAGCTGCCACGGCATGTCGTTTACCTATCCCTGTACGAAGTATTCGACGATCGGCGACATCCACGGCACGCGAACGGGTGATGAGCTATTCCTTCACGCACTGCGCCACCTGGCTGTCGCCCGGCCTGAGTTCTATGTCATTGAAAACGTGCCGGGCATGCAGGCTTTCCCGGTCGTTATGGAAGCCATGACCAAGCTGGCGGGCTATTTCATTCAGGTATTCTGCCCCGTGAAATCTGAGCTGTGGGTACCGCAGCGTCGGCACCGCCTGATCATCATTGGCACACGACGCCCGTTCGATATCCGCCCGCCGGAAAATACGCGCCCAATCCCCCTCAGCGCGATTTTAGAGGATAACCCGGATGTTCGTATCCCTAAGTCGGTAGAAACACGCCTACAGGGCGGATATCGCGATTTACCCATCATTAGCGACCCGGCCAAAGACGATATCGCGCCGACGTGTGTAGCTCACTATGCAAAGGATAAATCGACACGATTAGTCGTTGATAAACGTTTCCCTCTGGGAGCGCGTCCGTATTCAGTGCGTGAATATGCACGTTTGCAAGGGGTTCCAGACTGGTTTGAATTCCCGGTATGCGATACCTCCGCGTATAAGCAGATCGGTAACGGTGTCAGCACCTACGTCGGCGAGTGGGTAGGGATTGAGATGATCCGCTACATGGCGCAGGTTAGCGATAAGTTTTCCCTCATTCATTAACCCTGGAGAAAAAGATGAAATTAACGGAAGAGCAAAAAGCCGACCGTCGGGAACTTGCCATGCTGGTTCAGTATGCCGCTTTGGCATACGCACTGTTTGGTGCAGGCGTCGCGGGAATTCTGGGAGCGTTGGATATCAACTCACTGTGGATGGGAGTCGCGATTGCGCTGGTTTCTCATGTTCTCATTTTTTCCAGGCCTTCTGTCCGAGAGAACTTCCCTGAAACCATCTATTGGTTATCGCTGTGGGCGTGTGCCCTTGGCGGGCCGATCGTGATCGGTTTCGGTCCCTTTGAACCACCGTTTAAAAACCCACTCATTATGGCCGCGCTGATTGTGTTCATCGTTACAGCGCTATACCGTCGGCAGGAAAAAAAGGATATGCAGTAATGAGCCACTCACCAGCTAAAACCACCAGCGAACAGATACTGGAAGCGGGGCTGCGGATAATTCACACCTGCACGCACAGCGATCACCAGGGGTATTATGTGATAGGCAAAAACAGGGCTGTCTTATCCGATTGTGCAACGGTTAAGGCCTATGACGGCGGGGCTGTATCGGTTGAGTATTTCCGTCCTGGCAATATCCCCCTGGTGGTCGTTAACAATGATGATTGGCTCAAAATCATCACTCACCTGTTAAATGAGCCACCTGCACCATCATCGCTAGGCCGGATCCCTTTAGAACTGGTGAATTTTCTGGAGAAGATTGCGGGGCAAACACTGTCGCCTGAAGCCCGCATCCGCGCGCGCGATCTGGCTGAAGGTGAGTGCTTTAAAAATGAAGTGCTCACGTTAACGACGCTGTTCAACGTCTGGATGAGGGATCCGCTGCTGACTGAGTTCGTCTCGCCGCTGAAGCAATATACATTGCCAGGAGAGCACGCCAAACATTTCTGGTCATGTTGCAAATGACAGGGGCGAAAGCCCCTTTTTTTGTACCTGCAATAGCTTCGTTGGCTGAGAGGGCGGGGCGATACTGGTTGTGGAATATAAGCGCCCTTTGGATGGAAAAACGAAACAATGACTACTGAACAGAAACCCTCGCTCGCGACCGGTGCGCCATTAAACGCGGAAACCTGGGCTGATTTTGTCTCCCGCCTGAAATATCACTGCGTCGGCAAAGGCGTTGATGAGCACTGTACCGCAGACCCGTTGTTCGTCGTTCAAAAGAAACGCCTGATCACGGGGCTGGATATGGACTACATCGAAGACCGGCTGGTGGCCGTAGATGATGCTCGCTGGTTTAGCCCCCAAGAATACTGGGATGACCTGGATACGGACGAGCGAAACGAGCTCAACCAAAAATGCCAGGCCGAATACCAAGCTGATTTTCTGGCTATTCGCGTCGATCAGCAATGGGATGTGCTCGGCGAGTTACCAGAGCATACCGTAACCGGCTACGTCTGGGAGTGGGAATACGTCAACGCACACTTCACGCGCGAAGCCGCGCAGGCCTTCATTCAACGCAAAAAGCACGACTACAACAAGTTGGAAATTTTCGTCGATTCGCAGTATTGGGCGAAGGAGTTCAACACCATCCGCGACGCCATTTTGACTGGCAAACTGGTATATCAGGAGAAGAAAGATGACACCAATTGAGATCCAAGGTCTGCTGGACGGCAAATGCATTCCTCGCGACATGAAGGTCAACGAGCCGCTGGTGAATTATCTGGCGCGCAAATTGACTGAAGGCGAGCAGATGCGCGCTGAGAACATCCATCTGGTGGAAGAGCTCAAGCGCGTGACCGACGGTTTGGAGTTTTTCTCCTACAGTACCGACGGCGGTTACGATGAGCACGACAGCGCCGACAAAGCCCGAAAAGCCGCTGAAGAGCATATCGACTACTACCGGGGAGAGGCCTGTGACGGCTGGCCTGAAGAAACAGACCAGGTTGTTTGGGGTATCGTCGTGCAACGCGCCAGTCAGACCGACCTGCGCGAAGTGGGGCCGGAAGACAGCGTGGGCCGTCACATCACTCAGGTTTGTGGCTATGCACTGATGCCTGCACTGGAAAACAGCCCGACGAAAGGTTACATCCCGACGTCTGAAGTGGAACAGCTGATGGCTGAAGGTAAAATGCTGAAAGATGCTCATGCGGCCATTCTTGAGCACATCGACGTGACGGACAAAGGCGCGGCCGGTACTGCGGCTATGATCGCAAACGACGCTCTCCACAACACGGACTACCCGGCGATTGAACGCGGCCTGCGGAAAATCAAGAAGGATGCCACCATCGCAGCGGCAAACCATGCCGGTAACATTGCGCAGGAAATGACGCGTGAAACTAGCCAGGAAGTTGTCAAGGCCGTCGGTCGTCGCCTCCTTGTGCTGGCGGAACATGTAGGGAACGGCCAATGAACAACCTGAAGGCAACGATGCGCCGGATGTTGGATGGCGATGATATGGACTGCGTGAGCGATCGCACAGGTAAAAGCGGCGACTACTGCGAAGGCTTTGTGGACGGTATGCACGAAGCGCTTAACCAGCTGACTGAAGGCGTTGCACCTTTGCTGGCTGGGGCTGAAATCGCTGGGTTGGAGCGCTTTGTTGCTCGCATGTACCAGCGCGCTAATCAGCTAGTGGACGACAGCATGAGCACGGCGCTGATTAACCAGGCGCGCTCTGCGGCGGTATTGGCTGAGCAGATGATCAGCGAACTGAAAGGTGAAAGTAGGCAGTTATAGTCCCAACTTAGCAGTTCTTACTGACCAAGTTGGGATTGTACAAATTTTAATGTCTGCTCATGCCGTAATTTACAAACGACATTTTGGTTCGCGAAGACGCCTGAAAACGTTTTCGCCTGCTCTTTCGGAAGTTGTTTGATCCAGCGAACACCAACAACCCATTCTGAAAGCTCTTCATTGTCAGCGTTTTCGTCTGGGTATTGCGCTTTTAATCCGGCAGAGAGAAGAGGAACATTTGAATCAGTAATGAAATCGCGAATCATAACTGCTGATTTGGTTACTTCTCCAAAACCGACATAACCACATCCCTTCATGTAAGCATAAATTTTGTCACCAACTGCAAGTCGCTTAAGCGCAGATGAATACACTTTCCCTTGACCTGCGCCAATGAATCCAAATTTTCTATTATCATCCCAAGTTCTATATTCGCATTCACCTACATTCACGAACCAACTACCAGTCCAATCATCTTGACTTGAAGCAATGACTCTTTGCTTAACTTCTTTTCGTTCAATATAATCTTTAGCCTCCGGTAACGGAATAATCGTTTCAGGCTTAATAAATAGCTCCCCATTGGAATCAACATATGGAGCCAAGCGAGTGCATTGAATGTCTACACCATATTCTCGCAACCATAATACTGCTGAGATGACTTCCGAATTGAACTCCTTTGAGGCCAAGATAATATGCTGTTTAGTGTTAAGTGACGTGATATCAGCATCGATAAATTGCTCAATTTCTTTTGTTGCATCAAATTCTGATTTACCTAAATACGACGCGTATTGCTTAAAAATCTCACTGGGTAAAAGGCTTGAGCAATACGATGCATATTTTATTGCCTGCCATTCAACGGACGAGCCTGAATCATCCCTTTTTAGTTCTACAATAACAAGTGCTGCCGATTTATTCACGCAAAGCAAATCAAGACGCTTGTTGGAAGTAAGGGTGACCTCTTTTCCAATAACAAGGAGTTCCTGGCCTAAAATAGTTGGACTTTTTTCGATCCACTCCTGAATATCAAAGCGTTCCTTTAGCCCAAGCTCCGAAAAGCTTGTTGGTTTTAGTTTGATTAATGACTTATTTTCTACATCAACACGAAACATTGGTTATATCTCCTTTCAGAGGTTTCCCCCTCTTGAATATGCCATACTTGGCACGATAAGGCTGCCAAAGATAGTACGATAGCTCTGCTTTCCTCATAACAGAACATCGGGGGTTGATTGGAGTTCCAGTAAATAAGGAATAAAAAAGATATTAATTTTCATTTAATTCTTCATTACAATATTGACGATGTTCTTCCAAGTGAATTTCTAATGGCCAATGTCGTTTATCACTTGGTAATCTTAGTTTTTGCCCATCAAGTTCTGCATATTCTGTTCCAGCTAACAAATCAGATAACCTAATTAACATTTTGGAATCAATCCAAAGCAAGCCTCGGTCAAAAAGAGTATGAATGTCTGTTTTAAGTAACAATCCATGCTGGACTTGGGTGTGCCAGAGGCCTTCATAGGGAATTATATGAGCAGCCTCTAATAACACTTGGATAGAACACCCTGTCACAGCGCACTTACCCTCATAAGCTTCAATCAGCTTTCTTCTGAACGCTGGCTGGCCTTGTCGAATAACAACTTCACGTAAAGCTTTTAATCGGGAATCAACTTCTTCTTCAGATAAATCAGCAAATAATTCATCCCTAGCTTCCACAACTAAGCGATCACATTGCCTAGGGGAAATAATGCGCTTTGGCGTTTTGCCATCATCACTAATATCCCAAACTCCATGAAGCTCCTGAACATATAGCTCATATCTTGTATTTCTCAATTTTCCTGTACGGAATAATAAGTCATATGGGCTGCCCTGATCAGAACGTGCATTTTTGCGGCTACCAAGATATCTATATCTGGCCTTGCTGTTAACTGTTAATGCATCTAATTGAATACGAACTTCAGATTCCTTTAACGGAGCATTGCTATTAAGAATCCATTTGACAATATCCACTGCTGAAGCAGAACTAAGCTGAGTGACAGCATACCAAACACGAAGATATTGAGGATGAAGCATTTCTTCAGGAATAATCCCCGGAATGTCTGCTACATAAGTTGAAAAGTTATGAAAACGAATCCATTCTCCCCATTGCCGAGAATGAGTGCTAATACCAGTTCGATGGGGCTCACGTTTTCGTATTTCATTGTTAAATTCCTGACGGCTAGGAGCGCGGCCAAGTTTTTCATAAAGATCATCACAACAGTCCCAAACCGCCCGCACTAGCAAGCCAGTTGGATAGCCATTTTTATTTAATTCCATAAGCCCCTCTAGCAAAAATGAATTGAGCTGAGTAATAACAGATTCCGTTACGACGTTCACTATAATTCATTAACGCAACTGTAGCGAATGACAACTATCAAATTAAAGTGTATGGAAGGTTGTGAGTGCCAAACCTTCCAACACAAAATATCCATTCTATACATCACTCATGCCTCATGCCAAAAATCAGATCGGTAAGCAATAAAATAGGCGCCTTCAATAACTTCGTCAGCTGAACGGGTGGGGTAATACTGGTTTCACGGCAAGCAACACCGCCACACAATCCATAAATAATTTATGCGCCATCAGCGCGATAAGGATCTGACATGAAAAACGAACTGCTGGAAGTTGTCATTGCAATGCGCGATTACATCGACGCGCTGCCGTCTGATGTTGTGTCACGTTTGCCTGCAATGCCAGGGTTCGACCGCGATTGGGCTAATGAAGTGATTGATGCGGCGCAGCGCGCTGAAATAAGCCAAACGATCAGCGCTCCGGGTGCTGTGGCGTTCCGTGAACAGATCGTGAAATATGTCGGCGGTCTGGGTAGCTCCGTTATCGCACAATCCGTGGTGGAAGCCATTTTGAGTGCAGCTAAGCGCTCCGAAGCGAAGGATGCCAAAGCATGAAAGCATTATCTATCCGACAGCCGTGGGCATGGCTTATCACTCACGGCCACAAGGACATCGAAAACCGCAGCTGGAACACCCACCAGCGCGGACCGGTGCTCATTCACGCCAGTGCGCAACTGGCATCCAAAGCCGACATGGAAAAGGCGCGGGAGATCCTGCGCGCCAAATATGGCGATTCCCTGATGCTGCCTGAAAGAAAGTATTTATCTTACGGCGCGATTGTCGGCGTAGCCACAATCACAGGCTGTGTCGAAGAGAGCGAATCTCCGTGGTTCTTCGGGCCGAAAGGCTTCACGCTGGCGGATGCCAAGACGCTGAAGCCAGTGTCTATTCGCGGCCGACTGAGCTTTTTCGAGACTGGCCTTCGTCCACATGCGGTATTCAGCTTGCTCGTACCTAATGAGCATACGGATGATACCGAAACCAAAGCAGCATGTTTGCAGGGGGAAAGGGCATGAAACTGTTTCCTATCAATTTCACCGACGAACAGGTACGGGCAATCCACAGCGGCCAGAAGGTGCAAACCCGCCAACTGATCAAAGAAATCTGCCTCGATACCTTCCCGGAATCCCTGACCAAACGCCAGCGCGCGCTGGTGGATAAGGTTTTGCCCCCCAAGTTTGGGCCGACGTTTTTCTGTCGTTTCGGGCATGTAGGCGATCGGTTGTGGGTCCGTGAAACCTATGGCGATTGCGGTGTGCGACTGGTCTATCGTGCAGACCTTGAAGATGGCTCAGCCAATAAAGTTAAACGCTGGTTTCCGGCGCAGCAAATGACGCAGTTTGAGTCGCGAATTACGCTGGAGATTACGGCGGTTCGTATTGAGCCCCTTCGCGACATCAGTGATGCCGATGCGCTGAGGGAAGGCTGTTCTATCAGGGATACCCGCAGCGGTGACTGCCTGGCCGATGTGTTCGCCCGTAAGTGGTCGGTTATCCACGGCGTTGACTGCTGGGAGGCCAATCCGATGGTTTGGGTGATCGACTTCAAAGTCGTGGAAGATGCCCGATGAGCCGCCTGGTTGTTGTGACTTTGCTGGAAGACGGCGGGGAAGAGCATGTTCACTTGCCCGTGGGGGATTTGGGCACGGGTGGCGGCTATACGACTCTGTGCGGCCTTGATGGTGGCCTGAGCGACACGGCGATGGAAACCAAACCCGCACCTCGTGGCGCAAAAGTTAACTGTCCCAATTGCTGGGCAATCTTCAATACCTGCCGTTCGTTCCGGGCAACTGACTTCGATTCGGCTGTAAAGCAGGAGTAATACCCCATGCAGGAAAAAGACATCGTTCACGAGAATGGAAAATTTTGGGTGTTGCGCGATAAAGATGCTTACTGCGTGATGAAGTCCGGTGTAACCCACTCCGAGGGGGATAGTGCTTATGCACTCACTGAAGATGGTCTGAGCATTGCGATCGCACGCTGCGACTATCTGGCTGGCCGGGCTGAAACGACAGAGCGAGTGGGCTTCGCCAAGACCCTGCATTTCTACATGACTGAAGCTTCTGCCTGGTTGTTGGAAGAGCGACGGGAATACATTCAGCGTGTGATCGTTAAAAAGCTGGTTGTCGGTCTGGCCGACATGGCGAAATGGTCGCCGGAGTGCGCTGCTGAGCCGGGTTCTGCTGAACTGAAGCAGATGTACTCCGAAGGGCTGGCTTTCTTCACTGAAAAGGGATTCCCTGCTAATGGGCAAAATTGACAAATACCAGATTCAAGACCTGAGCCGCCTCCGGAATGAAACCGGTGAGCTCGCGCGCTGGGTTATTCAGCTTCAGACAGACCTGGACACTGCGCGCCGTGAAAAGGCCTCTGTGGAGGCGGAACTATACAGGGCAACAGCGCCTATGCCGGTGGCGGAGTATCAATACCGGTATAGTTCTTCCGATCGCAGTATGTGGAGCGCCGGCACTCCATCCCTAACGAATCGCTGTACCAACGTATGCGGGCTATTCATACCGATGGTTCATACCAGTTCCGTGAGCTGTTTGAAAAGCCACATACCCTCTAATTGACGTAGCAAAACAGGAAATCGTAATGGCAATGACAGTAGAGCAGTTAAAAACGCGCGCTGCGGCATTTCGTCTGGAGGCGTTGCGCTGGGAAGACATGGGCTATTCCGAGCAAACGAAACGGCTGCGGGATAATGCTGATGCTTTGGAAGAGCTGGCCGAACTGAAGGAAGCGCCTCCATTGGGTTATGCCGAAAACGGCAAAGGCTTCATTTATCCGGTTGACCGTGCCGATCGCATTACAAACCCGGTGCCGGTGTTTGCCGCTCCACCAGCGCTGCATATTCCTGTCGGGTTTATGCTGGTACCGAAAAAACCGACCGACGAACAGCTGCGGGCGATGCTCGCAGTGCAGTGGCCTGCGATCTACCGTGAACACCTTCGCCACCCAGACAACGGGCCGAAGTCAGCGAAAAAGACTGAAGACGACATTGATGTCGCTACCCGTCAGTATGCTGCGGCGATGTGTGCTTCACCTGAGGCGGATCTGCCTACTGAAATCAAGCAGAGTTAAAAGCAATGTCAGTAATTCCCGGAAGGTGAACCCGGTGTTAGACTCAAAAATTCAAGCGTTAAAGTACCGTGTTCTATCTTTCTGAAAATTATTGGGGTTGTTAATCATGCCAATTGCAAAAGAGAAGCCAGCGGAAAATCCAATTCTCCAGGATCTGGATTTTTTCATTGAAGACCGTTCGGGTATTTGGGTCAAACAATGGAAGTCTGGCGGTGGGTGCTGTCCGGCCACTGATGAAGAAGTTGTGATGTGGAATTTGCTGGTAAAACTAACCGATCAGTAGATGTTGGCTTAAGCCACCCGCGCGCTGATGAAAGTCAACTTATACAAAAGGTAATGACGATGAAAGTAACTGAAACCAAGGTGATGAGCCTTGAGATCAGCGAGCTTCGGGACTTTGACCCGATCCGCGTGGTGACTGAAAACTACGGGCCTGGGCGTGGCCGAATCACGATAACGTGTGAGGGCAAGGCGTGGACAGGCTCCTGGTTCGCAATGAGCGACCGCTCCGTTGAGCAGTTTTTCTGTGACTGCGGCAATGATTACCTGGTCAATTGCATGGCCGGTAACGTGAGCAGCGAAATCGACAATGACAATGAGGCGAATATGCGTTTCATGTTCAGTGAAGTGCTGCGCCTGCGCCGGGAAGGGGAGTTATCCAAAGACCAAGCCCGTGTGTGCTGGGAGGAAATCGACGGATCTGACGATATCAAAAGCACAGTCTGTGCCTATTCTTCAGTGATCAGTGAGGTGCCATACTTCAGCACTGAACCGTGGTACCTGCCGTGGCCGACGGTGCCGAACCCAGTCTTTATCCGCCTGAATAGCATGTTTGACATCGTTCGGGCTGCACTGCAACAGCACCTGGCTTTGGCCGGGCAGTCAGAGGAAACGATAGCATGACCGAACGTGAGCAGTTTGCCAAAGATAACGCCATGTCGATGGACTTTGTGAATTGGTTCTTCGACAACAAAAAAGACAGCTGTGGCAACGTCTGGTTTATGATGGCTGCGGCCATGTGGGAAGGGTGGAAAGGGCGGGCGAGCCGAGAGGCTCAGGCAGTTCAAGTAACAGAACGGATGGCGCTCGACTTTCATCACGCCCTGACTGATGGCAGTATCGGCAACGACGAACTAGAAGAAATCAAGGTCGGTCTACGTGCTGCTCTATGCAATGTCGCCGTTCCACCAGCGCCAGCAGTGCCAGATGCTGTCGATTATTCAGATCTCGACACTACCAGCCAAGATAGAGAGGTTATCGAAGCTATTGCTGAGTGCAAAGGCTGGAACGCCTACCGCACCGCATTGCTTGCTCAGCCTGTAAGTAGCTGTTACACGTTAGCAGACGATGCCCGGCGCATGAATTGGCTGGTGGCGCATCATGTTGCGGTTAGAAAACCGCTTCGCTATGGAAGTGAGGCTATGTTCACAGCCCAAACCATAACCGATGAAGAGGATGATCATCACGCCACTAAGCTGCGAGAACAAATTGATGCAGCCATGAAGGCTGAAGCGGTCAAAGTACAAAAATAACACCTCTCCTTCTTTTTCCTACTTCCCCCAGAAAGTCCTGCTTATGAAGTGACCCCATTATGTCGGGCTTTTTTTAATCATTAACAGCTGATGACCTGTACGTGAGGATATCAAAATTCCCCTTATGTATACTGAAAAAATACGTTATTTTATTGTCTTTAATTAAAGGTATTAAAAATACTATTTCTTAGACTTTTCAGCTTGATCAGCCAATCTTAGGTTGATACGTATAATTATCAAAAATCACCAAGTATTTATAAGCAATTAAAGGGTTTACATATGAAACGGATTTTTTTTATATCGCTAACATTGATATTAAGCCTCAGTGCTACTGCTAATAATTTGCCTGTCAAAAGTGAGCAATCCTTGATATCTAAACTAACAACCCTGGCAAACAATGGCGATGCTCTTTCTCAACAAGCTTTAGGCAATGTATACCTAGAGGGGCGGCTAGTCGAAAGAAACCCCGAAGAGGCGATTAAATGGTATATGAAATCAGCAGAACAAAATAACCCTGAAGCTCAAGCTCAGGCTGGATTTTTTTACTATATGGGCTATGACGGGAAACGAGACTACTCAAAAGCTTTGTATTGGCTAAAGAGAGCGTCTGAGAACGGTTCTGGCCAAGCTGACGTAGTTTTGGGCTCTATGTACATGGTCGGTGAGGGGGTGAAGCAAAATGAAGTCTTAGGTATTAAATACCTTCAGTCAGCCTCGAGCAGAGGAGTTAAAGAGGCTGCTGATGTACTGGCAAGGTTAAATAATCAAACTGAAAATGGTAAAAGTACAGTTGGAATAATGGATGATAAACCATTAAAAATACTTAAAAGGGAGGCTGAACAAGGAAATGACCAAGCTCAATATGGCCTTGGCTCACACTATTATAACAGCCATAATTATGAGGAAGCTTTTAAATGGTTTGAATTATCGGCCAAGCAAGGGAATGCCTATGCTCAATTGCAATTGGGATTTATGTATGGTGACTCAAATGGGTATGTCAAAGAAGATTATAAAAAATCAAAATACTGGTTTGAGAAATCAGCAGCGCAAGGAAATGCAGATGCAAATTACTTTCTCGGCTTGCTGTATTTAACAGGTAACGGAGTTGAAAAGGATAAATCAAAAGCTAACAAACTATTTAAGAAGTCATGTTCGCTTGGAAGTAACAAGGCCTGCGATAGATTAGAGGAATAACAATATAGTTACCCCATTAAAAAAGAGTATTTAAGCGCATGATTTAACAGGTTTAATTAGGTTTATAACATCTCACTAGTAATAGGGAATTTAAAATGGGATTCTTCAATAAGATATTTTCCAGACCAAACCGTAAACCTCTGGTAGATAAGAAAATTTTGAGTAACGGAGCGCGATTAAACGATGCCGAAGTGGATATCCTCTTTATAATTAAGAATGGCGATGTTTTGTATGTAAACCATGAAATAGAAAACCTCTTTGAGGTCGATCGTGGTGGTGACCGCCTTTTCAAAGGTCGCGTAGTGAACTACAAATACTTAGGTGAAACAACAAAGGATGAAGTGCAAGTCTTTATTGGCTTTGATGAAAATGACGCCTATATAATGTTCACTCTACAAGCTAACTTACAAGATAGATTTGAATTTGTTGGGCAATCTTTGATGCGATTCTTTTCCAGCAATCGTATTAATGGTGTGTTTTCGTGGGAAGGATATTCAGTTCAGTATGAGTACACATATAAATTATATAATAAAAACAGTACAAATTTTCTGATTAACGCCAACCAAACCTTTGGTTATTTAATTAGTGAAGATACTTTCGAGCAAGGGGAAGGGGATTTGCTGAAGGAAAAATTTTGGCATACCAAACAAACTACACATAGTGAACCTGAAGCACAGGTGTACTGTTACCCTAAAACCAATACTGAATACTCTGTGTCTTCAAGTTGCATTAAAAGCGATAACGAATCAGCAAATAAAATATATGAACAAGGTGTTGAATATCTAAAAATAGCTGATTTTAAAATGGCCTTTAATAATTTTAAGATTGCATCTAAATATGGACATACTTCAGCTACATTCAATTTGGCACTAATGTATAAAAATGGAAATGGATGTGATTATAGCTATGAAGATTCCATGCAATTGTTCATAAAATCACAAGATGAAGGACATCAAGGGGCTCTGAGGCACATAAAAGAACTGGTAAAAGCTAAGGAACTGTCTGCCGACCTATCCAACTACCCTCTGGTATTAAATGAAGCAAGTCACTTACATGACGGAACTGTTTTATACTTCTTTTATTTCTTCTTAATTAATAGCTTAAGCGAAGGTGATATTGTTAGCTGGATAAGATATGAGCTCGATTGTGCATCTATAGGTAATGAATTAGCGCAGCAATATGTCCATGAAATATCACCCAACAGTGAGTTCTATCGAAATGGAGGGGAGGAGCTGACCCCTAACGCATCGCTTTTTAGTGACATTTTTGATCATGTCACCATACCTCTTAGAAAAACGGAGGACTTTAGCGATATAATCAAGTTAAGGTGCAATCTAGTTAAAAATCTATTCAATCATATCTTTAACAAACACTTAGATTAACTCTTCCATCTCTCTTAGATACCTAGCGCTGTAAATTGTTAGTTTTTGCTAGGTTTCTTGTGCAGTAGCCTATTTATAATTGTAATGACAACGACATTACACTCTTATATACTTAGCAGAATAAGCAATTAATTGGGAGGCATATATGGCAACTCAAAATGATGTAGCGGTAACACGCTCATCTCTGAACCTGAGAATTAAACCGGAAGACAAAATCCTGATCGACCGCGCCGCAAATGCGGTAGGCAAAAATCGAACTGAGTTCGTTCTGGAAGCCGCTCGACGAGCTGCTGAAGAGACACTGGCGGACCTGCGGGTTATTAACGTCAGCCCCGAGGTATACCAGGAGTTTATTAATCAGCTTGATGCCGCACCAAGGAACAATGAGGCATTACGAAAAACATTGATGTCTAAATCCCCTTGGGAGAAATGACATTGAAGCTGACAGCACCCGAACCCCTCAAAACAGGCCATTTGCTGGAAGGCTTTTCATCTGGTGAAGAGGCTTTAGATCTCTGGCTAAAAAATCGGGCCATGAGTAATCAAAACTCAGGAGCTTCACGAACATTTGTAACCACTTCTGATAACCAAGTGATGGGGTATTATGCCTTGTCTTCCGGGATTGTGAGCACCAATCAAGCTGTTGGCCGATTCCGCCGCAATATGCCTTCTGACATACCAGTCATCCTTCTCGGTAGACTGGCAGTGGATACAAGAGCTAAAGGGCTTGGAGTTGGAAGGGGATTGGTCAAAGATGCCTGTCATCGTGTTATTCAGGCCTCTGGGCTGGTGGGCATACGAGGAATAGTGGTCCACGCTCTAACTGATGATGCTAAACGCTTCTATGAACACATTGGTTTCGTCCCTTCACCACTTGACCCTATGATGCTAATGATAACACTCGCCGATCTGCAACTCGCAATGGGTATTCATCCAAACTGATCAAGCCCGGAATGCAGGGCTTTTTTTTCGTCACCCGCCTTACTGCTCGCATAATGAAAGCACCTTTTTCACGATCGAGACACCGCAATGACAACTCTTAACTGGAAACCGAGCGAAAGCCGTTGGAACCAAGGCGAGCAACTTTATTTGGGTCAATTTAAGATCGGTTCAGCTTACTACGATGCGACGCATACGCGTGGGCAGGAGGCTTATGCTACCCGTTGCAGCCTGCCAGGCCTCAAAGGCGATCTGGGACATTTCCCTGATATGGCCGCAGCCAAAGATGCCGTTGAAAAGGCGGTGGCCTTCTGGCTGAGAAGAGCTGGGCTGCAATTCTCCGAAGCAGTCAACACAAAGGCTAAGCCATAAACCAATAGCAGAGTGTTGCTGTCAAAATCGAGAGGCCGTAATGACTTTTAAACAAAGCCGCGAATTGCCCAGAGGGGCGGGCATTACCTTTATGTTCTTGCTGTTCTCTTCTGGAGTGGCATTGCTCTTCGGGACGGGATGGCTGATCACCACCGTTATGAACGGGCTTGATGCTTTCCCTTATGCGCTCCGAGGGTTTTCTTGGCAATGGCAACCTGAGCCCGGTTGTCTGACCATCATTGATGCCCCAACAACGTTTTGGGGATACCTCGTTGCTGGTGGGGCGGGATGCATCACATTGCTGTTCATCTGTGTGTTCATTGGCATGAGTCTGTTGTCAATCCATACGCTGTCACAAGTCATCAATAAGCAACTTGACGGCCTGGATAAATTCGGGATTAAGTTAATCTCACGTTTGTTCAAGAAGTAAGATCAGCGAGTGCGAACTGAGCCCGGCAATGTCCGGGCTTTTCTTTGCCAGCAGTCAAAAGCCGGGATAATGGTCCTATAACTAGGAAAACAAAATGCTAAAGTAGCGCTTATTCAGTAAAATGAATCCAATATAAGTAAATTAGTTGGCTGATCATATTGATGGGAAACTCCATGTTAACAGGGAAGTACTCAATCAACTAGATGAAATTTAGGGAAATTTTGAACAGGTGGTATTGCAATCCCATTTTTGTAGTTCTTACTTTTTACTCATCTGACATTAAAATGAGCTAAAAAATACTGAACACGCTGAACTATGGGACAAACCAGTGCCCAGTCAATGTTTAGATAAAATGAAAGCAATGTGCGTTGGAACAACTTTAAAGATAAAAACCTGATGAAATGATGGAAATCGGTCACAACCGAGCATTAAAACAGCAATATAGTTATTTGATATTATTTGTAAAGAGAATGCAATGGCTGTAGAAAGTCAGAACGCGTAGGTCGAAAATAGAAATAACATATTTACAAAGAAATTAAAATCATAAATCAGGATTTATGTACGTCAATAACCAATATGTTTTAGGTTAGTTAGGAATAAAAATAATGAAAATAAAATGCTTGGACCCTTTAGGAATTAACAGTTATGAACGAGAAGCTAATGAAAAACTTGAAGCTAGTCTACCTCAAAACTGGAAAGGTTATTCATCCTTGGAAATGCGAGGTAGACAAAGTGGAGAATTTGAAGGTGACTTAATTATTATCACTCACGATAGAATAATAAATGTTGAGTTTAAAAAGTGGTCAGGAAGAGTTTTTTCGAAGGACGGTCAATGGGTAGTTCAGTTTCCTAATGGTAATGAAGAACATCGAAAACATGGAGTTAATCAGTCTCGTAGATCTGCAAAGATACTCTCAACCAAATTAAAAGAAAGGTTGGGCAATAAGTTTATACCTTGGGTTGATTTTTGTGTGGTTCTATGTGGAACCGCAACCAAAGATGATCTTCCTCCTGACGAACAAGAGTACGTTTTCTCGTTAGAAGAATTTTCAAAAATTGGTGATGATAAGATTTATAAACAATACTTCAAAGATAAGTCGTGGATGATTAAGCGTAAGGAAGATGCGCCTAATAAGAACCTGAAACAGTGGGATAGGATTTTCTCTAATAATAGTGCTGATTTTAAAGCCAAAGACTTTTCTATCAATAATTATGTTCTTCAAGGTAAACCTCAATTCCGGCATCGTGATGGACTTTATGCAGAGTACCTGAGTCAACGTTCTGATAATCATAATTATAAAGCACTAATGCGGCGCTGGGACTTTACTTCTCCTTGTATCATTGAGCATGCCAGAACACCTGAACAGAGGTCGCTAATTGCCCACAGAGAAAGTGATGTACTCGGTTATATAGCAAGTCAGGATGAAGATCTTAGGGATACATATTTGCGATTAGAATATTTACCTAGTGAGTTATCTTCTGACTTTGTTGAATTGTATGAGTGGCCAAACAAAAAAGAGCGTCTTGATACATTTATTAGAAAGAATAGTTTAAAACTTACTGAAGAAAATAGAATTAACTTAATTCAAGCTCTTGTTAGTCGTCTTGCGAATCTTCATGATATAGATGTGGCTCACCGTGATATTGGTAATCACAGTATCTGGGTGTCCCTCCCTAGTAAGGTAGTATTGTCTAATTTCCTGACCGCAACGTATCCAGATCCGCAAAATAAAACAGTCTCTAATATTCGTAAAATTCTTCAGCACAATCAGATTGCTACACCTGAAGAGTTATACGAAGATTCAGACGGCACACATTTTACTCGAGATGTATATTTAGCTACTGCTGCATGCCACTATATAGCATTTGGTAAGCCTCCTATAAAAATGGATGGTATTTACCTATGTAGTGGTTTAATAAATTTGGCCACCTGAACAGAGGTGATATGCTCACCTCAGAACAACACAGGTGCCTTAATGAAAAAACGAAATTTCAGTGCAGAATTCAGACGTGAATCAGCCCAGCTGGTTGTGGATCAGAACTATACAGTTGCAGATGCCGCGAAAGCCATGAATATCGGGCTTTCCACCTTGACGCGGTGGGTAAAGCAATTACGGGACGAACGGGCAGGCAAAACACCGAAAGCATCCCCTATCACGCCGGAACAAATTGAGATACGTGAGCTGAAGAAAAAAATTCAACGTATTGAAATGGAAAACGAAATATTAAAAAAGGCTACCGCGCTCTTGATGTCAGACTCCCTGAACAGGTCTCGGTGATCGGGAAACTCAGAGCGCATTATCCTGTGGCCACTCTTTGCTGCGTGTTCGGAGTTCACCGCAGCAGCTATAGATACCGGGAAAACCGGCCTGACAATCCGGACGGCAGGAGAGCCGTATTACGTAGTCAGGTTCAGGAGCTGCACGGCCTCAGTCATGGCTCAGCAGGTGCAAGAAGTATCGCTGTAATGGCAACACACAGGGGCTTCCGGATGGGACGATGGCTTGCCGGACGGCTAATGAAGGAGATGGGGCTGGTGAGCTGTCAGCAGCCTGTTCACCGGTATAAACGTGGCGGTCATGAACACATTGCTATCCCGAACCACCTTGAGCGACAGTTCGCAGTGACAGAGCCCAATCAGGTATGGTGCGGCGACGTAACGTATATCTGGACCGGTAAACGCTGGGCATACCTGGCCGTTGTACTCGACCTGTTCGCAAGGAAACCCGTGGGCTGGGCAATGTCATTTTCTCCGGACAGCAAACTGACAACCAAAGCGCTGAAAATGGCATGGGAAATACGAAATAAGCCATCCGGGCTCATGTTCCACAGTGATCAGGGTAGCCACTATACAAGCAGGCAGTTCCGACAGTTACTGTGGCGATACCGGATAAAACAAAGTATGAGTAGGCGTGGTAACTGCTGGGATAACAGCCCGATGGAGCGCTTCTTCAGAAGTCTGAAAAATGAGTGGGTGCCGGTGACCGGCTACATCAGCTTCAGTGAAGCAGCCCATGCAATAACGGATTATATCGTCGGGTATTACAGCGAAGTCAGGCCGCATGAATATAACGGTGGATTACCACCAAACGAATCAGAAAACCAATACCGGAAAAACTCTAAAACCGTGGCCAATTTTAGTTGACCACTACACATCTATTTTTTTAAATAGGTTTGCTACAGCATTAGATACTGGATTATGAACAGCCCATGGAAATACAGGCTTCTCATCCATAATTCCGCTTTGAAGTAAATTTTTATGAATTGGTATAGTTCTTATACTACTTGAATTTTTAATCCTCTTACCATCCCTATCATTAACACTTATACAAGCTATCTTTTGTCCTTTATCCGCAATGTATACATAATCCTGCTCTGTTAGCTGTATACATTCGGTCACTCTCATACCTGTGTAATATAGTACCTGTATAAGCCACCACAGATGAGATTTGTGCTCTATAAGTTCAAGTACTTTTTTGTGTGATTCAGTGGATACTGAGATTCTAGGGTTAATTTTTTTAATCTTCTTATATCCCATATTACTAAAAGGATTTTTAGTAATATAATCCCTTTTATCAGCGGCAAAGCTAAAAAGAGCTGATACTTTCTTAAACATGGATTGGCTAGAGAATTCAGACTTATACTTATTCTTTAAAGCCTTTTTAAAACTAGCTACCTTTGGTTTGTTAAATGATTGAATATCTTTATCACCATATAGGCTAATTAAATAATCAATCGCAGCCTTGTTACCTTTAAATGTTAATGGCCTCCATTCAGATTTCATTTCGTTGTACCACTCATCAGCAACTTGGCTAATTTTATGCCCTTTAGCTTGAAAGCGGCTATCATTCTGCTGTCTACTAGGTAAATTCCCGCTATTAATCCAATAAATGTAGTTTGCCTCTAAATGAATCCCTTCTTCGATGAACATATCTCGTTCATTAATTAAATGTGCTCTGATCTCATCAAAATCAGTGCATTCTTTTTTTAATCGATGAAAAGTACTAAGTAGAATTTTTGAACGTTTATGAGCGATTTGTAGATCTCTAGTTCTCAAGTCAAATCGAATTAGCTTTCCTACATATGACTTTTGCCAAATATAATAACCACGAGAATTACATGAAATATACATGAAATGTACATGTGCCATTGGTGCCCCTTGAATTACCATCAGCACGCGAATATTCACATAACACATTGAAAATAAAGGTTAGGTACTATATTAGCACCTAACCTTTCAGTACTGGTTACTCATCTTCGAGACGGATTTGGTCGAAATATACGGCCTGCGCATGTTTGCATGCTACTTTCACGAGTACGCGCATGTTTGCAAGGATAAGGAAATTGGCTCATTTTATTCCATTAACCGACTAGACCATCTTCGGGCGCTGGTAGCGCATGAGCTCGCGCATTTTTTCCAATTCAATACTGCATCGAAAAACTATAATCAACACGATGCAAAGCAGCATCTACCGCGCCTGGATTACCGTACACCACACGGGGAAGGGTGGCAGTTCATTTACCGTTACCTGAAAATGCCCCTCAATTTGCGACTGAATTAATTACTATTTTAATTATTAACATTGTACCATTGCTTCAAAGTATGTATTCCTGAGTTTTGGAGAGTAAATGTATTTAATAATGACGGTCCTATTTATGATCGCAGCGATATTTTCCTTCGCAAAAACAATGAAAGTTGTGCTAGAAGAAGCGAGCCTTGACAAGGAAAAACGTATAGCAGCTATCGGACAAGTAAAATTGACTTGGCTATTCTATGTTCCGGCTTTCTTCTTGCTCCTTGCTCCATTCATCAAATCATTGATGGATGCAGGCTCTGAACAGGTGGACCAATCAGGCTCCAATTTACCTGTATGGCTTTTCCTGGCTGGTGGCCTGTACTTGCTGTTTGGTGCCGCGCTTTTATTACGCAAAGCCATGAAAGAAAAAACTCTCGGACAGATAGGCACTATCCTTAATATCCAGATCCTTCTGTGGGTCGGCCTTTACAGCACATTTGCGGCCTATGACCACTTGAAGTTTGCAGATGAACATTTTGGGATAATGAGCACCCGCCTGATTGAGATCGGTGGTGTGAAAGATGTCACTTGCGAGCAAGAACTGATGTTGGTTAACTTCACTGAAGGTCAAACGACTCCAATGCAATGGCGGTGCCCTACAGGTTTCTCTTTGCTGAACAAAACAAATCGTCCTTTCGTTCCTTGGCCGGATTACACCGAAGGTGAAAGCGAGCAGCTTGCCGCTGCAATGAACAAAATCATGACGGAAGCGAAAGCCAACTCACAGTAACGGAACTCTCCAACCAAAGGCCAGCAATACTGGCTTTTTTTACGCCCATTTCCCATCGATAAAAAAACAATCGAAAAAAGACTATTTTTTTCCGCATTTGCTATTCGTCACCGGTACACGCCGTGTTTAACTGGATTCAGAAGTAAGCACAAACACGTAAACAACCAATAACAATTTGCGGAGTAACTATCATGACTATCAACGTACAACAAATCTTCCAAGCTTCCCGTGACAACGAGCTGATGGGCAATCTGGGCGCTATCATGCGTCAGATGGACAAGGCCCCATCCACGCTGCGTGGTCTGAGCGACTTCGTATCCAAAGAGCGCAAAACAGCTGCAAACAGCGCGCTGTTTGAAGAGCTGAACGTTGGTCGAAACAACGTGTACGCGGTCAGCGTCTCATGGTTGTACGTTGAAGAAGGCCTGAACCTGCGTGAGGTTGATGTAGAGCGCGCAGAGATGTTCAAGAACGCCTACCTGAACCACCCGAGCAGCGTCCCGGCTATCCGCGTTAAAGTGGTTGTTGTGAACGGTGTGACTCGCCTGAAAATCATCGACGGTCACCACCGCTTCACCGGCCTGATGGCCGCTATCGCTGAAGGTGCAGTATTTGAAAAGCTGATCATTGAAGAGTTCGAAGGCGGTAAGGACGAAGAAGTCTTCAACATGATCGAAAGCGCCAACACCAAGCACCTGAAGATGATTGAGCGCGCTGAAGGTTTCCGCCGTCTGGTTGATTGGGGCCACGAAATCGACTCTATCGCTCGTCGTCTGGGTCTGTCCGGCGTAACCGTTCGTCGCAGCCTGATCCTGGCTAAAGCCGAAGAGCGCATTAAAAAATTGGTACGAGACGATAAAGTGTCCGGTGATGTTGCGATTGACGTGATCACTGATTGCCAAGGCACCGACCGTGACGCTTTCGACATCCTGATGGCTTCTCTGGCTAAAGCCGAGCAAGCAGGTAAAAACCGCGTCACCGCGCGCTATGTGTCTTCGCCGAAGAAAGCCAAGGTGAAACCAAAAGTCGTGCGCAAAACCTTCGAAAGCCTGTTGCCGACGTTGGATCAGCTGCGCTCGCAGATCCCTCCCGCACCAACGGCTGAGCACGAAAACCAGATTGAAATCGCTGAGACCGTGCCGGAAGAAGTGGTGCTGCGTCTGTCCCCTGAAGTTGCCCGCCAGCTGATGGCAGCGCTGAGCGATGTAGAAGCGGCCAAGCTGGAAGAGGAAGCCGAACAGGCGGCGAAAGAAGCTGCTGAGGCTGAAAACGAAGGCAATGAAGAAGCCACTGAGGCTCATGACGGTGAAGGCGAGGGCGACGCTGAGGCATAAACCAACGCGCTGTCTTCGCAAGATTAGGCCGGTTCTCCGGCCTTTTTTATCTCACTTCACTACACCGCCCGTGCCGTTCAATAAAAAAATAACGTCACGGCAGCTCGGAGGTTTTATGGATCACGCACTGCCTATCCTGCCTAAAATCACCATCCGCGTCATTGATGACGCTTCCTTGGAAACGTTAGCTATCTCCCACTATGAAAGCCGAGGCTGTAAGCCGCGCGCGCTGGGGAAAGGCCATTCCATTCGCCGAAAAGGCAAAAACACCGACGCGTTTCTGGCTCGCATAAAAGTGAATTACGTTCGACAGCTGCTCAGCAACTACGATCACGATAAAGAAAATGCGTATCGTAGCTCTGGGCAGGAACGTGAAGCCTCTTGCATGAGCCAGCAACTGTATTCTGCAATTGCACAGCATTACCCGTCCTTGGCGGCTGAATGTGAACGCCAAATCGCGCAACGAAACACGCTGTGAGGCCGGTGATGAAAGAGAAAAATCAACGTTCGTCCACGATCGCCACTGAACAAGATATGCGTCTGGCTGGTCTTCGAATGCCTCCCCATTCACTTGAAGCGGAGCAATCCGTTCTTGGCGGTCTGATGCTGGACAATGAACGCTGGGATTTGGTGAGCGAACGTGTTGTGGAAGGGGATTTCTTTACCCGTGCCCACAAAAGTATTTTTACCATGATGCAACGGCTGGTGGAATCAAGCCGACCGATTGACCTGATCACACTTGCTGAAGCACTGGAGCAACACAACCAGCTTGACTTGGTCGGTGGCTTTGCCTATCTGGCCGAACTGTCGAAAAATACCCCAAGCGCCGCTAACATCACAGCCTACGCCGACATCGTGCGTGAGCGTGCCGTAGTGAGGGAAATGATCACTGCGGCCAATGATATTGCGGATGCGGGTTACGATCCCCAGGGTCGGAATAGTGCTGAATTACTGGACCTGGCCGAAAGCCGTGTGTTCCAGATTGCAGAGGCTCGAACTAATAAAGACAGCGGGCCGATGGGCATTGATGCCATTCTGGAGAAAACTGTAACGCGCATCGAGCAGCTGTACCAAACACCGCATGACGGGGTGACAGGCGTCGATACGGGTTACACCGATCTGAACAAAAAGACAGCCGGACTCCAAAAGTCCGACCTGATCATCGTCGCAGCGCGCCCTTCAATGGGTAAAACCACCTTTGCGATGAACATCTGTGAGAACGCAGCGATGACACAGGACAAGCCTGTGATGATTTTCAGCCTGGAGATGCCAGGTGAACAAATCATGATGCGTATGCTGGCTTCCATGTCCCGCGTTGACCAGACCAAAATCAGGACGGGCCAACTGGATGACGAAGATTGGGCTCGTATTTCAAGCACGATGGGCATTTTGCTGGAAAAACGAAACGTCTATATCGACGACAGCAGCGGCCTAACTCCGACTGAATTGCGATCGCGGGCACGGCGAGTGTTTCGTGAAAACGGTGGTTTGAGCCTGATCATGGTGGACTACCTTCAGTTGATGCGGGTTCCGGCGTTGAAAGACAACCGAACACAGGAAATAGCAGAAATATCCCGCTCTTTGAAGGCGCTTGCGAAGGAACTACAGGTACCCGTGGTGGCCTTATCGCAGCTTAACCGCTCACTGGAGCAACGAGCAGATAAACGACCCGTAAACTCGGATCTGCGCGAGTCGGGTTCGATAGAGCAAGATGCGGACCTCATCATGTTCATCTACCGTGACGAGGTCTACAACGAGAATAGCGAGCACAAAGGGGTAGCCGAAATTATCCTGGGTAAGCAGCGTAACGGGCCTATCGGCTCGGTTCGTTTGGCCTTCAACGGCCAGTGGTCGCGATTTGACAACTACACCGGACCACAGTTTGAAGAATATTGAATGTTACCAAAGCCAGGGTATTCTGGCTTTTTTTAAACTTATCTATTTGTTCTTATTTACTTCTTCAAAATACTCTCGCAATAATTCTTTATTCATAAAATATAGCTCAAGAATTATGAGTAGCAAGTAATTACCTTTATGCTTATAGAAAAAAGGAATTTTCGAGTTGTCAATTTTAAATGTTTTTATTTTATCTACACTGCCTTTTTGTTCAGGTTTTTCCTCTTTTAATGTATATTCAGATGAATCATATAAAATATACTCATGATCTAGATGCTCAATGAAGTATTCTCCACATTCTTGACTATAAAATATTTAATGTGAATAACTTGAGTAACAACGCAGCCGTCATCCAATAGATTGTAATCATCCCTTAATTCTTCAAATGTTATTTCTTGCTTTTCTTTGTTGTGTGAAACTATTAATTTATCATTATATATCACACCATAAAAACAAGATAATGAAGGTAGCATTTTTATTGATGCACCAAGAGGGGCGCCTCGTTCTATAGATTCCAATCCGAAACCTACGTCAATGATACCCATTGGCTTTAATGCTAGATTTTTTAAATAGTTACAGGAGATCAACTCTTTAAATATATTTAATAACTTTGGAGAAGTATTAATTTGCAATTTCTTATTTATTCGACTGTCAAACACAGCACCAAACGGACCGTCGTTTTCTATGTTAGTAAACTCATTAATAGATAACAAGCTATACCGGGCAAACTGTGCGTCAACCAGTTTTAGCTTCACTCCATTGGCATTGTATTCCTGAGAAATTGATTCGATATCGACATTTCTTTCTGTTAGATCGTTCGGTTTATCCCTATTGAATTGTTTTATAATACTATCTAAAATATGGTAATACTTATAATTGTCTTTATGTTGTGTTATTTTATTATCATTAACACTTGATGTTTCATTCGGATAGTAATATCGTTTTTCTATAAAATCAAATAACTCAAGTTTGTTTTTAATTAACTTTATTTGTTGCAAGTTATATGTTGCTACATCAATTCTTTCGTGCGCACCACTCAACCAAGATGCATAAGAGCCGCCATGATGGCATTTCCATTTTGTTTTTTCTTTATGCTCATTGATAAAGCTAAGGCTAATAATATTTCGGTGGCTGCGTAGGCAGTTACAATTATTATAAATGTCAGCCCCTTTAATTACGAATGAAATGTCTTTACTTTCATCATTAGAAATATACTGATTAATTATTTCTTGATTTTCATAGGATGTTAGGATGTAGGTGAAGAATTTGCTATTCGAAAAAAATCTTTCTATAAAACCAATTGCATATTTGAAGGTTTCTGTATTTGCTTCAAAAGCACAATAAGCTGCCCCTGAACAGCATAATGTTTCCTCCTTCGCAATTTCGTAATCTGAATCCAATTTCTTAATTATACTTTCCAGTTCAATTTGCCACATGAGATAACCTTTTAGGTTTTAGTCTAATTTATCACAGAATATTATAAATTTAATTATCTAGCTAAAGAATTGTTTTTAGCGCTCATTACTTCGTCAGCTGTCTGCCTCATGAGAAAATATCCTGTAAACAAAACAAATAACAGGTGATTTATGCAGCATTCCTTCAACTTTAAAAATCCGGAACTACCTTCCATATCAGTCTTAAAAGCGGATAAGTGGCAGGCCGTATGGCAAACACTGAAGGAAGATGCCGACCTGAACTATCGTGATGCCAGTCGTGGAGTCAGCATGGCTGATCTCATCCATAATGGCACAGCTTCTATCTACCAAGCCCTTGCTGATAATTGGACGATCTCCCTCGCCTGGAGTAGCGGTAAAGACTCCGAAATTGTCCTGCACTTATTCCTCATGGCGTTGGTGCGCGCTGTTCGCGCGGGAATTCCTATTAGCCAACACCATTACCTTTTGCATACCGATACTGGCATTGAAACCCCTGAGATACGCTGGCTCGCCGATCAGAAACTGGCTGCGCTTGAAAAGTTCATCGATCAAGAAAACCTGCCGCTGTCTATTGTTCTCGCAAAACCGGGGCTCACCTCCAGCTGGACGGGGCGGATACTGACGGGGCGTGGCTTGCCCACGTTCACCAACAGCTCAGTGCGTCAGTGCTCCAACGACTTGAAGATTTTTGCGGCCAAACGCGCCAAAACGGCATACGTGAAAAGCCTGCCAAAATCCGTGGGTAAACGCGTCTGTTTGCTGCTGGGAAGCCGCGATGCAGAGGGCGTTATCCGAGCCAAAAACATCGCCTTAAAAGGCGGGAATGCGAGTCAGGTTAAGATCACAAAAGAAGGCGGCGAATTGTACCCCATCAGGCATTGGTTACAGGGCGACGTGTGGGAGTTTCTGCTAAGCGCCGGAAGCGCTTCTAAGTATCTGCTGCCGAGCTACCTGGACAGCAACAACGACACCGCTGAGCTCTACAAGGCCGCAACAGGGGAATGTGTTTGGTCGGGTTCTGAGAAAAAATCCAGTGAAGCCTGTGGGAGCCGGTTTGGATGTTGGGCTTGCCAGGCGGTCGGTCTCGATAAATCAATGGAAAACCTTCTGCGTTCTGATGACGATCGCCACGGTTACATGGCTGGGCTCAACCGTATTCAGAGATTTTTGTCCAAGCGTCGCAATGCGTGGGAAGATAGGCATCCTGTGGGTCGCACCTTGTATGCTGGAGGCTTCATCAAGGTTCAGCCTGATGTCTATTCACCGCGCTTCCTGGAGCGCCTGCTGCATGTTTGTTGCAGTATGGACTACGTTGAGCAGCTGCGTGCTGAGGATGTAGCCGATAAACTTCGATCGGGCGAACTGGAAAACACCGCCCACAACCGCCGCATGGCGTCACCTCAATTTCGCATTGTCAGTGAGGTTGCGTTAATCCATATAGACTTCATGTGGTCATTCCACCATTTTAACGAAAAACCGTTTCATGCTCTGGAAATCTATCGCCGCGTCTGGGCAAAAGGTGAGCTCGACTTACTGGAAGATGAGCCTGAAATGCCTGTCACCCCAAAGACCCCTATGCCCAAAGCATTGTGGGTCAAGGTCGGGCAGTTTGGTAATGATTCCGGTATGGATGGCCTGGCTGATCCCATCGCTGAAATGGCCTATTTTAACGGTGCCGACGATGAGCGTGCCAGCCGCATTATCAATACGCCGAACGGAAAACGTCGCGTGGTTAGCTTCAGCGAGGACAGTGAAGTGACCATCGACGCGGATGCTGCTGAGTTCATCATTTGGGAGGAATATCCTCGACTGCGTGAAGCGGTATTGGCTGGGCAATACACCTCCGGCAGTGCTGCTCAATTTTATCTGCGCTTCGGTGCAGTTTCCCTGTGCAAAGGAAAGTCAGCACTGTACAACCGCATGATGCAGCGCGGCCAAACTTATCGCAGCCTGGGCTTAAACGGCCATCAGACAATGGATGGGATTGCGTCTCGTAAAGACCTGCGTGTACTAACGACGGAACGCTATCAGTTTCTGATCGCCAACAAAGTGAACGCCAGTATCATCCGTCTACGCTGGTGGGCTAATCTGGCATTCACCATGCAGTGGCACTTGGCGAATCAGACCTCAACCGGTCAATGGATCCGTGCATCTTTGACGCGCGAGGATGAACTATCCATGCAGCAAGAGAAAAATAGGGCCAAAAACACACTTTCGGTTTTCGTGATCGGACATACCAGTGCTTGGTGCTCGTTGAAGCTGAGTAAGTCCGGCACGTCCACTGAGCGCGCTTTTCGTCGTTACCATCAACATACTCGTCGTAATGCAATTACAAGCTGCCAGGGGCTCTCTCAGCATCTGAGAGAAGTGATCGTCAATCAACTGAAACTGGAGTATCTGCGGATGCTGTGGCGACTGGATGATGGCTTGATGCTGAAGCATGACTCCGATCCCATCACCAAAATGGCTGGGCGGGACCCTGTTGCGCTAAGCAAACACTTCCGTCTCGTGGTGAGAACAATGGAGCGCTTCGTTCAGGAGGCAGCGTGAAACGCTTAATTTCGTCGGCAGTACAAGTTGAGTCAGTATTGAAGTTTACTATTCATACAGGATATGAATGATGAAAACGAATATGACCGATGTGTTGTTAGATGGTGCGTTGATTATGGTGTTAGGGGGCGCTCTGATCGCTGGGTTCGAATTGATGCCCAGCCAGGAGAAAACCGATTCTGTCATCGCTGAATACCGAGTCGATATTGAAAAACGTGACGGGTTAAGCCTGTACAGTAACAAAAGTACCGTCCGTATTGATGTAGTGGGTGAGATCCCGGCAGAAAAAGATCTGCCTCTGCCCGGCGAGCGTGTCGCGTTGATGCTCTACGACAAAAGTCAGGCGCAAATGTGTCAGGACAATCGTTGCATGGATGTGGACGTTATTATCACAAAACCTGCTTTTTTACGGAGGCATCATGAGCCTGGCAAACAATCGGCCTCAAATTAACTATCTTAAATTAATTAAGGCGGAAAAATTCCCTCCGGGGATCTGCGTTAAGTCACTCTCGGTTTTCGAACGCGACACATTGCGCGTGGCTTTAACCATGATGGCGCACTGGAACAATTATCCGGAGTCGCCAGTCCACATGCGGCCAGAGTGGTCAGCACAGGTGTCTCGGCTCTTGATTGAAACGATGAAGGAGCGGGACGAACTGAGAGCACACTTGAAGAGTCTCGGTGCTGAAGTGCCTGAGAAAGTAGTGAAAATGTCCGACATGACATTTCAGCAACTCATGTTGAAGTGCAACTGTAGTTGAGAAATTCACCCATTCCGAAAATGAGGTTTTCATGAATCCGACACCTGAAAAAACGAATGCTGGGCCTGATGTTGATGGTACCCGCAACGCCAATATTCTGACCAACCATGCCCGACTCGTGGACATGAAAAATCGCCTTTCATTCTGGGGGGCAGGCGTGAGCTTAACACCGGATGAACAGCTGGCGCTGATCCAGTTCCGGCTTCAGCACTTCTCAGACGATGTGCTTCCGCAATGCATTAAAGAGATTGCCGATGAACTGGGGTGTAAGCCAGATAATGAAGCGATGCTGCAATCGATTGACGATCTGCGTGTAGCGGCAGGTGAACGTGAAGCTATGGCACGTCGTGCTGGTGTCACTGTTTGCGAAATGAATCTCGTATTAGCACGTCCGGAAAGTGTGGTGAAGGCAGTTCCTGAAATGGTCATTGACCAAGTGTGTCATATTGCGGCCGAAATTCACAAGAGGGGGGCGGGAGTGGGGGATGATAAAGCCCAAACCACCATTGATCGCATTCGTGAAGTGTTAACCAACGTCGGCCAGTAATTTCAGTGGGTGGGATTACCCACCCATTTCCACAAACTAAATTTGTTTTTCGATTTCCGTTGTGTTTACCCCTTTGTCAGCTGCATGGGAGGCTTGATACTGAAAGTCTGATACGCAAAGGAATAAACACTGATGAATTACTCACACATTCCCATGCCTTCCCGTGAAGAGCATTATGCTTTTTTAAAGTCTCACTATCACCATGCCCGTTTTGAAGGCCGTAATAATGCATCCTGGGGTGAGGACTACTCTCAGCGTATTGCTAATAGCGACTATCTAGAATTGGAAAAAAATGGTTATGCGCTGATCTCCAATCACGAGTCTGCTACCCGTGAAGCGGTGTTCTATCATCGTTCACTGGTCGGTTATGGCACGATGAGTTTGATGTGTGATAGCGCTTGTAACGCCCCTGAGGCGATTTGCCTGCAAGTTTCAGTTCCTGCTCACTTAGCTCCAAAGATCCCTGGAAAATCACTTAGCGAGCTTTTGGCGAAGCTTAAGCGGGACATTATGGGTACGTTTCCATTGTGTCGGGTAGAACTCGCTTCTGGCTCTAAAGAAATTTGCATCGAAGTATTCCAAGCCGAAGAAGTGATCTCAAAAGAGATCGTTGGTTTCACAAGCACGATCATTTCAAATTGGTCACAAGGGTAAAATATGACGTATTTAGAAGAAGTTTTTGCAGGTGTAGAGCGAAATAAAGGGAAAGAATTGGCTGACCTGTTTCGCTCTGCTGAGGCTCAAATTGCCCGTGCTGAACAGGGTTCCACTGAATCGGATGACAATGCATATGACCTTCGTCAACAAGAAGGTCTGAAGGTTACAGAAGCATTGATCAGAGCTGGTGGTTTGTCTGGAAAGACTATTGAGATCATTCGTTATAGTAAGACATCAACTCAGGTAGAAATTCGTGATGCGGATGGTTGCCTGGTGTGGCGTGATTTTACATTCACTAATGATTTTGTTTTTGGTCTGGCAAAAAATATTGCTTTTTAAATAAATTCGATCCCGTGTGGCTACTTAAACTTTAAGCGGATTGCATTCCAGATGTCCGCTTTTCAAATAGTTATACCCATTATTCACAGGGATGATCTAATAATTGGATCTTTTGATCTAATAACTGATCTAAAAAGACCTAAGGGATCTAAGGGCGAGATTGATTAATACTATCAAAGTATTATAGAACATTTTTCCCCCGCAAACATGCTGTTTCCTCCTGCAAATATGTAAGTTCTCCTTGCAAGTATGTAAGATCATCCTGCAAACATGCATATTTTCCCTTGCAAACATGCAAATCATTCCCCTGCAAACATGTATATGTTACTTCCGGCTGTGGACAAATAAAGGAAACCAAATCCTTATAGTTAATCTTTAAAATCAATCAATTAAAGGTGGTTTTTGATTTATGCAAGAATGAAGGAAAGGAGTTATTACTGAATAATCCACTGATTTCTAGGGACGGAAAGGCATCGGTTTTTAATAGAGATGCGGAGTGAAAAAGTAGGATTTGAAATTATTTTTCCCAATGGAAATACATTTAGAGTTTTTAAAGTAAATTGAAGGGTGGTAAGGAAGTTATCCCCGTTATTAACAGGAGTGATCTAATAATTGGATCTATTGTGATCTTAAATAACTAAAAACAACTAAGTGATCTAAGGTTGATATTTTATTTTATTTTCAACCAGTTGCAGAGTTAAATTCCCTTGCAAACATGTTATTTCCCCTTGCAAACATGCAAGATCAGCTTACAAACATGCATTTTTCCCTTGCAAATATGCTGATTTCCTCCTGCAAACATGTTATACATCCCCCTGCAAATATGCAAAGGCTCAAAATGCCTGTTAACAAATAATAATATTTTAGGAATAACTATGGCTAAGGATATTAATGATTTAGGCCTGTCTGTGGAAGTAAAAAACAAGACGACGGGCGAAATTGATTACATATCATCAACAGATACGCGATCGATTCAACCTATCTCACTGCTTAGGCTTAGTGTTTTTAGTCCCGTTAGTAGCAGGGAAAAGAAAAATGTTGGTAGCAGGGTGATGGATGCTTCGGAAGAGCTGAGAAACCTTGAGATTGTTAATAGCGAAGGTTATGACAGAGTCACCATATCTGGGCCTAAATTAGATATGGATACAGACTTTCGTATCTGGCTTTCAATAATTCAGTCACTCAGTGAATATCCAATGGTAGACAATAAAGTTGTGCTTCCCTTCAGTGATTTTGCAAAGATGTGTGATTACAACACAAGGCAAATTAACAAAATCCTGAAAGAAAGGGTCGCTAAATCACTTCGAAAAATTACATCCACTTCAATATCTGTGTACAAAGATACTGGCGATGATTTGATTAGTGCTACAACTCACTTGTTGAATTTCTCCAGGGTGGATACAGCTGCAAACGAAGTTATTTTGGAATTCAATCCAAAATTAAGTGACTTGTACAAAATGGACTACAAGCGCGTTCTGAAGCTGAAGGTATTCCCTGCGATCAAAAGAAATGAAGTGGCAAAGGCTATCTATGCTTTTCTTGAAGGGTTGCCAAACAGTGAGAATAGGGTGCAGATAGTCTCATTTGAAAGGTTGATGAAGCGTTTAAATATGCGCTCAGACCCTTATAAGCAACTTGAAATGGTTAGAAGGGCAATGAAGTTATTAGAAGACGTCAAATACCTCAAGTACACTGAAGGCTATAGGGTGTCGAAAGGAAAGCGACAAGTTTTTTTCTCAATCAATTCGCGTGACCCAGATTTGTTGAAAAATACCGACCTGGATTAAGTATATTCCAGGGCGTATGCGTCCCCCTGCAAACATGTTATTGAGGAACCGTGATTTCCTCCTGCAAACATGCTGTTCCCTTGCAAACATGTCGTGGAAGGGCAGTTATATCCCCTTGCAAAGATGCTATTCCCTTGCAAACATGCAGCGAAGGGGCAGTTATATCCCCTTGCAAATATGCTGTTCCCCTGCAAACATGCAGCGGAGGGGCAGTTATATCCCCTTGCAAATATGCTGTTCCCCTGCAAACATGCAGCGGAACGGCAGTTATATCCCCCCTGCAAATATGCTTTTCCCTGCAAACATGCAGTAGTAGGCTGAGTTTATCCCCTTGCAAATATGCATTCCCCTGCAAACATGCAGCGGAACGGCAGTGAATTTCCCCTGCAAACATGTAGGGGAGGGGCTGGAGTTTCCCCCCTGCAAATATGCTTTTCCCCTGCAAATATGTAGGGGAGGGGCTGGAGTTTCCCCCCTGCAAATATGCATTCCCCTGCAAACATGCAGCGGAACGGCAGTGAATTTCCCCTGCAAATATGCTTTTCCCCTGCAAACATGTAGGGGAGGGGCTGGAGTTTCCCCCTGCAAATATGCATTCCCCTGCAAACATGCAGCGGAACGGCAGGGAATTTCCCCTGCAAATATGCTATTCCCCTGCAAATATGCAGCGGAACGGCAGTGTTATTCCCCTGCAAATATGCTATTCCCGTGCAAAGATGCAGCGGAACGGCAGTGTTATTCCCCTACAAATATGCTATTCCCCTGCAAACATGCAGCGGAGGGGGCTGAGTTTACCCCCTGCAAATATGCTATTCCCCTGCAAACATGCAGCGGAGGGGCTGAGTTTATCCCCTGCAAATATGCTATTCCCCTGCAAACATGCAGCGTAGGAGCTGATTTTACCCCTTGCAAGTATGCTGTTTTCCGCAGACGCGTAACGATGGGGCGGAGTTTCCTCCTGCAAACATGCAGGTGAATGAAGGTGGTTTCGCCCTGCAAACATGCGCTGGTCAGATCCCTCTATCCCTATTCAAATATGTCTTTCTGTGCGCCTGTGACCTATTCGTCAGCTGTTCACTACGTGTAAAGATAGTAATAGAAAATGAATCACAATTGAGGGCAGAGCCATGACAGGCATTGTAGTTCGTGAAGAACACGTCGAACGTATCCAGCGTTTCAACTCACTTCAAAGCGGGCAATATTGGCGCGCAATGCAGGATATCCCAGAAGAAGCTATCCTGATGGATGAGGTACTTCTCATCGAATCCCTACGTTGGGTTGAAAATCAGCTTCATACCGTCATCCTCCGCGCACATCCGAAGCACTACGAGCAATACGCAACCTTTGTCACAGTAGACAAAGACGGCGTTTCTCACAGTGTTAAGCGAACTGTCAAAGAGCACCGATTCTTGTTTAATGACTTTGTTGAGCTTTTTGTATTCGCTGATGATGCGCGTCAGATCCGTGATGCTGAAGTCGCATTGTGCCAGCAGCGTGTTACCGATCTAACTCAATCTCTGTCGAAGTCTCTCGCTAACCCTGAGGCGATGAAAGCTATTGTGACAGAACGTATTGAGCAAAAAGCCGCAAAGAAAGGTGTAAGTGCGAGCACCATGCCTGCTATCAGTAATAACGCTATTCGCCTGGCTACAGGCTCGGTGGGTAATGCTATTGCAGCGGGCGTGACTGAAGCCGATATCAAGAACATGCGTGATGCGGCCGAGCAAAACCATCAAATAGCGACAATCCAATCCGAGTGGATCCAAGAGCGTAATATCGAAATTACAGCGGCAGTTCAGGCTGTGGTGCCTTATTTTGCCGAAATGGCAGCGGCGCAGCTGGCTGCAACAGAAGATGCGCGTTCTCAGGTTGACAAACTGATGGACGGTATCAAGTCTTTAGATCTCTATATTGGCAAAGACGTCAACGTGAAGGTGATCCGTAAAGGGCAGTCCGCTCCCAGCAATGAGCCTCTGACCTTTGTTCAGCAGAAATTGATGGTCGATGAAGAGTTGGCCATCTACCACGACTTAAGTGACTGGTTCGACTTTGGTGACCTGGACAAGTTCTATCAAGCGCTGTGCAATACCCATGCGCTGGTGGATCAAATTTTCCCTTCGCCGCGCTGCGTACTGGTCATGGCAACGACTCGCCGCTATATCGACTACAAAGACCGTATGGAAAACCTTATTAATAACAGCGAGAATGCCAAGGTATTCTTGATGGTTCGCGACGGCGAAAACCTGTATCGCATCGTGTCCCCTGTGGAGTCTCACCTGGGTGCGAACATGCTGTTCCCGTCTCGGGATGAGCAAGAGCGCTTGTTCCGGGGGATGGATGGGGAACAAATTAAATTCCAAAACGTCGCTTATTCTGATCGGCTGAAGGCGCATGAGCGCATGGCACTGCACTACAAACGTTTCCTGATTATGTGTTGTGGGCTTGACCATCGGGAACAACTATTTGGTGATTTCTACGACCGGAGTCTGGGTCTGAATTTTGTGTCGATGAAATTCCAAGAGCAACATTGCCGCTTCATTCATGATGCTGACGGTACAGGCATGCTGAGTAACCCAGAAAATAAAAAGTATCCATCCTTGGCTGGTTTCATCGAATGGGCAAACAGTCACCTACGTAGCGGCTCTCGTGTGATGTGCCAATGGCATTCACTGGCGAACCCAGAGACTGCGCCAGGTGCAGCCAAAGAAAATGACGATCGTTCCTATGGTTCCTTTAGTTTTACCGTGGACTTTAAAGACGACCGCAACGTAGCTGTAGCCTTTATCAAAGACGGCCTGTTGAATGTCAAAGCGTCAGTCAGCAAGACCAGTTATAGCAACAAGAGAGGAAGTGTGACGCGTGACTATAACGTCAACGTCTGTATCGAAAAGTACAACAAACAGTGGAAGGAAGACGACGCACGTTTGCCTTACCTGTGCCTGGACGCGGTCACCGCTGAGCATCTGGAGCACTACATCTATTCTCGGGCTGTGCGCTCGGACCACACCTACTACATTGCGCTGTTCAAATCGTTGGCTAAGTACCTACGAGAAGAGCGTCAGTCAGAGCAGAAGTCTCGCGACCTGCTGAAAGCAGCGCTGGTGGTAGGGCGTGTGGGGAATGAAGCCGACCAAGATACCGTTATCGACAAAACAGTCATGGCATGGCGTGCAGCGAACCGTGGAGCACCTTTGGCAGAGGCGATGGCCGACAAAGCGCAGTGGGAAAACCTGCTGGGCGTGATGGACATGATCGCCTGCCGGGGCATGAATATGCTGCCTCAGATAGTCGATTTTGCGCGCATAATTAAGGCCGCACCTTTGCGCCTCATTGTGAACACGAATGGTAAATTATCGTTGTACGTTGCGCCAACGGATGGTGAGCGTGATGATCGGATAGAGCCGCATATCTGGGTGCAGCGCATTAACTTCAACCTGACGAAAACGGGAATCAAAGAAGGCTCACGCAGCTGGGTGAAACTGAACGCCTCGAATGTGGCGGAAACAACAATTTTTGAATGGCCGGAGGCGGAGGCGTGGAAGAATCTGAATGCTGCTTTTGGCAGTTATGAAGAAAAACAGGAAGCGTTTAGCTTTGTGGAAAGCAGAGCCGGTGATCTACATCGTTTAAACCCAGCCAACCAAAGACGTCTGGCGGAAATGTCTCATCTTTGGAAAGAAGCTTACTACGAGATGAACTACGTTCATGAGACGGGTGGGCAAGTCCAGGTTCCAGCTTTGATGATCCCGATCGGCATCCGCATTGAAGGCAGTGAATGGAACTTTGTGTACGTGGGCTCTATAAGCCGATCGGTACACTGCATCTATCAGTTGCTGGAAAGTGAGAGCGCCAAGAGCGGTCTGGCGGAGATGTATGCATCGTTCTACAAACACCCTGAAGGGCGCATCAAAGAACTGAGCACAAAGGCTGCTGACATGTGGATGTTTTCCTCTAAGGAAATGCCCGACGTGAACATGTTCAGCACGAACAAGGATCTCGAATACAGCGGGCTGGACTATTCACTGAATAGCAACTCTGTATCCGAAATACACAGCTTTGATGTCCGCTGGCGCTACGCACAGGAATACGTGTCACATCCACATCGTTCTAAGAGCACGCTGTGGCTTGCAGAGAGCCTACGCGATGAAAGCGGCAGGCCTATGATCGATACACTGCTTGGTAGTCCTCACCTCCACCAGGATGCCCCTGTCGATGTGATTGAAGTGACGTTGCCTCAGCGTTATGACGATCCGAATAAAGCGAAGATTGCGAAGACAAAAGCACCATTCAACCATGCTCATTGGTTCGATATCTGCCCTGTTGGGTACAACGAAAATCAATGTCTGGAGGGCATTATTGCACCAGTGAAAACCTTTACCAGGATGACTTTTGCCAACAAAGAACTGGCGTTGCATTACATCTTTTCGCGTAACTCAGAAGCGAGAAAATACCAGACCGGTTACTTCTCCGAGGTGGAAGTGCCATTGCCTGAAGGCGTGACACGCTGGACAACGCGTAATTAATACAGTGTATGAATAGCATTATCAACCGCCCCTGAGGGCATTTAGGAGGTGAATGTGTCTCAAGAATATAACCCGATCCCGCGCAATGTGATGTTCACGGAATTCCTTCAGTTACTGGAGGAAGACGGCTTACCAGCCAGTCACCTGGAAACCGTCCGTAAAATTTTTGCGGAGATCACCCAGCAGGTGAATGAATTTGGTCCGGAGCGTGGTGCGTTGTTGGCACTGGCAGAGGCTCACTCACCGTTTTACCGTGATTTGAAAGCTGAAAAGGACTTTATCAGCGGCGTATTAAACATGCCTATTTTCTTTCACGGAGTATTAAACATGCCTATTTTCTTTCACGGATAAGTAGGCGATATGTGTTTTTATAGGCCGGTTTCCGGCCTATTGCTGTTCATTTAGATAATAAAGAATGTAACCAGAATAAAGCAGATTGCTTTTCGTTATTTCAGCGTCGAAACATTGCTTTAATTCATCAGGTGTTTGAAATCCATATTGGCTTAAATTGTCCTTTGCAAAGCCGGATAAGCGCCAAAAATCGAAACCATTGAATTCCCCGTGTTCTCCAAAATCAAAATCGATAGTGCCCGTTCGTAAATGCACGGCGCATCCGTAACCATGTTTGAAATACCTGATGCCACTATGCAACTCCCCGCTTTGTGGAATGCTGTTTCCTGCCCACGCGTTATTAGATATTGGCAATTCGAACCCTGAGAGCTTCATTAACTCAATGGCTTCAGAAACGCGTTTTAAATAATCATTGATTAGGTCGCGAAGACGACTGTCCATATTAACCACCTTGTTATTAATTTTAATCAAAACAATATCCTCGCTAGCGGTCTTGTCAAGTTAGAGGGGGCTTGATTTTTAAAATGAGGATTAGAAATTTCATTACCGGTTGTCTACGGGGGACAATATCCTGGTCTACCACAACACTTAAGCGAGGAAATATGATCACTTTATTCACCGCAGTGGCTTCTACCTCTGGTGGGGCGCTCTTTTTCATTTGCCTGGGCATTACCTGTTCAGCGATAGCCATGTTGACCGCGAAAGGAGTCAAAGCAAAGATCGCTAAAATTGGCCTGGGTATCTTAGCGGGATATTTCCTGTTATTTGTTGTGACTAATTCAGCGATGAAAACGCAGAAATCTGTCGCAACCTCCATCGCGAAACGCGTACCGTTACCTACTTTCCCCATCGCTGATGCAGAGGCAAATCAGCTGAAGTCTGAGTATCTTGAAGCTATTGCTACTGCGTCGTTGTTCAGCGAGCCCATGCCAACCAAACGTATGATGGCCGTTCAGGAAATGGCGGAAGCACTGGCACAGGAGCAGAATGAAAGGTTGATTCGGATCATCAACGGGAAAGGTTAAGTTGCCCCGTTTTAATCGCTCACTTCGGTGGGCATTTTTTTGCCTGAAGCAAAACCAATCACAAAAGAAATAATTCAAAATAATATAGTTTACGCTATTCGTCAGCGGCTGAGGTCATGGTTTACTAATTACATAGAAACCAACAAGGCTGAATGAAATGAACGACGTGAAAATGGTTAAAGTATTGAGAGATAATACCTTCTGTCACGCTGCGTGGATGGATTTTAAAAAGGTCTTAGGAGAGTCACCTTTTGGTGTTTTCCTGGAGTTTGTAGACCCACGCAATGGTGCATTAGTTCAGCTGATGTTTCCATTCTGGTGCAAGCCTCAGAAAACGTATAAGCCAATGGGTAACGTGTTTATGACCCAATGGCACGGATTAACTCTGACAATCCCGCCCGACTTTGATTGGTGGGTTCAGGCTCAATCTAACGGCATTGGAATGCGTCGTATCGACCAGAAAGTTCAGTTTCTAAAGCACGGGGAATATGTGGAGGTAAATCTGAAAGTCGAAATGGCTACAGTCATTCGCGTTAACCCAGTGTTTTCACCCGAGTTCGACGCTGCCACACATGCTTAGCGTCTGATCAATGAAGTGGGCTTCCCAAACCCACGATACCCCTTAATGCCCATCACCCTCGATGGGCATTTTTTATGATAAAAATCAGCGTGTAATCACTTCGTCAGCGGTCAATCTCATGCTTGAATGATTGGGTCAACAAAATGAATAAACCGAGGAAGTTACGATGACCCCATTAGTCAATGCAAACGAAAAACGTGCTGAAAACCATTTAGCTTCAGCAATCCGTTTCAACGGTTCAGTAGTGACTGTCCGCGAGTGGATTGACGCGTTGATCGCGCAAGGCTACAAGCCAAACGCCAAGGCTGTCCTGAAGGGCAAAGAAGCCAGCCGTATGCAATTGCACCGCTGGAACAATGCTCAGCAAACTGAGCACATGAAAAAACGTGCTAATGCTGGGACAAAAATTGAATACACGATGTCACATGAAGAAAGTGGTAGTTTCTATGACGTGAAAAAATTTGCGTTCGATTACGCTGTATCAATAGCAGGACCGGAATATGGTGAGCCAGAAGACCGTTGCTTCATCGTTTATGCAATTCCTCAGCTACGAAAAGGTGCTGAGTATGAGCGCTGTGTCGCGGCATACAAGCCCGTGTTTGCTGAGGATGAACAGCGCGCTTTGAACATCCTGCGCTTCGACTTTCCTTCAGCAAGGATCTTGTGGTTGGGGATCGCTAAAACTCAAGAACAAGCTTTGTCTCTGGCCGAAACCGCAATGGCCTGATGAGGCGTGCTAAAAAGTTCGACTCCAAGCCTGCACCAGATGGTGTGGGCTTTTTTGTCCGCAAAGCGTCGGCCTTTAACGTGGATTAAAAAAGTATCTTTTTTAAAATCATCGGCAGTGTATCGACCTGGAAATAGTTATGAAAACTGCCTTATTTCTTACCCTGTTCCTGCCTGCAATATCATTGGCTAAGCCACTGTTTATCGGTGATAGCTTAACCTATACCCTCGCGACGAGCGCAAAGAAGCACATCCCAGTAGACGGCCTTTATAAGGAGAGCACAGGGCTTACCGACCGCAGTTCGGTAAAGTGGAACGATTATGTTCAGACAATGAGTTTTCAGGACTATGAGACCGTGGTTATCTCTCTGGGGGCTAATGACGGCATCGGTGCAAACCAAGTCACGAACTACCAGCAGAAGGCAACACAGTTTATCCAGCAAATCCAGCAGAGCAACCCCGGTGCATCGATTATCTGGATATTGCCACCTGCAATGAAGAATCCTGCCACCGAAGCCGCCTTGGTAAATACCAGACAAGCAATCCGTCAGGCGGTGGATGAAACACAGATCGCTTTTTTCGACCCCGAGGTCGCTATTGGGCGTCAGTTTAACCTTACCGTGAACGATGTGCAGGTACGAACCCATGACGGGATACATTACACGAGCAAAGGTAGTGATTTGATAATTGGGAGGCTGTTCAACCAGTAAAAACAGGGGGAATGTATTTTATTTTGAACCTCTTTGTCAGCGCTGAACCTGTGGGATGATCTTCCTATCGAACCAACTCGGGTTTAAAAGGAAGATTCATGGGTGCCAACCGTAGAAACAAGTTTGGGGTCAGCCGTCGCTTTGCTGTCCGTTATGACCGGGCAAATGATCCGGAGTATATGGCTTTGGTTGAGCGATACCAGACAACTAAGCGATACAGCCAATCGGGCAAGGCGGGTGATGACGACCACAAGGAAAGCGTTCGCGCGCTTCATCATTACCACGGGAAAATAGCTGTGGAGTCCTTCCGGAAATAACATTTTCACTACTCGATATTGTTTCTCAAAATAATCTCTTTTCTATTATTCGTCAGCGGCTTAGGTCATGTTTTACTGGTTAAGTAAACAAAACAACGATACCAATAAGAAAAGAGGATTCACATGTCAGATAAGCAAGAATTTATCCAAAGTTTTATCGTCACGTTTAGTGCAGATGCGCCCATTGGATCCTTGCCCAAAGAAGGGTTGGAGTTTTTCCATTCATCTAATCGCAGTGTCTCATTCGGTTTTAATCGACTAAGTGGAAAAGAAGCGATTGGTAGCTTTCTTAGAGCGTTTAAGCCAGACCATGAGTTTGTGCAGCAGCTGGATGAACTGCTTGCGGCTCCTACGCCAGATGAAGGGGCATTGGAGGATTTGCGTGGTTGGATCAATGCGATGGAATGGACGGCAGAAGAGCTGTTGTATGAGCTTCGCAGCGTGGGGGTTATCTCCATTGTCATGAATAGCATCATTTATCGTGGCGCGTTTTTCCACACTGAAGTGACTGGCGCTGCCTATATCGGTGGAAAAATGGAATCGCTGGAATTGAGTGGGGAAACAGTCCTAAAGCAGCTTCATCAAGAGTTAAACGTACAGTACGTAGTCTGACACCTAATCGTTCGGTCTGATCGCAGGCCGAACATTATCGCAACGAGGAAACCCGTTATGAACCAGCTGAAAATCGACAAGCTAAAACAGCAATACGTTTTCACTCAAGACCGTGGTGTTTTCAAGGTCGGGATAGCCCTGCTGGCGAAGCGTGCAAAAGCCGTGGCTCAGTGGATGGGGGTTGTCGAACCGAAGAGCAAAGCAGGCTCTTTCGAGCATTACACCGAGTGTATGGCAATGATGGAAAAAGGCCATCAGTACGCGAAGCGCACCGGTTTGCAATGCACTGGGAACCTGAGTCCTCAGCTGGTGGGCTATGAAGGCGAACGGGTATCCGTTGTCGATAATGCTGGGCATACCCGAAGTTTCTGGGTTGCACGCACTCTGGGATGGATGCCAAGCCATCTTGAAGTTGATCGTCTACCAGCCATGTTCTGGCAGGACAACGATGAAGACGACGTACTGGCTGCTGAAAGCTATCAATCCGTCGTAGTGATCGGGTAAAGCAATTTAAGCCGTCAGCGTGGGGCTGGTGGCTAATTCAATATCAATAAATTGGGGTAAGAAATGCAAGTATCAAATGACGTCCTCGCAGTTCTGTCTGAAGCGCGTGTGGAGGGCAACAAACTCTTCCTGGAAGGCCAGCTGGATCGTCGCCTGTACACCAACACCAACAAGGTGCTTGAAGCCGCTGGTGGGAAGTGGAACCGCAAAGAGAAAGCCCATATTTTTGATGGCAGTGCGGAAGGGCGTATCGACGACATTATCCTGTCTGGATCGGTTGTGGTGCCAAAAGACGACTTCAACTTTTTTCCAACGCCGGAAAAAATCATCAATACGATGGTTACCAGTGCCAATATTCAGGACGGGGATCGAGTGCTGGAGCCGTCCTGCGGTGATGGGCGTATTGTCAAAGCTGTGGCTAAAGCGGCAAAAAACCTCAATATCGTGGCTGTTGAGCTGGATGAAAAGCGCGTTCAGCAACTGAACAGCGACCCTGAAATTACGTCGCTGGTAAACCCTGAATTTACGGGCACAAGCCTTGAACTGGTCAATGCTGATTTTCTCAGCCATGAAATGGACGAGAAATTCGATGTCATCATCATGAACCCGCCTTTCAAAAATAAGGCCGACATTAAGCATACAAACCGAGCGTTGGATCTGCTGCTTTCAGGTGGGGTGTATACGCAAGGTGGTCGCCTGCGGGGCATTTTGTCTGCGGGCGTGCTGTTCCGTGAAGATGCCTTGACCAAGGCCTTCCGTGAGCGTGTGAAACTGCTCGGGGGCTCATTCACTGAACTGGAAGACAAAGCTTTCAAAGAGTCCGGCACGATGGTCAAAACTGTTCTACTGGAAATTGACCTCTAACAGCCAATGTCAAAGCCGCCTTCGGGCGGTTTTTTCGTCAGCGATATCTGCTGAGTGATACTGGAACTTCCCGATACCGGGGGGGAACGCCATCCAAAGTGAGGCGCTGAAAAGAGCGCTGGGGGGATAGATGAAGCCACGAAACATTATCAGCGTAAATCCGAATTCAACCGTCTTTGGCGGCCAGGGTAGTTGGGTTAACGAACACTTGCTGGAGGTGCTGATTAATCGCGGCATGTTCAGTTCGGCGTTAGAGCGATATCGCCAGAGGGGTAAAGGGGTGATGTCTGTTCCCGTACATATCAGCATCCGGTTGTTTGGGATCAGCGTATCGGGTGCGCACATGCTCATTACGCCGTATGGCCTGGTGTGCAAGTTCGATGATAACGAGTTGGGTGAGAGCTACTCATTCGACGTGAGTGGTGAAGCGCGAAAGCTGTGGAAAAGCGTTTGCCATATTGGCTGACAAGTTGGGGTTAAGGGGGTTGTCATGCTGGCACTACTGATCGGCACTTTAACGTTGATGACATTGTCCTTGCTGGTGCTGTGTGGATTGTATGCAAAGTACCAGTATCACGAAACACACAAATTGCCAGGGCTGCGAAGTCCAGTGGTTGTGTGTCTCTCGTTGGCGGTTAAATACATAGGCCTTTTTGGTTTGATGTTGACGGTGACAACGGCTTTCCTAGACTCGTTTCATATCCCAGCTTCAGGGGGATTTGTGTTGATAGCTTTCGTGCTGCATGCGGGTCTTGGTGCGACCTGTACTGTTCTGCACAACCGGCAGCTAATTCGGTAAGATTGTCCACTGAATCAAAAAAGAAACCCGCATAAAAAGCGGGTTTTTTGTTAGTGTAGGAACTCGATTGTAACCGTTTAGTCTATGAAAATGGAGGCAGGGATATTAAAACGCGCAGACAGTTTTTTAATGTGCTCCAGTGTTAATCCTCGTTCACCGTTGAGGATGCGGCTAACGTATGAGCGCGAACCGAGCTCATCTTGAAAGTCTGTCGTATTAAGGTGGTATTGATCCATCAGCGTTCTCAATGCTGCTACACCGCCATTGCTTTTTGCTAAGCGCTCGTTAAATTCAGCAAATTCGGGCGCTGTTTTTTCATACGCATCAATCTTCGCGCAAATCAAGTCGATAAGCGGGTTGTCTGGGTCATTTTCGACAAGGTGCTCAACCAGTTGAACGGCTTTTTCATAGTCTTCGCGAGAATGGCTGTTTCCCAATAACGGCACAATGCTTATCAGGTTTTGTGCTGCGTTTACTGCATCTTGAAACATCATGCTTTTGTTCTCCGGTAGTGATCAGTCAACCTATCGTATTCAGCGTGGGTTGTTATATGTTTCACGAATATTTTCCCCCGGTCAAAGTCGGCAAAAAACATCATTCTTAATGAATTGCCACTGATGTCGATGACCCACCATTTCTCTCTATACTTCATCCGATCAAGGCTGGGGAAAACCTTTTTAAGCTCATCAGGCGTTTGATAACTGTCGCGCTTGAGTGTTCGATATATGTCAGATAGCGCCTGAGCACTGTTTGGAAATCGCTTGGATGCCTGGTCAAAAGGTTCTCTTGATATTACGTGCATTGCATCTCTCATGTTTCCTATTTGTCAACATTGTAGCATCTAAACTATTGGTTGCCAATATGGCAACTAATAAATTAATTATTCTGCTATCTATTCTTCGTCAGCGGTTGAGGTCATGCTTCAATAAAGAGGTAAACAAAACAAACAATATCAATAAAAGAGGTTTCTTATGTACTGCACAGTCAAAGAGTTAATCGCGCACCTGTCCACAAAAAATCAATACGATGTTGTGCTTTCCAAGCTGTGGGATACTGAAGACATCCACCAAGTTTTGTCTGACAATGAGATGGAACCCATTTCTGAATATGAGGCACACAAGGCGCTTCAGCTGGTGGATCGAACTCATGATGCAAACATCGGCATTACATGGGATACGCTGCTCTGTGCAGTGGAGTCGCCACGAAACCTAACAGCTGAGCAATATGCGCTGGCTAATACCTGCTTTACCGTACCTCGCGAACTGTACTCCGTCTGTAACGAAGTGACGCTCCCAGCTGGGTCAATTACCGTGGAGTTTGATGCGTTTGAGCTCCGCTCAGCTATCGCCACGTCCAAACTTACCATTGCAAAAAAGCATGAGCTCGGTGGCTTTGTTAAATCAGTTTCCGGCAGCTGTGATACACCCGCATTCCACTGGAGTGTTTACGCAGAGTGCCGCAACGGAAAATGCACGATCTGCTTGCAGGATAATTTCCAATCCAAAGAATATCGTTGGGTCGAAAAGAGCCTGCAATGAAATAGCGCTGTAACGCTTTCTACGATGCGATGTGGTACTCATCGCATCATTTCGCACAAAACATCGTAAAACTGCTGAGGATCGCCATGAGAGAGCCTCAGGGCATGAAAGGGTAACCAATGCTGACTGAACTTAAACTCCAAGATAATATTCGCTGTTTGAACGTAACGCTGAAATTTGACAAATCCGCGCTGATCGACGCTTTTGCTGTATTGGAAAGAAACCCGCAATTCCTCCATGTTGTCATCTATAGCGAAGCGACGTTCGACGACTTTGATGACTCGGATGAGAGTGTTGAAAACTGCATGAGCGACCCCGTTCTGGCGGTATGGCGATCTGGAGCGTGTATAACTTGGATAGACCGTGCCGATGACACTGAATTTCAGTGCGATTTGCCAAGCATCAGTGTACTGAACTCTACGAGGGATTACGCGTGACCAGTGAAGAAGCCATTAAGCATTTGAGACGCAGTATCTGGGACTTGTCAGGGCAAAAAGAAGCGCAGGCTGAGCGTGTGCTGGCTTACCTGAAAGTGCGTGTCAATCGCGCCAAGGGGCTGGTGGTGAATCCTATTAGCCCAAAGCCGATGACATTCATGCAAGCGATAAGACTGGGCTATATTCGGCAGCAAGGCAACTGGAAAGATGCGCCCTGGGTTTTCGATAACCGCATCATGCCCTCAGCTTCAGCTGCGTTAGATGAAGCTAACAGACAACTCAAAGCCCATTGGGCAGAATAGCCACCCAAACAAAAACCAGTACCTGTGTTGGGCGCTGGTTTTCACTTATCAACTTTTCAACAAGCTAGATCCTAATAATTAACCTAATTAGTTCCTAACAGATCCTAAAAGATCCCTGTCGCTCGCAGGCCGCTGGTGGCGTGGCCTACAGAGGATT
>NZ_CP096309.1:0-2683 GCF_049901995.1 Providencia sp. PROV200
GGCGATGGGAATTCAGTTAAGCCGAAGTATTGATAATGCAAATGTCAGTCCGATCATCTTTTTCACAGGTAAAAATCAACGGTTATTAGGTGATATTTCGATGCTAAAACAGCTCGAAGAAAAGGTGCGCTGACGTTAGGTTTACCTATTATTTTATGTATTATCCTATCTATTATTCTATCTCTTATTTTATCTATTTCGTCTGTAATAGGTAGAATAATACATAGAATAAGATACAGAATAATAGATAGACACAAGATGACGTTGTGTTATTTCTTACCCATTAATCCACCTGTTATTCTACCTATTACTTTACCCGTTATTGCACCCAATTTAGGTATAACGGGCAGAATAACGGGTGAAATAATGGGTAGAATCATAGTTTTACTAACTTGCACCCCATGATACTTTCAGTATCAATGCCACTCATTTTCTGGACGAAAATGAATGACATAAGGCTCCGCCCTCTGGCTATTTTCTTCGGCTGGACGCCTGCGAAAAAAACCATTCACCCAAGCCCGTCAAACTCACTGCGTTCGTCTGACCACCCCCTTTTTTCGCCCCTGTATTTGGTCGCTCAAAAATGTGGTGGTCAGACGCTTCGCTTGACGGGGGGCTTTGCCCCCAAAACGAAACACGTTCACTGGGGTTCACTTGCCATCGCTGGGGCGTGTCATTTCGTTTCGGCTCCCCCTGTTTTTCCCTTTCTTCGCTGGACGCTCATCAGGATAAAAACAAAAAGCCTACCGCCCTCGTTTTACTCGGTTGGTCAAATCGCTTCTTGCCACAAAACAAGTTTGTGACTTTCAGCGATTTCGCATCGTTTTACTTGTCAGTTTGCACGATGTTAAAAACGCACTCAGAAGCCCGCAAAACCGTTCTAAACTTTCAGCGTAGATTTGGGTGTTTTATAGGGTGATCGTGTCTTAAAATCGTTTCGAGGGGCTTTAATGGGGATGAACGGGAGGTTTTTGCTAACTAACTCGCCCGTTTAACATAAAAGGGATTGTATGAATCAATTTTAGCTAGAGTTTAAGGTTGTTCAAATTAATGTACAATGATTGCACTGTATAAATAACCAGGTGTAGCATGTATGGAAAAGCACTTTATCAATGAAAAGTTTTCACGAGATCAATTTACGGGGAATAGAGTTAAAAATATTGCCTTTTCAAATTGTGATTTTTCAGGGGTTGATTTAACTGATACTGAATTTGTTGATTGTAGTTTTTACGACAGGAATAGCTTGGAAGGGTGTGATTTTAATAGAGCCAAACTAAAAAACGCTAGCTTTAAAAGCTGCGATTTATCAATGAGTAATTTTAAAAACATTAGCGCCTTAGGTCTTGAAATTAGTGAGTGTTTAGCTCAAGGAGCTGATTTTCGAGGGGCTAATTTTATGAATATGATAACTACAAGGTCATGGTTTTGTAGTGCTTATATAACCAAGACAAATCTTAGTTACGCTAATTTTTCTAGAGTCATATTAGAAAAGTGCGAACTGTGGGAAAATCGCTGGAATGGCACTGTGATAACTGGCGCCGTGTTTCGTGGCTCCGATCTTTCTTGTGGGGAGTTTTCATCGTTTGATTGGTCTTTGGCTGATTTTACTGGTTGTGATTTAACGGGTGGGGCGCTTGGCGAGCTTGATGCAAGGCGAATTAATTTAGATGGAGTGAAGTTGGATGGAGAGCAGGCGCTTCAGCTTGTTGAGAGTTTAGGTGTTATTGTTCACCGATAAAATCTAGGTAAAAAACGCCTAATGCCCCAATGTGGTACTAATCAAAACGGAGCGAAGCGACATCTTCATCTTGTCTTTGCTTTTCTCCATGATCAGTTATTGGGTCATGGTCTCTTAGCTCGTTAATCTGGCTAAGTTTGGTTAGGTTGGGCTTCTTTCGACACTTCGCAATCCAAGAAATCCCTAGTCCGTTGATTGGTGCTCTTATCAGGTACGCACTGTAATCTTTCGATACCGCAGCGTGATTCGGAGGTAGAGCCGGAATTTCGTTTTCCGGTACGTTTTACTACCACAATTTGCCTGTTTATCCTTTCGGAGACCGGGCTAAGTCCGAGTCAATCAAGTGGTGCATTTGGGTTAATGTCGTTGGCTGGTATTTAATGAGAACGTGACAAGCGCCTCTCACGTTGCTAAGATTGGATTGCGACGTCTAATCTGAGCAACGAATGCACAAGATTTAGAGTACCAGAGCCCTGTGATGCTGTCACGGGGCTTTGTTACATCTGGAGCTTGGTAAACCTCATAAATTCAATTCGCAACGCTCGCCGCAAGGCGTGAACTTGTTTCACGTCGAGGAAGCGGAATTTCTCGAAAGCCTTATACTGTCTCCGTTCACACATGATCGGAGGGTGTCTCTATGTCTCAATTATTTCGTTTGGCATCGCCAGAAGATTACGAATACATCGAAGAATTAAATTTATGGGAATTGTCATTTGATAAGCGACCGGTTCAAGGGGTTCGTTGTGAAGATCCGGTGATCGGGGCAGAAAAATATAATCAAGGGCGTGAAAAATTTAAGGCGTTAGCGTCACGGCATAAAAAACACTGGAAACCGAACGGATTGACCTTTTCGGAGTTGATCCGCTGGGCAATAGAATGCGGAACTCCAGAACAATGTCAGCTTGTTTTAGCGTTATACCATTGCACAAACGATGATGATTATCA